>JAGHIA010000078.1 GCA_017887445.1 Fusicatenibacter sp.
AAACGCCAAAATGTTGTGGGGTGGGGTGAGGGCGGACGAAAGGAGGCGGAGGCCAAAGGGAAGCGGGCGCGGCGGGCGGTATCGGGGCAGGGGGACGGCTGGAAAGAGGCGGGAAACTCTTAACGCGCGCAGGCGCCTCCAGACGGGGCAGGCGCAGGACGGCAAGTCCGGCGCCTGAGATGCGCTGAACCGGGAATGCATCAGGCATTCCTGGTGAATCGCATCGGTACCCGTCTGGAGGCACCTGCGCACGTTTAGAGTTTCCGCATCTTTCCAGCCGTCCCCCTGCCCCGATACCGCCCGCCGCGCCCGCTTCCCTTTGGCCTCCGCCTCCTTTCGTCCGCCCTCACCCCACCCCACAACATTTTGGCGTTTGGGGATATTTTCTATTGACGTGAAAGGTTTACGGTTTTATACTGTTTACAGAAAAAATTTTACATAACTTTTCGGCGGATTTTCAGCGGACATAACAACTCAGCACATCTGAGCCGTCACCACGAAACGCGCATCTCTGCGAGAAAGAAAACAGCTGAACAGTTAAATTTAAGTAAAACGGCAGGATCTGCCGGGGAGGAAGTATTATGGAAATCAGATTCGAAAAAACAGAACATCCCATGGAGAAGCCGGATCAGAAAAATCTCGGCTTCGGAAAACATTTTACTGATTATATGTTCGTGATGGACTGGGACCAGGGACAGGAGTGGCATGATGCCCGTATCGTACCCTACGCGCCGATCGCCATGGATCCGGCCACAATGGTACTCCACTATGCGCAGGAGACCTTTGAGGGACTGAAGGCTTACCGCACAGAGGAAGGAAAGGTTCAGCTGTTCCGTCCGGAAATGAACGCGCGCCGTATGATCAAGTCCAACGCGCGTCTGTGCATGCCGGCGGTTCCGGAGGAAATGTTCGTGCAGGCAGTGAAGGAACTGGTTCGTGTTCAGGAGGACTGGGTGCCGTCTGAACCGGATACTTCTCTTTATATCCGTCCGTTTATGTTTGCCACAGAGTACAGCCTCGGCGTACATATGGCGAAATCCTATAAATTTGTGATTATCACCAGTCCGGTAGGCGCTTACTATCCGGAAGGCATCGACCCGGTGAAGATCCTTGTGGAGGATGAGTATGTCCGCGCGGTACAGGGCGGCACCGGCTTCACAAAATGCGGCGGAAACTACGCGAGCTCCATCGCAGGCCAGGTAAAAGCGGAGAAGATGGGATGTACCCAGGTACTCTGGCTGGACGGCGTTCACCGCAAGTATGTGGAAGAAGTTGGAACCATGAACATTATGTTTAAGATCGCCGGCGAGATCTACACCGCGCCGCTGGAGGGTACTGTGCTTCCGGGCGTTACCCGCGATTCTCTGATTCATATCCTGAAAGACTGGGGGTATAAAGTCAATGAGACCCATCTGTCCATCGACGATCTGATGAAAGCAGGCCATGACGGCACACTGGAGGAAGCGTTCGGAACAGGTACTGCCGCCGTAGTATCACCGGTAGGCGAACTGGTATACAAGGACGACAAGGTGATGATCAACGACTTCAAGATTGGGCCGCTGACCCAGAAGCTTTATGATACGCTGACTGGCATCCAGTGGGGACGGATCGAGGACAAATACGGCTGGATCTTACCGGTAGAATAAAACGTAACAGTTCAGCTGGCTGAATTGTTACAATAAAACAGGGAAAATGAAAGAAACGCCGGTCTGACCGGTCATTGCAGGGAACCTGTCCCGGAATCAGAAGACGCATAAGACTGCGCCCGCTGGCTCCGGAAGGGGTTCCTTGTTTTTGTGGGAAAGCAAATGGAAAAAAAACAATTAGAAGAAATGCAAAAGCAACCAAATAAAAACGCGCAGGAGCGTATGCCGTTGTTGGAAGCGCTGGAAGCGTTTCGGGACGAAGAGCCGGCGTATTTCCGCATTCCGGCCCATCGGTTCCTGAAAGGCCTGAACCCGGCGCTGACAGGAAAAAATCTGGCGGCCCTGGACCTGTCCGAGGCTGAGGGGCTGGACGACCTCCATCAGGCCAGCGGCCCCATCCGGGAGGCGCAGGAGCTGGCGGCGCGGTTGTTTGACGCGCGCCGGACCTTCTTTCTGGTCAATGGGACCACCTGCGGCAACGAGGTCATGGTGCTGTCCGCTGTGGGAGAAGGAGAGAAGATCATTGTGCCGAGAAACGTCCACAAATCTGTGCTGATGGGACTGATCATGAGCGGCGCCACGCCGGTCTATGTGATGCCGGAATACCTGGAGGCATGGAATCTTTGGGGAAGCGTCACGCCGGAGGCCATAGAGAAGGCTTTCCAAAGGGAGCCGGAGAGTAAAGCGGTGCTTCTGGTCAGCCCCACCTACTATGGGATCACCAGCGATCTGGAGCGGATCGCCAAAATCTGCCGGAGGCATAACGCGCTTCTGCTTGTGGACGAGGCCCATGGTTCTCACCTGTATTTTTCAGACCGCCTGCCCAAAGGCGCCCTCGCCAGCGGCGCCGACGCGGTGGCGCAAAGTTTTCACAAGACCGCAGGCTCCTTCACCCAAAGCTCGCTGCTCCACCTGGGGACGGGGCGTATGGACGCGGGAAGGGTGGCGGAGAATCTTCATCTGGTGCAGAGTACCTCGCCGTCCTATCTTCTGATGGCTTCCCTGGATGCGGCGAGAAGAGAACTGGCCCTTCACGGGGAAGCTATGATGGAAAAAGCGCTCCATTTGGCCGCACTGGCTCGGGAAGGACTGAGAACCATTCCAGGGGTACGCGTGCTGGACGATGAGAAAAAGGGTATTCCCGCCATGTTCGGCAAAGACGAAACCCGGCTGGTTTTTTCCGCCTGGGACGCGGGAATCCCGGGGTACCGTCTGGGAACGCTTCTCTATGAAAACTTCCGTGTCAGTCCGGAGCTGACAGATGAAGAAAATGTGGTGGCTGTCATCACCTTTGCCAATGAGCCGGAGGATATCCGGCGGCTGGTGCAGGCCGTAAAAGCGTTGGTGGAGCAGGAGCGGAGCCGCAAGTATCTGCCGGAGGTACACGCTGACGAAAGACTGCGGGAAACAGGACATAGCTCCGGGGATGGACAGTATTCAGTGAAAAATTCAGAAAATATTGCCAGAGAATTTCAGGTATTTACGCTGCCGGAGCAGGCGGCCACTCCGAGAGAGGCATATTTTGCCCGCGATTGGGAAATCCTCCCTCTGGAGGAGAGCGCAGGCAGAGTCACAAAGGAAATGGTTGTTCCTTATCCCCCGGGGATCCCCCTGCTGTGTCCCGGGGAGCGCATAACAGACGAACAGATCCGCTCCATTCTCCGGTACCGGGAAGCCGGCTGTGAATTTCACGGAACCGCCGACCAGACGGTGAAAACCCTGCGGGTTTTGCGACAGGTACGGCCGGCAAAAAAAGGTAACATAAGTAACGTAACGATTCAGCTGGCTGAATAGTTACTAAGTAACAGTTCAGCCGGCTGAATCGTTACAAAAAAGGTTTCATTCCCAGGATTTCTATGCTATAATAAACTTGAGTTATTGTCTGAAAACTTAGACGATTAACCATGGGTTACACGATAAAAAGAATCAGATAACAGGAGAAACAGATGAAACTTATTTCATGGAACGTGAACGGACTGCGCGCCTGCGTGACGAAAGGTTTTCTGGATTATTTTAAGGAAGCGGACGCGGATATTTTCTGTCTTCAGGAGACAAAGCTGCAGGAAGGGCAGATCGATTTGGAACTTCCGGGATATTATCAATACTGGAATTACGCGGAGAAAAAAGGCTATTCCGGAACCGCGGTGTTTACAAAACAGGAGCCGCTGTCGGTGGTTTTTGGAATCGGCGTGGAGGAGCACGACCGGGAAGGCCGCGTGATCACTTTGGAATACCCGGAATTTTATCTTGTCACCGTCTATACGCCGAATTCCCAGAATGAGCTGGCAAGGCTGCCTTACCGTATGGAGTGGGAGGACGCGTTTCTTTCCTATTTGAAGAAACTGGAGGAAACGAAACCGGTGATCTTCTGCGGCGATCTGAATGTGGCGCACCAGGAAATCGACCTGAAAAATCCCAAAACCAACCGTAGAAACGCAGGCTTTACCGACGAGGAGCGGGAAAAATTTACGGCCCTTCTGGAGCATGGGTTTATAGATACCTTCCGCTATTTTTATCCGGACCAGGAGCAGATCTACTCCTGGTGGTCCTACCGTTTTTCCGCCCGCGCCAAGAACGCGGGGTGGCGGATCGACTATTTTTGTGTGTCAAAGGCCCTGGAGGGACGCCTGGAGGACGCGAAGATTCACACGGAAATACTTGGTTCAGACCATTGTCCGGTAGAACTGGATCTGAAGGATTGTGACGATTCAGCCAGCTGAATCGTTGCGAAGGATTGACAGATTGGGTAATCGTTCCGTGGACGGAACGGTTACCAGACCGGCGCTGTTTTGACGCGCCGTGAAACACAGTAGAAAAAGTCCTGTCAAAGGGCAGGGCGAAAGGGAAAGGCTGGTAGTGAGAGGATGCGTACAGTTGTGAGAAAATTCCAGACAGAACCGGGGAATCCGGCACTCTGGGGCGCGGTGAAGACAACGGAAGGGTATAATTTTACCGTGGCGGTACCGGAGGGAAAGGAAGCGAGCCTGCTGCTGTACAGAAAACGGTCAAAGGACGTGTGGCAGGAGATTCCTCTGAAAGAAGAAGACAGGATCGGAACGGTGAGCAGTGTTCTGATCAGAGGGCTGGAGGACGGAACATTTTCGTACAATTACCGCATAGACGGAAAAATCGTACAGGATATCTATACAAAAGAATTGCGCGGCCGGGAGAAATTCGGCCAGGAAATGCCAGAGGATGGGGCCGGGATCGCGTCCATGATCCCGGAGAAGCCGGTGATGAAGACGCGGCCGCTGAACCTGCCATATGAGGAGCTGGTGGCATATAAGACCCATGTACGCGGATTCACGAAAGACTCCGGTTCCGGTGTCCATGCAAAGGGAACTTTCCAGGGAATCCGGGAAAAGATCCCCTATCTGAAAGAGCTTGGGGTCAACGCGCTGGAACTGATGCCTGTGTATGAGTTTTTTGAGGTGCCGGAGGAGCTCCCCCGCAGGGTCACAGACGAAAGCGGGCAGATCTGCGATGCAAAGCAGCCAGTGCGGGTCAACTATTGGGGGTATGCCGCTCCTGCGCTGTATTTCGCGCCGAAAGAATCCTACGCCGCCACCAGCCGGCCGGTGCAGGAATTTGCGGAACTGGTGGACGCCCTTCATGAGGCGGGGATTGCGTGTATTCTGGAATTTTATTTCGGACCGGAGCTGTCCACCTATTTTATCCTCAACGTGCTCCATTACTGGCAGCTGACCTTTTCTGTGGATGGGTTTCATCTGCTGGGTGAGGGAGCAAAGGCCACGGAGCTTGCCAAGGATGAACTGCTGAAGAAGACGAAGCTGATTTTCACAGGGTTTGACCCTGCGTGGATCTATGGCGACGGCGCTCCCGTCTGCCGGAATCTTGGAGAGCATAACCAGGGATATCTGGAGACCATGCGCCGCTATCTGAAGGGCGACGAGGGATGTATCAGCGGCTTTACCTATTATCTGCGGAGAAATCCGGCCACCCACGGCGTGTTCCATTTCTTTGCCGACCATGACGGATTTACCATGGCGGATATGGTTTCCTACGAGCGGAAGCACAACATGGAAAACGGCGACGACAACACCGACGGCAGTGTCAATAATTACAGCTGGAACTGCGGCACGGAAGGCGCCACAAAGAGAAAAGCGGTGCAGAGTCTGAGAATGCAGCAGCTGAAAAACGCTTTCACCATGCTGCTGACCGGACAGGGAACCCCGATGATCTACGGCGGCGACGAATTGCTGAACAGCCAGAAAGGAAACAACAATGCCTGGTGCCAGGACAACCGCACCGGCTGGGTCAACTGGAACAACGGAAAAGCCGGACAGGAGCTTCTGGCGTTTGTGAAAAAGATGATCCGTTTCCGGAAGGAACATCCCATTCTTCACGGACCGCGGGAGCTGCGGCTGATGGATTACCAGGGAGCAGGATGTCCGGATCTGTCCTACCACAGCCAGAGAGCGTGGTTCTCCCAGATGGAGAACACCTGCCGTTTTATCGGCGTCATGTACTGCGGAGACTATGGCAAAAAAGAGGACGGAACCTTTGACGATTCTCTGTATATAGGATATAACATGCACTGGAATTCCCACGAGCTGGCGCTTCCGTCGCTGTCCGGAAAACGCAGCTGGAGCGTCGCCGTGGATACCAGCCGGGAGGAGTGTTTCCTGGAGCAGGAGGAACCTGTGGAAGGAAAGAGCATTCTGGTCCCGCCGCGCTCCATTGTGATTTTAGTTGGAAGGCAGGCGTAAAATAGTATGTATCTGTGGAAACATTTTTTGACGATCACAAAACATAAGCTTCTGGTGATGCGGTACTGTTTCCGTATCGGACTTTACCGGCAGGGATTGCTGCATGACCTGTCCAAATATTCGCCGGCGGAATTTCTCGTGGGGGCGAAATATTATCAGGGCAGCCGCAGTCCCAACAACGCGGAGCGGGAGGCCACCGGCGTCTCCACCTCCTGGCTCCATCACAAGGGAAGAAACAAACACCATTTTGAATACTGGATAGACTATGGACTTCACTGTGACACGGTGATCGAGGGGATGCCCATGCCGAGAAAGTATGTGGCGGAGATGGTCATGGACCGCATCAGCGCGTCGAGAGTCTATCTTGGCGACAAGTATACGGACCGGGCGCCTTACGACTATTATATGAAAAGCAAGGAGCATCTGTGGTTCGTACACCGCCGCACCAGGCGGCAGCTGGAGTTTCTGCTGCATATGCTGGCGGTGAAAGGCGAAAAGAGGACGCTTGCTTACATTCGGTATCAATTCCTGAAAGGGAAGTAAGAGAGACAGACCGGAATTTGTTTGAAAACTGGCGTAACCGTTCAGCTGGCGGAATGGTTACTACCAGTTTTCGAACATACTCTGTCGGAACTGTTATGGCGGTTTTCAAGAAACGCCGGGGAAATACCGGAATCAGAGGAGTATGACATAATATGGTGCGACTATATGAAAAACTGAAAACAGGGGGGAGGGCCAGGGCGGCCTGCGCAGGATGGATCCTGTACTGGGGCGCCGCGCTGGGCCTTCTTCTTTTTGAGAGAGAAAAGATCGTCGGGGTGACGAAGGAGGAGCGGAGCATATATCTTCCCGTATTTGCCGCGGCGGTGGTTCTGTGCTTTGCCGGGTGGCTGCTGACGTTTGTCCGTTTTGCCCGGGCATCGGAGGAAAAGAAAAAGCAAAAGCTTGTGCACGCGAAATTTCTTCTGCCGATGCTGCTGAATGCCGCATGGCTGTTTTTTGAGATGGAATATATCGGAAACGACGAGTTTTTGCAGATGGAATGGTATTACATGCTGCTGAACCTCGGAGTGATCTTCCTGTTTGAGCTGTTTCTCACCGGGATCTTCAATTCCCTGAAGCGGGCGATGATCTTTCTTGATGTTTTTTACTATATCATGAGCCTTGTGTTTTATTACGTTTACCTTTTCCGCGGCGAGGCCTTTCAGCTGATCGATATGTACAGCTTCGGGACAGCCATGGACGTGGTCGGCGGCTACAAGTTTGAGACTACCCGCCAGATGGTCCTGACCCTTGTGGGAACGATGATCGTCGTCAGTCTCTGGAAACAGAGCCGGAACCGGGCGCTGGTGCGCAGGGGTGTTCTGCCGAAAATCCTCCTTCGCGGCATCACGGCTCTGCTGATCGGGATTTTTTATCTGCTCTATATCAACCTGAACTGGAACGCTCAGTTTGGGGTCATCAGCGATCTCTGGAATCCGGCGAAAACCTACCGGGAGTACGGAACGACCGTGGGATTTATGGCGGTGGCCAAGTACATGAGACTGACGCCGCCGGAGGGGTATTCCGCGGCGGAGGTGGAGCGTATTATCGCAGAGTTTGCGCAGGAACAACAAAAGGAAAGCTCCCAGGATGACCCCGCGGACGATAGCCACAGCCGCGCAGAGGACGCAGATGGCCAGGCAGAGGATGGAAACAGCCGCGCAGAGGACGCAGATTGCCAGGCAGAAGATGGAAACAGCCGCGCAGAGGATACGGAGATCCGCAGCCAGGCGGAGAAAACGGTGACGCCGGTGAATATCATCGCCATCATGAACGAGGCGTGGTTCGACTACCGCACCATCGGGGATCCCAAGACCAACGAGGAATATATGCCGTTTCTCGACTCACTGACGGACAACATCATCAAGGGACACACGCTGACCTGCACCAAGGGCGGCGGCACAGCCAAGACGGAATATGAATTCCTCACCGGAAATTCCTGCAAGCGATTTCCGGGAATGGTGCCTTACGTCAGCTATTTTACCCACAGCCAGTATTCCATCGTCACGACGCTGAAGGATCAGGGATACCGGGCGGTGGCCATGCACCCCAACAAGGCCACCAACTGGAAGCGGACGACGGCTTACCGTTTTCTGGATTTTGATGAGTTTATCGCCATCGACCAGTTTCCGTCAGACGCCAAGCGCTACCGGAACATGGTCAGCGACCAGGCAAATTATGAGGAGATCGTCCGGCTCTACGAGGAGAAGGAGGAAGGGGAACCGCTGTTTCTGTTCAACATCACCATGCAGAATCACAGCGGCTATACCAACCAATATTTCAAAGGCGACGTGACCTGCGAGGGCTACGACTGCGGCGAGGCGGATCAGTATTTTTCTCTGCTGAAGCTGTCTGATCAGGCCATTGAATATCTGATCACCTACTTCCGGCAGGTGGACGAGCCGACGATGATCGTCATGTTCGGCGACCATTCGCCAAAGCTGCCGGACGAGTTTGAGACATGGATCGCCGGGGATGCCTACGACGATCTGCCGGTGGAGACACAGGAAAAGTTTTACGGGACGCCGTTCTTTATCTGGACCAATTACCATATGGAGAGCAAAGACAACGTGTGGACCAGTACCAATTACCTGTCCTCCATGGTGCTTGAACTGACCGGCCTGGAACTTGCTCCGTACAACGAATATCTGCTGGACCTGCAGGAAAAAATCCCCGCGCTGAACCACCTGGGCTATATGGACGCCAGGGGAACGTGGCGCCGCTGGGCGGACGCAGACGGCGTGACCCTGGAGCTGGAGCGGGAATACGAATGCCTTCAGTACAACGAACTGATGGACAGCCAGAACCGGGCGGATGAATTTTTTAAGATAAAACCGGAAGAATAGAATGTACCTGAAACTTGCAGAAATGGATGTTCAAACACGCCCTAATGTTAAATCTATGTAAAATCGTGTTAAGAGTATGTATAAGAACTTGAAAAATGTGAAGAAATTCGTTATAAAGATAAAGAACAGGTAAAATTTTGTAAAAACATGGAGGATGAAATTTTGAAGATTACAGATTTGTTCAGTCTTCTCGGAGGTTTGGCACTGTTCCTGTACGGAATGCAGATGATGAGCAACGGACTGGAAGCGGCAGCCGGAAACAAGATGAAGCAGATCCTGGAAAAACTGACGGCCAACCGTTTTTTAGGTGTTCTGGTTGGAGCCGTGATCACTGCGGTGATCCAGTCGTCTTCGGCGACGACGGTCATGGTGGTAGGATTTGTAAACTCCGGGATGATGACCCTGCGCCAGGCAGTGTGGATCATCATGGGCGCAAACATCGGTACCACGATCACCGGACAGCTGATCACCCTGGACGTGGGAGCGGTAGCGCCGCTGCTGGCTTTCCTGGGCGTCGCGCTGATCGTATTTATTAAGAAGCAGAGAGTACATTATTATGGTTTGATCGTGGCAGGTTTTGGTATCCTGTTTATCGGAATGGATATGATGAGCTCGTCCATGATGCCGCTGCGGGAATCGGAGGCTTTCGCGTCCATAATGACGAATTTCTCAAACCCGGTGCTGGGAATCCTGGCAGGCGCGGTGTTTACCGCCATTATCCAGTCCTCGTCGGCGTCGGTGGGTATTCTGCAGGCCCTGGCCGGAAGCGGTCTGCTGGGACTGTCCAATGCGGTTTATGTGCTGTTCGGACAGAACATCGGTACCTGTATCACCGCGGTGCTGGCATCTGTGGGAACCAGCCGCAACGCGAAACGGACGACGATCATTCACCTGATGTTCAATATTATCGGAACCGTGTTGTTTACGATAATCTGTATAACAACACCGCTGACTTCTCTTGTGGAAAGCTTTACGCCGGACAAGGTGTCAGCGCAGATCGCGAACATGCATACCTTATTTAATGTGGCTACGACCCTGCTGCTTTTGCCATTCGGCAATTACCTGGCGGCGCTGGCCACAAAGATACTGCCGGAGAAGGCGGAGGAAAAGAGCGATGTGATGCACCTGGAATACATCCGTCCCATGGAACTGAAGCGGGAACATCAGATCGGAAATTCTGCCATCGTGACCACATCCATCCGCGGCGAGCTTTCCCGTATGATGGCTATGGCGAAAGAAAATGTCAACGCCAGCTTTGAGGCCGTGCGCACAGGAAGCACCCAGCTTCTTGCGCAGGTGGAAGAGCGGGAGGAATACATCGACTACCTGAACAAAGAGATTTCCAAATACATCTCCAAGATAATGGTAAACGAGACAAACCCCAAGGATTCCCAGTACATCAGCGCGCTGTTTAAAGTCTGCGGAAACCTGGAGCGGATCGGCGACCATGCGGTGAACATCTGCGAGTATACACAGATGATGGAAGAAAAACAGATTACCTTCTCACCGGCGGTGTCAGGCGAGATCACCGAGATGCAGAAAGTCAGCGATCAGGCGATGAAGGTACTGCAGGCCATCGACGGCAATTCTGAGACGGCTGCGGATACACTGCGTCAGATCGAGGAGCTGGAGCAGCAGATCGACGATATGACCGAGTCCTACAGAAAAGCGCAGATCGACAGAATGCAGACTGGAAAATGCTCCGACGAGGCATGTATCCTTTATTCGGAGATGCTTACCGACTTTGAGCGTATCGGCGACCATATCCTCAACATCGCCCAGGAAATGGGCCTCGGCCAGGTGACTGAGTAGAGGCGAAAGGGACGAAATCTGAGCGGCCCAGGCGGCAGGTGTGCTTCAAGGCGGCGGCCGTTGCTGCTGCTGCAAAGCTGCGGAAACTCTTCATGCGCCAGAGTCCCGCCGAATGGGACAGGCGGCAGGCGGGGTTCAGGAGCGGCTGTAAAGCTGCGGAAACTCTAAACGTGCCAGGATCCCGCCGAACGGGTACCGGAGCGATTCGCCAGGAAATCAGGATGATTTCCCGGCTCAGGCGCGCCTCAGGCGCCGGACGTGTAGTCCGGCGCCTGCCCCGTTCGGCGGGACCCTGGCGCGTTAAGAGTTTCTCGCAGCTTTACAGACGCCCCTGAACCCCCGCCTGCCGCCTGCCCCATTCGGCGGGACCCTGGCGCATGAAGCGTTTCTTGCAGCTTTGCAGCAGCAGCGGCCGCCGCCTTGAAGCACACCTGCCGCCCGGGCCGCTCAGATTTCTGATCTTGGCCGCGGGAGGAAGAGGGGATGTGGCCGCGGCTGTGAAACGGAGAGCCATGGTTGCCGCGTCTTTAATGTCCAGTCCCCTCGTCGTGGAGTGATGAAGTCCAGAAAGGCAGGAGGGAGAGGATGCGTCTTCGGCTGTGAAACGGAGAACCATCCTGCTGTGCTCTCAATGGCCAGCACCCTGCCGCGGAGTGATGAAGGCTAGAAAGGCGGCAGGGAGAGGATACGGATTCGGCTGTGAAACGGAGAGCCATCCTGTCGCGCCCTCGATGGCCAGCCACACCGCCGCGGAGTGGTGAAGCACAGAAAGGCGGGAGGGGGAGACGGCATGTGGGCGCCGGGGGCGTCTGCGAAGGTGCGAGAAACTCTTAACGCGCCGGAACCTTGCCGGACGGGGCAGGCTCCGGACCACACGTCCGGGAGCCTGAGACGCACTGAGACGGGAATGCATCATGCATTCCTGTCGAATTGCGTCGGTCCCCGTCCGGCAAGGTTCCGGCGCGTTAAGAGTTTCCGCGCCTTCGCAGCCGTCCCCGGCGCCCACATGCCGTCTCCCCCTCCCGCCTTTCGTCCGCCCTCCACCCTCCGCATAAAATAAATATTGAAAGGCGTATTTTTCTATGGTAGAATGAAAAATTGTAAGCAATAGCCGAATCAACAACGAAAAGAAATCTGCCATTATTGGCGCAGCCAGTGCGCCATGAAAGGAGTAAACATGATTGCAGCCAATAACGTAACCCTGAGAGTCGGAAAGAAAGCTCTTTTCGAGGACGTAAATATCAAATTTACCGAAGGAAACTGCTACGGCCTGATCGGCGCCAACGGAGCGGGAAAGTCTACGTTTCTGAAGATTCTGTCCGGACAGCTGGAGCCGACGAAGGGCGATGTCACCATCACTCCGGGACAGCGTCTTTCTTTCCTGGAGCAGGATCACTTCAAATATGACGCCTATCCGGTGCTGGATACGGTGATCATGGGCAACGCCCGTCTCTATGAGATTATGAAGGAAAAGGAAGCGCTCTATGCCAAGGAGGATTTCTCCGACGAGGACGGCATCCGTGCCAGCGAGCTGGAGGGAGAGTTTGCCGAGATGAACGGCTGGGAGGCGGAGACTGACGCGGAGCAGCTGCTCAATGGTCTTGGCATTGAGAGTGAGTTCCATTACACGATGATGAGCGAGCTGTCCGGAAGCCAGAAGGTGAAGGTGCTCCTTGCCCGCGCCCTGTTCGGAAATCCGGATATCCTGCTACTGGACGAGCCTACCAACCACCTGGATCTGGACGCCATCAACTGGCTGGAGGAGTTCCTGATCAACTTTGACAATACGGTCATTGTTGTGTCCCACGACCGTTATTTCCTGAACAAGGTCTGCACCCAGATCGCGGATATCGATTATGGCAAAATCCAGCTCTATGCCGGAAACTATGACTTCTGGTTTGAGTCCAGCCAGCTGCTGATCAAGCAGATGAAGGAAGCCAACAAGAAAAAGGAAGAAAAGATCAAGGAGCTGCAGGAGTTTATCTCCCGGTTCAGCGCCAACGCTTCCAAGAGTAAGCAGGCGACCTCTAGAAAGCGTGCCCTGGAAAAGATCCAGCTGGATGAGATCCGTCCGTCCAGCAGAAAGTACCCGTATATCGATTTCCGTCCCAACCGTGAGATCGGAAATGAGGTGCTGCAGGTGGAGGGCCTGTCCAAGACTGTGGACGGCGTGAAGATTCTGGACAATCTGACCTTCACCCTGGGACGTGAGGACAAGGTAGCCTTTGTGGGAAGCAACGAGCAGGCGGTGACCATGCTGTTCCGCATTCTCATGGGCGAGGAGGAGCCGGACGAGGGAACCTACAAATGGGGCGTTACCACCAGCCAGGCTTACTTCCCCAAGGACAATACAAAGGAATTTGACAGCGATCTGACTATCGCCGACTGGCTGACCCAGTATTCGGAGATCAAGGATGTGACCTATGTGCGCGGGTTCCTGGGACGTATGCTGTTTGCCGGCGAGGACGGCGTGAAGCGTGTGCGTGTGCTGTCCGGTGGAGAGAAAGTGCGCTGCCTGCTGTCCAAGATGATGATCTCCGGGGCAAATATCCTGGTGCTGGACGAGCCCACCAACCATCTGGACATGGAGTCCATCACGGCGCTGAACAACGGACTGATCAAGTTCCCGGGCGTTCTGCTGTTCACCTGCCATGACCACCAGTTTGTACAGACCACAGCCAACCGTATCATGGAGATCCTGCCCGGCGGACAGCTGATCGACAAGATCACCACCTACGACGAATATCTGGCCAGCGACGAGATGGCGAGAAAGAGACACGTTTACAATATGACGGAGGAGGACAACTGATAATGAGAAGGCCGGTCTTGGTGATCATGGCTGCCGGCATGGGAAGCCGTTACGGCGGACAAAAGCAGCTGGATCCGGTGGACCCTCAGGGGCATATCATCATGGATTTTTCTATCTATGACGCGATGCAGGCGGGGTTCGAGGAGATCATTTTTATTATCAAGAGAGATACAGAGAAGGAATTCCGCGAGAAGATCGGCGACCGTATTGCGCGTCATGTGAAGGTGCATTACGTATTCCAGGGGATCAACGACCTGCCGGAAGGCTTCACGGTTCCGGAAGGCCGGGTGAAACCCTGGGGCACCGGACACGCGGTGCTGAGCTGTATTTACCAGACGGAAGCGCCCATCGCTGTCATCAATGCCGACGACTATTACGGAAAGCAGGCGTTTTCGCTGATCTATCAGTATCTGACCACCCATCAGGACGATGAGAAGTACCGGTACATGATGGTGGGCTATGAGCTTGGAAAGACGCTGACGGACAACGGCCATGTGTCCCGGGGCATCTGTACCATGGATGCGGACGGATGTCTGACGGATATCTGTGAGCGTACGCATATTGAAAAGCGGGGAGACGCGGCGGTATATCTGGAGGAGGACGGAAAGACTTACAAAGAGCTGCCCCTGGACGCCACCGTTTCCATGAACATGTGGGGATTTTCCAACAGTATTCTGGATGAGCTTCAGGCGCGTTTTCCGGGATTTCTGGAGCAGGGGATTGCCAAAGACCCGCTGAAGTGCGAGTATTTTCTGCCGTCGGTGGTGGCAGAGCTGCTGGAGGAAGGGAAGGCCGCCGTTTCCGTGTGCAGAACCCCGGATCAGTGGTACGGCGTGACCTACCGGGAGGATAAGCCGGTGGTGGTGGAAGCCGTGGGCAGAATGAAGCAGGAAGGTCTTTACCCGGAGGAATTTCTGAAATAAGGAGAGAGTATGAGCAGAAAATCAACGGTTGCCTGCGTTTTGATGATCCTGATGGTGCTGGCGACCATTCCGCTTTTGGGAAGCGATAATGTCCCGTTTTTGAAGTGGTGGGTCATGATCCTGGTCATGGGGATCGGGTTTTATCCGGTGACAGCTTCCCTGTTCGCAGCCTACACGGACCGCGGATGGCTGTTTTCCAAGGTGTTTGGCGTCGCGGTCACCGGCTTTGCGGTGTTCGCGCTGACGGTGGCAGGCGCTGTGAAATTTGTCACCCCGGTCTGCCTTGCGGTGACGGCGGTCTGCTTTGTGGCCTGCTGGGTCTACGGATTTAAGAAAGTCAAGGTGGAGATGCCGGA
Organism: Fusicatenibacter sp.; assembly: GCA_017887445.1. Taxonomy (GTDB): domain Bacteria; phylum Bacillota; class Clostridia; order Lachnospirales; family Lachnospiraceae; genus Fusicatenibacter. Next base: position 15,165 of record JAGHIA010000078.1, read on the forward strand.
TATGGACCTGATCTTTGAGGAGGAGGCGCTGTTTCTTCTGTTCTTCCTGCTCTGGACGTATCTGGCCGGTTTCCATCCGGAGGCCCACGGCACGGAAAAGTTTATGGATTATGGCTTTATGGAGGCCATGATGCGCAGCACAGAGCTTCCCGCCAAGGATATCTGGTACGGCACCGAGGGCATCAATTATTATTACGGCGGCCAGTATTACGCCGTGTTCCTTACCAGGCTGTCCTTTACGGATGTGAAGCAGACCTATAATCTCATGCGGACGCTGGTGGCGGCTTTTGCCTTTGTGCTGCCGTTTTCCATCTGTTATCAGATGATCTGCGCCAGGATCCTTCAGAGACGCAGAAGAAAGAAGCTGTCCCCGGTCATCGGCGGACTGCTGTCCGGCGCGGCGGTTTCTCTGGCGGGAAATATGCACTATGTGGTGTTCGGCTGCATCGGAAAGTGGCTGGGATGGGAGAACGCCGCGGACTACTGGTTCCCGGATTCCACCCGTTATATCGGCTACAACCCGGTGGTGGAGGACGATAAGACCATCCATGAGTTTCCGTCTTACTCCTTCGTGCTGGGGGACCTTCACGCCCATGTGGTCAACGTGATGTTCGTCCTCTTTGTGGTGGGCGGCGTCTATGCCTATGTACGCCGGGTGCAGGAGGAGAAGGCCGGCGAGGGCGCCTGGAACCCCAAGGCGGTCCTGCTGCAGCCCCATCTGATCCTGCTGGCATTTTTTACTGGTATTTTTCACTGGACCAATTACTGGGATTTTGTGATCTATTTTGTGGTGGTGTGCTGCGGCGCGCTTTACGGGGCGCTGTACCGGTACCGCTGCAGGGCGAAACAGGTAGTGTCCACGGTACTGGCTCAGGCAGCGGAGATCTTCCTGGTGGGAACGGTGACGGCGCTGCCGTTTACCCTGTCCTTTGAGACCATGGTGTCCGGCGTGGCCCTGGCAAAACGCCACTCCATGCTGTACCAGCTGGCGATCCTCTGGGGACTTCCGGTGTGCCTGGTGCTGCTGTTTCTGGCGGCTGTGTTCCTTACCTGGAAACGGATCGAGGCGCCTATGGGCGCGGAGGCTTCCAGCTATGAGAAGCGCAGGGAGGACGCGTTTTCCAGAGAGATGAACGAGAAGGCGCAGAGCGAGGAAAGCCAGAAGGCGCTGGCGGAAGAACGCAAAGCGCTGCCGTTTCGTGAATTCTGGGCGCGGGCTCCGCTGAGCGATATTTTCGCCGGGATCCTTGGCGTCTGTGCCATCGGCCTTGTGGTGATCCCGGAGATTGTGTATGTGCGGGATATTTACGAGGAATTTTATGCCCGCTCCAACACCATGTTCAAGCTGACCTACCAGGCGTTTCTCCTGTTCGGCATTGTCATGGGTTATATCCTGGTGCGGTTCCTGACCTGGAAGAAGGAGCATATCATCAAAGCCTTCGGCGTGGTGGGACTGGTATGTTTTCTCTGGACCTGCGGGTATTTCGGGACGGCGGTGTATTCCTGGTTCGGCAATGTGCTGGATCCGTCGGAATACCGGGGACTGGACGCTACGGCTTATCTGGAAAATGTGTTTCCGGAGGATGCTTCGGCCATCCGCTGGCTGGACGAAACGATCGAGGGACAGCCTATCGTACTGGAGGCCAACGGCGACAGCTACAGCGATTATGAGCGGGTGTCGGCCATGACAGGCCTGCCCACGGTACTTGGCTGGTATGTGCACGAATGGCTGTGGAGAGGCGATACCCTGGATCTGAATACCCGTTCGGCGGATGTGGAGCAGATCTACACGTCTTCGGATGTGGAGACGGTGGAGGAGCTTCTGCAGAAGTATCAGGTGTCTTACATTTTTGTAGGTTCCAAGGAACGGGAAAAGTACGCGGCCCTCAATGAGGTGACGTTGTGGCAGATGGGCGAGATCGTCTACCAGGATGAGACGTCGGGGACCTATATCCTGAAAGTTTTTGAGTAGAATGTATTATAGTTACAACGAATCCCATTCTCTAAGTTACTTTGAACGACTGTGAGCAGTGACAGTTGTGTAACAACCCAGAGGACTGGATGAAAAAATACTGTGACGGAACGGCAGGAAACGTATGGAAAAGTGCGTTTCCTGCCGTTTTCTGATGGAGATGTGTCATGATGTCAAGGTCAGAATCCGGCGCCAGCGGATGGATTGCTACTGTTCACAGTCGTTCACAGTAACTTCGCGGCTCCAATGAAAATTCGCTTCGCCAATGGGAGCCGCTCACACCTGAATCACTTTCTCACGCCGCAAACAGCAAGTGTTTGTGGCTGCTGTGAATAGTAACGATGGATTCTGAAAAATTGTAACAGTTCAGCGTTGCTGAACGATTCCACGGGTCGGAGCCTTATGTATAATTTCAAAGGCCGGAAGCATATATCTTAGAAAGGGACTGGGGCGGTTTGGATGTTCGGGACTGCCGCAGAAGATTTTTACGGAGGCGCGATGTCGGAAAAGAGAAATCGGATCATATTTTGGTTCTGCGGACTGGGATTTATGTTTCTGGCGGGATGGGAGGCGGCGAGGGCCAAAGACCGGCTGGCCCAAACATGGCAGGGAGCTTCCGGGGATGTGGGACAGGTGAGCATGGAGCCGCCGCGGGTGGCGCTTACCTTCGACGACGGGCCGAACAGCCAGTATACGGAAACGCTTCTGGACGGCCTGAGGGAGCGCAAAGTGCAGGCGACATTTTTCCTTCTGGGAGAGAACATCGAAGGCAATGAGGCCCTTGTGCAAAGGATGCAGGAGGAAGGGCATCTGATTGGAAACCATACCTATCACCATATAAGGATCTCCAAGGTCAGTGAGAAGGAAGCGGTGGAGGAGATTGAGAGCACCAGCAATAAGATTTATCAGCTGACGGGAGTGTATACGTCGTTTGTGCGGCCGCCGTTCGGAGAGTGGAAGAAGGGACTGGAGTTTCATGTGACCATGATCCCTGTGCTGTGGACCATCGATTCCCGGGACTGGGTGACCCAAGATGTGGGAAAAATCCTCGACGCGGTTCTGCCGAAGGTGGAGGACGGCAGCATTATCCTGATGCACGACGAGTTCGCGGAGTCAGTGGAGGCGGCGCTTCGCATCGTGGATACGCTGCAGAAGGAAGGCTACCAGTTTGTAACGGCGGATGATTTGCTTTTGGAATAAATCTGTGCTAAAGTGAGGGAGTGGTAACAGTTCAGCTGGCTGAACTGTTACAGGGAGTGATGTCAAGGTCAAAAGCCGGCGCCCGCGGATGGGTTCTGAAAATTCACACGGTTTCGGAACCCAAGAACCTCTAAGTCTTCAAAAATTTGCTAAAACCGTGTCCTCAAAGAAAGAACTCGCAAGCTCAAACAGCTTTCTTTGAGGACACAACGCAAATTTCTGAAAACTAAGAGGTTTAGGGTTCCTGCAAATGTGTGAATTTTCAGAACCCATCCGCGGGCGCCGGCTTTTGACCTTGACATCACTCCCTGTAACAGTTCAGCCAGCTGAACTGTTACTACTCCCTCACTTTAGCACAGATTTATTCCAAAAGCAAATCATC
>JAGHIA010000005.1 GCA_017887445.1 Fusicatenibacter sp.
ACACCGAACTATCGCAAAATTTCCGAATATTATCGTAATATTCTCAAAAAGAGAAAAGGAGATAGATTTGGAAAAGGAAGATTATATTAACTCAATTTCTTAAAGATTGATACTGATTTTCCGTATCTTGTCCTTGACGTGAATGGGCAAAATTCCTACCCGCAAAACCCGGGATTTCAGGTCATGCACTGGCATGAGGATTTACAATTTATTTATGTATTGGACGGAATTGTTGAGGTCCGGACACTTGATCATTCGGTTCAGATACAGGCGGGGGAAGCAATCTTTATCAATAAAGATGTCGTACATTTTGTTGGGGAAATCAAAAACTGCCATTATAACAGCTTTCTCTTCCCGTCATACTTTCTTGCTTTTTATGCGGGAAGTCCTGCAAAAGATTTTGTGGACAGTGTCATAACGAATGACCGGCTCCCCCTTATCCACTTCACGCCTGCTGTCGGGTGGCATAAAGAGATAACGACAATTTTACAACAATTAGTCCGGCTTGAAAAAGACAAGACAATTTTCTATGTCTATGAGGTCTTAGTCAAGTTATCTTCTCTCTGGCTGATCATGCGTAAAAATATCATACTTCCGCAGGAACAGAAAGAAAGTGTTGTTCCTCTTCGTATGCAGAAAATTCTGCGCTTTATTGAAGAACATTTTTCAGAAGATCTTACTCTTTTTGACTTGTCTGCAAGTGCAAATATCAGTAAATCCGAATGTTCCCGTTGTTTCAAAGTGAGTATGGACACTACGCCTTATAAATACCTGACTGAATACCGTTTATCAAAAGCCGCGCAGCTTTTAGCAAAGACAAATGAGCCTGTCGGCAATATTGCAGCAGCTGTGGGATTTCATCAGATGAGCCACTTCGGAAAGTGCTTTAAGGAAAAAACAGGCTATTCCCCAAAAGAATACCGGAAAATGGAAAACGGACATTAAATCATCGGCCGGTAAGATGCCGGAGCAAAAGCTGATACCCTCGAACGGGTTCTGAAAATTCATACGGTTTCGGAACCCTTCCGTGGGCACCAGCTTTTGACTCCGGCATCTCCTTGATTCTTTAATTCTCACTATCCTATCTGTTTGCGAATCTTTCGCGCATTATTCTGCCAGCTGCATACACATTGTTTGATACGCCTGCGCGATGATCTCTTTCTTCCCATTCTCCCCGGACGACGCGCCTGCTTCTTCCAGAAAGCATTCAGAATACATCTGAGAAATCGTGTTGTCAAGCTGTGAGTAATAGCGCACATGCGTGATCCTGGTTTCCGTGTCTTCGTACAGAGCCTGCGCCGCCGGTACCCGCAGCGCCTGCCGCGCCGCTTCCGTATTGGTCAAAACACCAGTCGCAAAAGAAAAATTATTGCTGTGTCCATAGTTTGTGTCTGAATCTTCTGACGCGAACCCTACGCCTGTCATCACCTGGTCGCTGAACATAAAATCCAGGAGATCAAACGCCTGCTCAGGATGCTCCGTATTCCGATTGACTGCCGCGTACAAGGTCACATACGCTGTTACGCCGTTCTCGTCGTTGGGGACCGGGAGGATTGTTTCCGGATTTCCAGCCATCTCAGATACCTGGCTCCAGAAGGTATCGCCCACCTGGGCGTACGCTGTCACGGGACTCTGTTCTTCTGTGACCTGAGAGCCCATCTGCCACGCCAACGCGTCCTCCACGCGCTTTTCCAGTTCTTCCTCCGAAAACATCAACGTCTCGTTTTCGTAATCTGCCAGCCGTGCAAAGGTCTGCGAGAGCCAGAGACAGGCGCCGTAAGGCACATTATTTCTTATTGCAGGCTCCTGGCATTGAAGCAGTTCATCCCACGAACCCGGAACAGACGACGGATTTTCCAGCGCCTCTGTATCGAACGCATACGCGCAGTATGTGTATGCGATTGGGAGGGTCAGCTGTCCTTCCGGCGTTTTTCCGGCGCTCATGATCTTCTGGTTCCAATGTTCCGGATCCATATACCGGGCGTTTTCCATATAATCGTCCAACGGCAGAAAAAGTCCGGAATACATTGCTTTTTCCGGGTTTGGAAACAGCATCGGTGCTTCGCCGTCGTCGGTGTCGATGTTGCACCCTACAAGAAACACATCCGGCCCGCCGCCGGACATAAGCTCTGTGCGAAGTTCTGTGATCTTTGTCTGTGCAAGGGACTCATCCTGCGGGATCGAAATAATCTCTACTTCTGCTCCGTCCACCATGTTCCGCCAGTCTTCTGCCAATGTCTCAACCGTATCTTTATGTATTTCATCCGTGCAGATGACAAGCTTCTCAGTATCTGCTTCCTGTGCGTCTCCACACCCGCTTATTCCAGCAAGGACTCCCACCAAACACAAAACCGTTCCTATTGTCTTTAATTTCATACTTTTCCTTTATCACTTTAAATTCTTATATTTATCCTGCCCAAAATGTCTCATATAATTTCACAAAAAATCTTTCCCATTGGCTCTTACCTCCCTATTAATTTTCTATTTGCTCATCTTTTTTCTGTCAAATTAACTATATCACAATCTATTTTCTCTATCAATCATCAAAACCCAACAACATATGAAACCTTTTCTTGTATAATATAGAAATTTTATATTTATCAATTTTAATGTAAATTTTGCTTGTTTGAATCGCATTATCTAGGGGAGTATATCCTTTAATTTATATCCGAGGTTTTACAAACGATTCTTAATAAATCGCTCCTTTATCATCGCAAAAAGCTATATGTTCAAAAAACACTTTTCTCTTTCAATCAAAAAAGTGTCCTTACAGTCTCCAAAATACTATAAGAACACTTTTTTTTTCTATAAAATTATCTTCCGAACATGCTCTTTTCCTCTGCCCATGCAAAAGCCGCCGGATCTCTAAATACCCGCCATTGATAACTATTCAGCCACCGGAATAGTTACCTCATCCGGCCACTGAAAATCGCTTCGCGATGGGCCGTATGCCCGGATGCGTCACGTTTTCATACAGTCTATGCAGTGAAAGCACAGACCTGTCTGAACGGTTGCCGCCATCGTTCACTTCCGCCGCAGAATACTTTCCAGTACATCCACGCACCCGTCGATGCCCAGAGTTGCGCTGTCCAGGATCACGTCGTAATTTTTCGGATCCTCCCATTTTCTCATGGTATTGGCGCTGTAATAGTTGGAACGCTTTTTATCGAAGCGTTTCCGCACCGCATCAGCCTGTGTCTCGGAAATCCCGTAATCCTGCAAAATGCGTTTTCTTTTTTCCTCCTCGTCGCCGCAGCGGATAAATACCTTGACGACCCCGCCGTATTCCTTCAGCGCCTCACAGGCACAGTGTCCGAGAAAAACTGCCCGGCCGTCTGCCGCCAGTCTGCGGATGGCCTCCTGCTCCGCCACATACACATGGCCCTCCACAGACAGCATATCGGAATTTCCTGCCGCCGCCTGCGCCATCATGTAGACAGAATAGAGAAAGCTGTTGGAGGCCGTCTCCTCAAATTTCTGAATCCGGTCCACAGAGATATCGTATTTCTTCGATACCGCTTCCAGGATCTCCTGTCCATAGCAGGGAATTCCAACCTTTTCTGCCAGCTGGCGGGCAATTTTCGTCCCGCCGCTGCCGTATTCCCGTTCCACCGTAAGATATCTGCATCTCATTGTTCTTTCGCCTTTCTTTCCTTATTAATTCTTTAAAAGCACACTCAGAGCGTGTTTGAACATTGCTTTCTGCAAGACACTCTATGACGCCTGCTCAAACTGGCTGTTATACAGCTCCGCGTAGAAACCGCCCTTTTCCAGAAGCTCCTCATGGGTTCCGCTCTCAATGATATCTCCGTCCTTCAACACAAGGATCAGGTCAGAGTTTTTGATGGTGGAAAGCCTGTGGGCGATGACAAAGGACGTGCGGTTTTCCATCAGCTGGTCCATAGCCGCCTGGATCTGCTGCTCGGTACGCGTATCTACCGAGGACGTGGCCTCGTCGAGGATCAGCATCGGTTTGTCGGCGATCATGGCCCTGGCGATGGTCAGCTGCTGCTTCTGTCCCTGGGACAGGCTCACCTGGTCGTTGAGCACCGTGTCATAGCCGTTGGGCAGCGTACGGATAAAGTGGTCCAGTCCCACCGCCCTGCATGCTTCCTGCATTTTCGCGTCGCTGACGTTTTCAGAACAATATACAAGGTTTTCCCTTACGGTTCCCTCAAACAGCCAGGTGTCCTGGAGCACCATACAGAACTGGGCGTGTACGGCCTCCCGGGTCATGTCTTTGGTGGGAATGCCGTCGATCCGGATCTCGCCCCCCTGGATCTCATGGAAACGCATCAGCAGGTTGACAATGGTGGTCTTTCCCGCGCCTGTGGGGCCGACGATGGCGATTTTCTGTCCAGGCTCTGCCTTGGCGGAAAAATCATGGATGATGGTCTTACCGGAATCCTCGTAGCCAAACTTCACATGCTCAAATTCCACCTGGCCTTTGGCCTCCTGCCACCCGGCGCTTTTGCCGCTCTCATCCTCCATCTCCTCCGCTTCCAGGAACTCGAACACACGCTCCCCGGCCGCGGCTGCCGACTGAAGGGACTGAACCGCCTGGGCCATCTGGGACAGGGGCTGGGTAAAGTAGCGAACGTACATCATAAAGGCGACGATCACGCCAAAGCTGATCCTTCCATCCAGCGCCATGGCTCCGCCTACGACGCAGACCACAACGTAGCCGAGATTTCCGATAAAGCTCATGACCGGCATCATCATACCAGACAGGCACTGGGCCCGGAAGTTGCTGTCGCACAGGTCGCTGTTCATGCGGCTGAAGGTCTTCTCAGCGTCTTCTTCCCCATTGTACGCCTTGACCACGGTATGACCGGTGTAAATTTCCTCGATATGTCCGTTCAGTCTTCCCAGATGTTTCTGCTGGCGGGCAAAATATTTCTGGCTTCGTCCCATAATGGCGAACATCAGCACAAATCCCAGAAGACTGGACAGGACTGCCGCCAGGGTCATCCATCCGTCAGTGATCACCATCATGAAAAAGCTGCCCAGGAACAGGACAATCGCCGAGACGAGATTTCCGATGCTCTGGTTCAGCGACTGGCCGATGGTATCCACGTCGTTGGTCACGCGGGACAGCACATCTCCGGTGGTGGTCCGGTTGTAATACCACATGGGCAGACGGTTGATCTTCCGGGAAATATCGGAACGCATCTCCCTGGACACCCGCTGAGTGACGGTGGACATGATCCATCCCTGCACAGCGGAAAGCACAAGACTCAGCAGATAAAAGCCAACCAGAAGAAGGCCTGTGTTTTTGATGATCTCCATGTTAATGGACGGTTTGATCAGCTCATACACGGAATCCGGCAGTTCCTCTATGGCATCCAGCGCCGCCTCGGAATCCTCCGCGTCCATAGTGGAAAGGGTCTCCAGCATAGCCTGCTGGTCTTCGCCTGAGATCACTGCGCCGTCCACTGTGATGTCCGTATACAGGGCGTCTGTGACGCTGTCGGGAAGCTGGCCCAGCAGGTCAGGTAATTCTTCTTCCCCGGCGTTATCCATACCTTGCAGCAACTCCATCGTCTGCAGCTGGTCCCCCGTGGAGAGGACGCTTCCGTTTACCTCAACCTCCGGAATCAGAAGCGCCAGAACACTGTCCGGCAGAGAAAACACCATGCCCTGCGCGGCGGCTGGATCCGAAACTCCTCCCATACCGGCCAGCGTCTGCTGAAGCACCGCCTTGTCTTCCGCGGAAACCTCCGGGGACGCAAGAATTTCCGCTCCCCGCTGAGCCAGCGCCGTCTCATCCGGCAGATTGCCGGAGATGGCTGTCACAACAGCTTCCATATTTCCGGAAAGCTGTTCCGAGACCGCTCCCGAGATTTCCTCCAGTTTTTCGGTGTCAGGGGCAATCCCTTCCGTGATGGCGTCCGTCATATCCGAAAGCTTATCCGGCCCGGCCAGCGTAAGAATCGTTCCGCCCACCGCGCAGATCAGCGCGATGACCATGGCGGCCCCATACTTCCGGCAGTATCCCAGCAGTTTCTTCCATGTACCCACCAGGTCCTTCGCCTTCTCACCGCCGCCGCGACCCATTCCCGGCCCCCGGCCCATAGGCCCGGCTGGTCTTTGTCCCTGACGTTCTGCAGTATATCCCTTTTCTTCCATTATGCCAGTTCCTCCTTTGAAAGCTGTGACAACGCAATCTGCCGGTAAACCTCGCAGTTTCGCATCAGTTCCTCATGCCGCCCCATTCCCGCGATCTTTCCATCCTCCAGGACAATGATCCTGTCCGCGTCGCGAATGGTACCGATACGCTGGGCAACGATGATCCTTGTTACATCTTTACATTCTCTGTCCAGAGTTTTCCGGAGCACACGGTCCGTTTTGTAGTCCAGGGCGGAGAAGGAATCATCGAAGATCAGAATCTCCGGCTTCCTCGCGATGGCCCGGGCAATCGACAGACGCTGCTTCTGGCCTCCGGAGAAGTTTGAACCTCCCTGAGCCACAAAGCCGTCGTAGCCGTCCTCCAGCTTCTCCACAAAATCCGAAGCCTGGGCGGTGGCCGCCGCCTCTTTTACTTCCAGCAGAGAAGGTTCCGGTTTCCCGTTGTCTCCGTAGGCGATGTTAGAACGGATACTTCCGGTGAACATCGTAGCCTTCTGGGAAACGTATCCGATCTTATCCCGAAGAGATTTCTGGGAATATTCGCGGACGTTGATGCCGTCCACAAGAACCTCTCCCTCTGTGGCGTCGTAAAAACGCGGGATCAGATTGATGACGGTACTCTTTCCGCAGCCGGTAGCGCCGATCAATGCCACCGTCTCTCCCTTTTTCGCCTGAAATGTTATATTTTCCAGCACACATTCCTCCGCGTCCGGATAGCGGAAGGAAACGTTTTTGAACTCCACCTCGCCAGTAACGCCCTTTTTCCCATACATGCGGGAACCGTCAAGGATGGTCGGCTTCGTGTCCAGCACCTCGTTGATACGATTGGCGGCGACGGACGCACGGGGCAGGATCATAAAGATCATCACAAGCATCATAAACGACATGACCACCTGCATCGCATACTGAGAAAAGACCATCATATCGGAAAACAGGGTGAGCTTTCCGCCCATGCCTGCGCCATTGATCAGGATCGCCCCGATCCAGTAAATGGCAAGAGACAGTCCGCTCATGATCAGCTGGATTCCCGGCATGAGGAACGCCAGCGTCCGCTGGGCGAACAGCTGGTTATCCGTCAGCTCCTTGTTTACCTTGTCAAATTTATCTTCCTGATATTTCTCCGCATTGTAGGCCCTCACCACCCGAAGTCCGGTCAGATTCTCGCGGGTCACGCGGTTTACATTGTCTGTCAGCATCTGCATTTTTTTGAACTTCGGCATGGCCAGCACCAGACAGATTCCCACGATCGCCAGCAGGATCAGAACAGCGATTCCCGTGGTAAGAGTCCACTGCCACTGTTTATCCGCAATCTTGCAGATTGCCCACACAGCCATCACCGGCGCTTTCACCAGCATCTGGAGCCCCATGGCGATCACCATCTGGATCTGGGTCACATCGTTGGTAGACCGGGTGATCAGGCTGGCGGTGGAAAAATGTCCGATTTCTTCCATGGAGAAGGACTGCACCTTCCGGAACATTCTGTCACGCAGCGTTCCTCCCAGAGTGGAGGCGATCCGCGAAGCACAGACAGCGGTCAACACAGAAGCGGCCAGACTCCCCAGCGCGCACACCAGCATTTTTCCACCGGCGGTAAGAATCTCCGCCATGGTGCTGCCCTGGGTCTGTACCAGAGTGGTGATCTCTGCCATGTATTCCGGCGTCTTCAGATCCAGCCACACCTGTGCCACAATAAAGACGATCGCGGCGGCTGCCAGCGCCAGTTCTGTCTTTTTGAGGTTCTTTAATAGTTTCAGCATGAACGTTTCACTCCTTTTGCTTTTTTTTCCTAACTTTTTTCTAATCTTTTTCTACCTTATTTCTAACTATGTTAGATTTTATTTATAAAATAAAACGAGCGTTTGCCCGTGTAGTTTTCAACAAGCCGCAGGCCGCAGATTTGCTTTTGCTCTGCTTTTTCAACGATCCGTTTCTCATAGATACGGCCGCGGCCCTGTCTAAAAATGCTTCCTCGGCGGTCTTACCGCCTTTCCGATCTCATCCGCAATGTCCAGAAATTCCTGCAGGCGTTCCAGTCCAACAGCGTCGATGACTGACCCCAGCACCTGATCAAGATCCTCCCGCATCTCACAGATCGTCTTTTCTCCCAGTTCAGTCAGCTTTACATAGGTGACGCGGGCGTCCAGAAGTCCGTGCTCTTTCGTCACCAGCCCTTTTGCCGCCATTTTTCGGATAAGCACTGCCACTCTCGCCGTACTGACGTTCAGTTCGTCGCTGATGTTCCCGGCGGTCACCGGTTGGGAGGACTCGTAAAGCAGCTTCAAAACTGCGCCAATCCCGGCCTGCACCTCGTCCGCCCGTTTAAACAGAAACGACGGCTTTATCTGCTCCAATCTCCGGAACACCTGGTCGATTTCTTCTCTCGTTGCCATTGGTATCCCTCCTTTTATCTAACTGTGTTAGATTATAGTTCGATAATTTTTATTTGTCAAGAACTTTTTTCATCTGCAGCCAAGTCAGCTGAACGATTACACGCTTCGCGATGCACAAAAACTGCATTTCATGCAGTTTCGCGCTGCAGGCCTCGGGATTTTCGCACATTCTGTGCGAAAACACCTCGCGGGATAGTGGCCGGCTGAACTGTTACGATGCCGTAACGATTCAGCCGGCGGAATAGTTGCAACATCTATTTCTCATACAAAAAGCGTTCCGGAAGTTCCACATGGAAATCCACCGCCAGGTCCCGGAAGTTCTGCGGCGTAATGGTCTGCAGCTTGTCCGGGCGCATGGAACGTGTCTTCACCAGAATCTCCGCGGATTTCTCCACCGTGTGCATCAATCCGAAGGTCTGGTCGAAATCCTCCCCGGAGCAGAACATCCCGTGGTGGGCCCAAATGGCCACATCATACTTCTTCATCAACTGGCTGGTAGCCACCGCAATATCCCGGCCTCCCGGCACCATCCATCCAACGACGCCGATGCCGTCGGGAAACACCACCGGACACTCGGTGGCCATCTCCCACAGTTCCCGGGTAAACACCTCGTCCTTCAAAGGCAGCACAAAGGTCAGGGCGATCACGTTTGTGGTGTGGGCGTGGTAGATGACCCGGTGCTTTCCGCCGGTCACCTCCAGCTTCACTTCATGGTTCATCAGATGGGAGGGCAGCTCGCTGGTGGGCCGTCCGCCGCCGGTAAGGCCCCAGCAGATCCGGTATTTTTCTCCCTTTTCATCCAGCTGGATGATACAGAGGGAATCCTCCGGCTGCTCCTTCACGTTCCGGAAAAATTTCCCGCTGCCTGTCACCAGAAAATATTCTCCCGCCAGCTTCGGCACCGTTGTCCCGATCTCCTGCCAGGGACCGTTGGTGTCCAGCGCTTCGGCCACTGACGCCACTTCTTCCTTTTTCATACGGTAGGACAGATTTCCTCCGTTTCTCTCATGCCATCCCTGCTCCCAGCCGTCGTTGGCCATTCTGATAAATCCCCGGACAAACTCCGCTTCCAATACCTTCATCTCTCATCCTCCCTGACCGGAGCGGTTCTTGCCAAAAGAACCTCCTCCTCGTACGCTCTGACTTTTTTCATCCATCCGCCCTGCTTTGGCACACCGTACCGGCTGCAGAAATGATTCCACACATCCCCGAACGGATACGTCTTCAGTTCCTCCTGCATCACCATCAGTTCCGTATAGTTTCCGCTGTCCTGCAGCTCCTTCAGTCTCTGATTGGGCGTCAGCAGCGCGTACAGCAGCGCTCTTTGCATATTTCTCATGCCCACCACCCAGGCGGCGATGCGGTTGATGCTGGCGTCAAAAAAGTCCAGCGCCAGGAACACCCTATCGATGGCGTCGTTGCGGACAATCTCCTTGGCGATCTCCTTGGTCTCGTCGTCAAACAGCACCACATGGTCCGAATCCCAGCGCACCGGACGGGTCACATGCAGCGCCAGCTTCTCCTGGAACAGCAGAAGCGACGGGATTTTGTCGGAAACCACCTCCGTGGGATGATAATGGCCATTGTCCATCAGACTGAGGATGCCGTTTTTCGCCGCGTACTCCAGACAGAACTCGCTGGAACCTACGGTGTAGGACTCCATGCCGATACCGAACACTTTGGATTCCAGACACACATAAACCTTGCTTCTGTCATAGGGGATGGACAAAATCTGGTCCAGGGAATCCTTGAATCTTGCTCTCGGCCCCAGCCGGTCCGCCGGAATATCTTTGTACCCGTCCGGGATCCAGATATTCATCACACACGGCTGTCCCAGCTCCTCGGCAAAATACTGGGAAATCCGCAGGCAGGCCTGGCCGTGGCGGATCCAGAACTGGCGGATTTCCTCGTCAGGGCTGGAAAGGGTGAACGGCTCCGCCTTGGGATGAGAGAAAAAGGTCGGGTTGAAGTCCAGGCCGATCCCCCGCTCTTTGGCAAACTCCACCCATTTTTTAAAGTGCTTCGGCTCCAGCGTGTCCCGGTCGGCGCGCTCCCCGTCCTCAAACACCGCGTAGCTGGCGTGAAGATTCAGTTTATGTTTTCCGGGGATCAGGCTCATCGCCATGTCCATGTCCTGCATCAGCTCCTCTGGTGTTCTCGCTTTTCCCGGATAATTTCCCGTAGCCTGAATGCCGCCGGACAGAGGACCGTCCTGGTCAAATCCCTGCACGTCGTCTCCCTGCCAGCAGTGCATACTGATGGGTATACGCCTCAGCGTCTCCACCGCCTTGTCTGTGTCCACACCGATGGCGGCGTAGATGTTTCTGGCGTCTTCATATCGTTCTTTTGTTGTCATATTTACTCCTTTCATGGCGCACTGGCTGCGCCAATAATGGTAGATTTGGAAGTTTACTTCCAAACTTTCTCCTTTCATGGCGCACTGGCTGCGCCGATACTGGTAAATTTGGACGTTTACTTCCAAACCTCCTCCTTATTCTGCTCTCCAGTGTGTATTTCGTTTACTCTCCCGGCTCATAGCAACAGATTTCACAGGAATCCAGCACACACTGTCTTGCCTGAGCCAGATCCTGCCATTCCTTTTTCCGGAGCATCTGCACCATCAGATTTCCGATGGCCGTCGCCTCCGCCGGCCCGGCAAACACCGGAAGGCCCAGGGCGTCGGCAGTCAGCCGGTTGAGAAACTTTGCATTGGCCCCGCCGCCGACAATGTTCAGACTGGTATACGCTGTCCCTGTCATCGCCCCGATCTCCTGCGCCGTCTCCCGGTAACAAAGCGCCAGACTGCGGTAGATCACCCGCGCCAGCTCCGCCAACGTCTGCGGAACCTGCTGTCCACTCTCCCGGCAGGCGTCCTGAACCTCCCGGATCATGGACGGCGGCGCCAGAAAACGCTCATCCTCGCAGTTTACCACCGATGAAATACCGGCCGTTTCCGCCTGATCGCAGATTTCCCCGAAAGAGTAACTCTGAGGCCATTCCTTTTGCAGACACTGGATCATCCACAGACCCATAATGTTCTTCAGATAGCGGAAGCGGCCGTCATAACCGCCTTCATTGGTAAAGTTTCTGCGCCGGCTCTCGTCGGAGCAGTCCGCCTCCATCCGCTCCACCCCCATCAGCGACCAGGTGCCGGAGCTTAAGTACATGGCCCGCCCCTGGGGCGCCGGGACCGCCAGCACCGCGGAACCTGTATCGTGGGTGGCGGGAAGCGTTACCTGACAGTCAAATCCAACTTCTTCCTGTATTTCTTTGGTCAGTCTTCCAAGGACCGTACCCGGCCGCCGGATCTTTGGAAAGATTCCCACAGGATATCCCAGACGCTCCATCAGCGGTCTGTCCCAGTCGTAAGTAACCGGGCTGACCAGCTGGGTGGTGGTGGCGTTGGTATACTCCACGGATTTCTTCCCGGTCAGCAGAAAATGAAAATAATCGGGAATCATGAGAAAGGTCCTCGCCTGCTCCAGAATTTCCGGATGCTTTATTTTTACCGCCATCAGCTGATAGATTGTGTTGAAGCTCTGCTTCTGGATCCCTGTTTGACGGTACAGCTCCTCCAGGGGAATCCTGCGGTATACCTCCTGGTCCATGCCCTCCGTCCGATTGTCCCGATAGCCGACGGTGTTCCCCAGGATCCTGTTTTCCCCGTCCAACAGAACGAAATCCACCGCCCAGGTATCGATTCCCATGCTGACAGGTACTTTTCCCGCTTCCCGGCATTTTCTCATACCGGTTTTGATCTCCTCAAACAGCCGCCGCAGATCCCAACAGGCTTCCCCGTCTTTTTCTGTCAGTCCGTTTGGAAACCGGTGGATCTCCTCCGTCACCAGCCGCCCATTCTCCAGATGTCCCAGAATATGACGTCCGCTGGAAGCGCCGATATCCACCGCCAGATAATATGTGTTTTTCGTCATTTTTACCCCTTTCATGGC
>JAGHIA010000079.1 GCA_017887445.1 Fusicatenibacter sp.
GTTACAATGAAAAGTTTAGGAGAGGGACGAAAACCAGGTGGGGCAGGCGGCATGAGATTCTGCGGGCGGCTGTGGGCAGGCGGAAAATCTAAATGTCCCGGAGGCGTTCCGGACGGGGCAGGCGGAGGGTTTCCTACCCGGAGCCTGAGGTGCGCTGAGTCGGGAATGCATCTGGCATTCCTGACGAATCGCACCGGTACCCGTCCGGAACGCCTCCGGGACATTTAGATTTTCCGCCTGCCCACAGCCGCCCGCAGAATCTCATGCCGCCTGCCCCACCTGGTTTTCGTCCCTCTCCTAAACTTTTCATTGTAACTTCCGCCCATTTATTTTATAATAAGAGTAACACCTTCTGAAAGGAGAACCGCATGAAAAACTCAAAGAAAAAAATCGTGACCCTCAGCATACTGACAACCCTTTCCGGCGTGGCCATCTATGCCATCAACCGTTTAATTTCCGCAACCTCCGTAATGAAAGACATTCTGCACACTGAGGAAAAACAATCCTACGACTGGCAATTCGGCAAAATATTCTACACAAAAAAAGGAACTGGCAAACCGCTCCTGCTGATTCACGACCTTCACTATTCCAGCAGCAGCTACGAGTGGAAACATATGCTTGACACCCTTGCCAAAGACCACACCGTTTATGCCCTGGATCTGATTGGCTGCGGACGCTCCGACAAACCGAACATCACATATACCAACTTTTTATATGTACAACTGATCACCGGCTTTATCAAAAACGTCATCGGATGTCCCGCAGATATTATCGCAAGCGGCCTTTCCGGTTCCTTTGTGATCACCGCCTGCAATACCAATCCGGAATGCTTTAAAAAGATTATGCTTATCAATCCGGAAGACCTTGCCAAGCTGAATCAAATTCCAAACAAAAAAAGCAAATTTGTCAAATGTATGATCGAACTTCCTTTGATTGGCACGCTGCTTTATTATATGGTGACAAGCCACTCCAATACAGAGCTTCTCTTTACAGAGAAATTCCTCTATAATCCATTTCACGAGAATCACCGTGATATTGACGCTTACTACGAGGGCGCTCATCGTGGAAATGGCAACGGAAAATACCTGTTATCCAGCCTTGTTGGAAATTATGTCAACCTGAACATAACACATGCTCTGAAGAGCATCAATAACAGCATTTATATTATCGGCGGAGCTTTGGAAGACGGCATTCAGGAAACCCTTGCGCTCTACACCGCACTGAATCCATCCATCGAGACAGAACTCCTTCCGAAGGCCAAACATTTACCGCAGCTGGAAACACCAGTCGCGGTGCTGGAAAGAATTAAAATTTTCTTTTAACGGCAATATCCTTAGAGCATGTTTGAAAATTGCTTTCTGCAAGATGTGCGTCACAGTTTGTGGGGAATTTGTCCCAAAATCGGGAGGCGTAGCGGGCTACGCTAACTGATTTTGGGGCAAATTCCACGCAAAATAGGGCGTGCAGATTGCAGGAATGAATGTTCAAACACCCTCTAAAGCGTATAAACCAATCACACAAGTGGACCACTAAAAACCAGAAAGCATAGCATGACCCGTGTTATGTCTTCTGGTTTTATTTTCATTTTCTCATGCTTCAAGGAATAGCGGCAAGCGGAAGAATTACGGCATACGTCCATGGAAAACCTCTTCACAATGGGGTATATTGCCCGCAGACGCCACATTTCCACGCAGTCTATTTCCATACGGTCTGCTCAGAAAATGCCCAGCCCCAGCTGAATAGTTACGGCCGCCCATTGAAAATCGCTTCGCGATGGGCCTTCGCGATGGGCCCGGATGCCCATAGGTACTACGTTTTCATACGGTCTGTGCGGTAAATACTCGGACCTGGCCGAATCGTTACGATTTTCTCGCATTTTACGCGAAAACCCCTCGCAGAATAACGACATGTTGAACTATTACATATATTTTTCGATAAACAGTATATAACACTTGACAACAGTTTCACACTGTTATATACTGTTTATCAAGTAAGGAGGTTGCAGCCATGAAGATCATCATAAACAATTCTCTGATGATCCCCATTTACGAACAGATTACAGACCAGATCAAAACCCTGATCCGCAGCGGCCAGCTGAAAGAAAATGACAGCCTGCCGTCCGTGCGGACTCTGTCAAAAGAACTGAAGATCAGTGCGCTGACCGTAAAAAAAGCCTACGACGCTCTGGAGGCCGAAGGCTTTACCGCGACCATTCACGGAAAAGGTACTTATGTGACGGCAGTCAACACACAGCTTCTTCTGGAAGAACAGAAAAAAGAAGTGGAAGCCGATCTGGAAAAGGCAATTCAGAAGGGAAGACGCTGTGGAATCAGCGACGAAGAAATCCGAAGCCTTTTTAACCTGATTATGGAGGATTGACCATGTTAAGCATTGACCATTTAAGAAAAACCTACAAGAATTTTACCCTGGACTGCTCGCTGACCGTCCCGGCCGGCCGCATCACCGGCCTTATCGGCCAGAACGGCGCCGGAAAAAGCACCGCGTTCAAAGCAATCCTCGGACTGATCACCCCGGACAGCGGAGAAATCCGCGTATTCGGGAAAACACCGGACGAATTTACCGTCTCAGACAAACAAAAGCTGGGCGTTGTGCTTTCCGATTCCGGTTTCAGCGGCTACCTTACCATCAACGACATTCTGCGGATTCTCGGAAGCATGTACGATACCTTTGACCGGGACTTTTTCCTGAAAAAAGTACAGAGCTTCCAGCTTCCGCAGAACAAGAAGATCAAAGAATTCTCTACCGGCATGAAGGCGAAGCTGAAACTCTTAACTGCCGTCTCACACGACGCCCGGCTTCTGATCCTGGACGAACCCACCGCCGGACTTGACGTTATCGCAAGAGATGAGGTTCTGGAGCTCCTTCGGGAATTCATGGAAAAGGACGAAACCCGTTCCATCCTGATCAGTTCCCATATTTCCAGCGACCTGGAAACACTCTGTGACGATCTTTACATGATTGACAATGGAACTATCATCCTGCACGAAGACACAGACATACTTCTGAGCAATTACGCAATCCTGAAAACAGAGGAAGCTCAGTTTGACCGCCTGGACCGGCAATATCTTCTGCGCTGCAGGAAAGAAAACTATGGCTACAGCTGCCTGACTGCCGAAAAACAGTATTACATGGAAAATTATCCGGATATCGTCGTTGAAAAGGGCACCATTGACGACGTGATAAGTATGATGATACGAGGTGAAAAATTATGAAAGGTTTATTGATCAAAGATTTCCACTTAATGAAAATGCAGAAAAACTATTTTCTTTTGATTCTGATGATTTCCCTGGCCTTTATCTTCTCCTCCAAGGGGAACCAAGGAGCGCTCTCCTATGCCATCGGATTTTTCTGTATCACCGGCACGCTGTTTGCCATGAGCACCGTCAGCTACGATGAATTTGACAACGGAAATCCCTTCCTGTTTTCCCTGCCGTTTACCAGAAAAACCTACGTTCTTGAAAAATATTGTTTTGGATTGATCGTGGGAATCGGATTCTGGCTGCTGTGTACGCTCCTGTCCGTTTTCTTCCTGGTTTTCAACAAACTCCCGTTCACCGGCGAGAGGGTTGGCTCGTTTCTCCTTCTCGTTCCCCTGTTTCTGGTCCTGCTGTCCGTTATGCTGCCTTTTACGCTGAAGTACGGCGGGGAAAAATCCCGCCTGATGATCATAGGCTTTGTCGGCGGAATCCTGCTGCTGGGATTCCTGCTTAGCAGCGCGATCAGACTTCTGAACCTTGATCTGAGCAGCTTTCTATCCTTTCTTTCCACCCTTGACTACAGGGTTTTACTCGCTGGAATCCTCGCCGCCGCATGCCTGATCCTGCTGTGCTCCCTGAAGCTCAGCATCTCCATCGTGAGGAAAAAAGAATTTTAAAAGATGTCTCAGAAACTCTTTCAGACAACGGCAAAAAACCGTAACCATTCAACTGACTGAATAGTTACGGTTTTTTGCCGCCCCGGCGGATGAAATCCTTTTACTTCATCCCAATCACCGCAAGATACGCTTCGATCCGTTCATTGACTTTATTCTTATTGACTCACATAAAGGTTTCAATATCCGCAGCGCCGAACCGCTGTTGAATCAGGGTTTTCCCCCACAGAAGCTGGCCGGAAACCGGGAGCCACCGGACGCCAGACCACTACTGAATCGGACTCTTCCCCGGCGTTCCCGCCTTGCGCGGATACTGCTTCGGCGTATGCTTTCCCTTGCGGACAGGAATCAGCGACCGCTCCATATCGGTTCCTTCCAGCGTAAAGTAAACCGGACGCTCCCACTGTCCTCCAAGCACCTTCAGCGCCTTTTCCGCCTCCGCCAGCTCCTGCTCCACCTTGCCGGATTTATACGGAAGGAACAGGCCTCCCACCTTCACATAAGGCAGACAGTATTCCGACAGCGTACTCAGATTCGCCACCGCCCGGGAAACCGCCAGATCGTAGCCTTCCCGCTCTCCCGGCTGTTTTACCAGCTCCTCCGCTCTCCCATGGACCGCGCGGATGCCCTGCAGTCCCAGGGTCTCGATGACCGTATCCAGAAACTTCACCCGCTTATTCAGAGAATCCAGCAGCGTGATCTCCAGTTCAGGAAACGCGATCTTCAGCGGAATCCCGGGAAATCCTGCTCCTGTCCCCACATCAATGACCTTCGCCCCATCCTCCGGGTTCCAGGCTTTCACAATGGCCAGGCTGTCCAGAAAATGCTTGACCATCACCTCCTGAAACTCCGTGATCGCCGTCAGGTTCATAAAAGAATTCCACTGGATCAGAAGCTCATAATACTGCAGAAACTGCTCCTCCTGCCGTGAAGAGAGCGCGATTCCAAGCGCCTGAAGGCCGCTTCGGAACACGGTCAGATCCTGCCCCTCTGTATGATATACCTGCTCTTTCTGCCCTTTTTCTGTCTGTTCCGTTCCCCTCATACACCTTCCTGCGCCGTCCGCTGCGGCCTTTTTTTCTGCCGCATCCATTTTTTCCGGCGCAGTCTTTTTTTTCATACCACCGTTCTCCATATATCTCTATTCCTTACCATTCCCAAAAATCAGTAATATTTTCTAACCATTGCTCCTACCACTATCCCCCAGAGTGCTTTCGCGCAGAACACACAAAAGGCCCCAGAGTCTGTGATCGTCCAACAGGACCATACGATTATATTCTTTTGCGTCACGCAGCGTGCAGCACATCATCTTCGCGGAACAACTACCTTCCATAACAGTTCAACAACGCTGAACAATCGCTATTTTCCTTCCCCTGTCCCACCGCGGAAATTTTCCAGATACACCAGCAGCACCGACACATCCGCCGGGGAAACTCCGGAAATCCGCGATGCCTGACCGATGTTCATGGGCCGGTATTCCTTCAGCTTCTGCTTCGCCTCGATCCTCAGGCTCTGTACCTGATCGTAATCCAGGTTCTCAGGGATCTTTTTCTTTTCCATCTTTTTAAACTGCTCCACCTGCTTCTGCTGGCGGCGGATATATCCATCGTACTTGATGTTAATGTTCACCTGCTCGGTGACACTGTCCGGAAGTTTGGGCCGCTTTGGATCGATGTCTGCCAGGCTGTCATAATTCAGCTCCGGCCGCCGGATCAGCTCTGCCAGCGAGCTTCCGCCACTCAGAGGCGTGGAACCGTACTGCTCCAGCACCTGATTGACCTGCGCCGAGGAGCCCACATAAGTATGCTCCACCCTGCGGACCTCCTCCTCAATCTGCCGCTCCTTCTGCAGCAGCGCCTGATACTCCTCCTCCGAGATCAGTCCCGCCTGATAGCCGTATCTGCGCAGCCGCAGGTCCGCGTTATCCTGCCGCAGCAGCAGACGGTACTCCGCCCGGCTGGTCATCATCCGGTAAGGCTCCCGGTTCTCCTTCGTCACCAGGTCGTCGATGAGCACACCGATATAGGCTTCCGACCGGTCCAGCACCAGAAGCTCCTTTCCAAGCACCTGCTGCGCCGCGTTAATGCCCGCGACCAGTCCCTGGGCCGCCGCTTCCTCGTACCCGGAGCTTCCGTTAAACTGTCCGCCGGAAAACAATCCATGAATCGCCTTGAACTCCAGCGTCGCGTTCAGCTGCCGCGGGTTGATGCAGTCGTACTCGATGGCGTAAGCATTGCGCACGATCTTGGCATGCTCCAGGCCCGGCACCGAGTGATACATGGCCTCCTGCACATCCTCCGGCAGAGAACTGGACATTCCTCCCACATACATCTCATTGGTGTCCAGTCCTTCCGGCTCCAGGAACACCTGATGGCGGTTCTTGTCCGCGAACTTCACCACCTTATCCTCGATGGACGGACAGTACCTAGGCCCTGTGCCCTCAATCATTCCCGAATACAGCGGCGACCGGTCCAGATTTTCCCGGATGATCTCATGAGTCCGCTCATTGGTATACGTCAGCCAGCAGGATACCTGATCAATCTGCACGCTTTCCGGGTCTGTGGAAAAGGAAAACGGAACCACCCGCTCATCCCCGAACTGCTCCTCCATTTTTGAAAAATCAATGGAGCGCTTATCCACACGGGCCGGCGTTCCTGTCTTAAACCGCATCATCTCCACGCCGTTGGCCCTCAGCGAATCTGTCAGATGGGTCGCCGCCTGCAGGCCGTTGGGACCGGTTTCCATGCTCACATCCCCGTAGATGCACCGGGCGTTCAGATAAACGCCGGTACAAAGCACCGCCGCCCGGCAGGTATAAACTGCCCCGGACACCGTTTTTACGCCCTTCAGCATGCCCTCCTCCACAATCAGCTCCGCAACCTCCGCCTGTTTGATGGTCAGATGATCCGTATGTTCCAGAACTTTGCGCATCTGGTTGCTGTACGCCTTTTTGTCTGCCTGCGCCCTCAGGGAATGAACTGCCGGCCCTTTGGACTTGTTCAGCATCTTCGACTGGATGAACGTCCGGTCAATGTTTTTTCCCATCTCGCCGCCCAGCGCGTCGATCTCCCGCACCAGATGTCCCTTGGAGGTGCCGCCGATGTTCGGGTTGCACGGCATCATCGCGATACTGTCCACGCTCACAGTAAAAAGGATCGTCTCCAGACCCAGTCTCGCGGCAGCCAGCGCCGCCTCGCAGCCTGCGTGCCCTGCGCCGATCACCACAATCTCATAAGTTTCCACAATCATTCCCATTTTTGCCTCCGATATCCACAATCCCGCTGCTTATCCACATATCTTTTCCCACATCTTCTCTATTTTCCCGTACAGAATTTACCAAAGATCTCATTGACCAGATCCTCTCCCACCGCCTCGCCGATGATGCTTCCCAGCCTCTCATAAGCATTCATCAGATCGATGGAAAAGAAATCCTCCGGCATGTCCATATCGATGCTGTCTTCCACCAGCGCCAGGCTCTCCAGGGCCTGCTCCAGAGCCGTTTTCTGCCGGATATTCGTGATATACACCTCATCGTTAAAGGAAATCTCGCCCTGGAAAAACATATCCTTGATCATCGTCTCCAGCTCCTCCAGACCCGTCTCCTCCCTGGCGGAAATATTCAGCACCGGCGCGTCCACCCGCGCCGTCAGCTCATCCGCCGTGATCACCGTCTGCAGATCCGATTTATTGAGAAGAAGGATGGTTCTGCGCCCTTTCAGAAGCTCCATGATCTGAGCGTCATTTTCATCCAACGGCGCCGACGCGTCCACCACATAAAGGATCAGGTCGGCATCCTTCGCGTGCTCCTTGGCCCGCTCCACACCGATCTGCTCCACCCGGTCAGAAGTTCTTCGGATTCCCGCCGTGTCCAGCATCCTGAGAGAAATACCGCCGAGACTGATCTGTTCTTCCAGCACATCCCGGGTGGTTCCGGCAATTTCCGTGACAATGGCCCGCTCCTCTCCTACCAGGAGATTCAAAAGCGAGGATTTTCCCGCGTTGGGTTTTCCAAGAATGACCGTCTTAATGCCCTCCCGGAGCATTTTTCCGTCGTCAGCGGAAGCCAGAAGCCTGCGGATTTTCTCTTTTTCCTGCCGGACGATCCCCAAAAGCTTCTTGGGATATCCCTCCAGACTGATATGCTCCGGGTCGTCCAGAGCAGACTCGATAAACGCGATCTCATACAGCAGCTTTTCGCGGATTTCCTTCACCGCCCGGTACACAGAACCCTGCAGCTGGCTCACAGAGCTTTGCAGGGCGTACTCGTTTTTCGCGGAGATCACATCCATCACAGCCTCCGCCTGAGACAGATCGATTCTTCCATTGAGAAAAGCCCTTTTGGTGAATTCTCCCGGCTCCGCCGGCCTGGCGCCTGCGTGGATCACCGCCTCCAGCACCCGTTTCACTGCCAGCACGCCGCCATGGCAGTCAATCTCCACCGTATCCTCGCCGGTATAGCTGTGGGGTCCCCGCATGAGCATGACCAGAACCTCGTCCAGAACACGCTCCTGCTCCACGATCCACCCATAATGGATCGTATGGGACTTCATATCTTTCAGCCGTTTTCCTTCTCTTTTGCTCCGATACAGCCTGTCCGCCACCGAAACGGCCTCCGGCCCGCTGATCCGCACGATTCCAATCCCGGAAGGCGCCATGGCCGTAGCCACCGCCGCTATCGTATCTTCCATCTCAAACATCCTTTCCAACCTTAAGTTTGCTGTATAGAGAAACAGCACCCGGAAGACTGCCCCGGAGCGTGTACGCTCTGGGCGCAATCCTTTTCGGATGCTGTCGCAAGGCTGTCAAACACGCGTAACAGTTCAGCCAGCTGAATCGTTACCTTTCGTATCTCTTGGGAGTTACCACCACATGACGATATGGTTCATTGCCCTCGCTGTAGGTTTCCACAAACTTGTTGCTCTGCAGTGCGGAGTGGATGATCCGTCTCTCGTACGGATTCATCGGCTCGAGAGAAACCGGTTTTCTGGTCTTCTTCACCTTATAAGCGATGTTTCTTGCCAGATTCTCCAGGGTTTCTTTTCTGCGTTTCCGGTAATTTTCCGTATCCAGCTTAACTCTCACATACTCCTTCTGCTCTTTGTTGACCACAAGGCTTGTGAGGTACTGCAGGGAATCCAGGGTTTGTCCTCTCTTTCCAATAAGGATACCCATATCCTCCCCGGAAAAATCAATATCCAGGCTTCCCGTCTCTTTATTGAAGACAATGGAAATCTCCACCGGAAGCTCCATAGCGCCGAACACGCCGGTCAGAAACTCCTTCGCAGCCTTCTTCATCGCCGCGACCTCTTCCTCTGTGTATGTGGGCGTCTCATGCTCCTGAACCGCCGGCTGTTTCCGTGGGGATCTTGGCGCTTCTTTGGTTTCCTTCTTTTCCTCGCGTTTCTCTTTCTTTTCTTTTTTCTCCTCGCGCGGCTGGAACACTGGCTTTACCTCAGGTTCCGGTTTTACTTCCGGCTTGGCTGCAGGCTCTTCTGGCTCAGCAATCTCTTCTTCCTCCGGCTTTCTTCCGGCGCGGATCACTGCAGGCTTGCTTCCAAACCCAAGAAATCCGGAGCTTCCCTCGCTGATCACCTGAATTTCCAGTTTATCGCTGGACGCGCCAAGTTCAATACACGCTTTTGTGATCGCTTCATCTACGGTTTTTGCAGATACTTCGATAAACTCCATAAGTCCTACCCCCTACTTCTTACGCTTGTTATTCTTCTCATCAAACTGCCGTACCATATTTGCCTTGGCAGCAAGACTTCCCGGCGCGTATTCCGTATGCTCTCTGTAATATGCCGTCGTCTCGCCGACATCCGCCTTCTGGCTCTGAGTACTCTTTTCTGCCGGTTCCTCAAAGTCAATATTGCGGACACTCTGCCGCGCCTGCTGCGTGATCTTCTGAGGAGGCAGACCTTCTTTTTCCCTCTTTTTGTTTACCTTCTCCTGATTTTTGGCGATCAGTTCGTCAAGGTTCAGGGATTTCATATGCCGGTTTACAACGATCTGCTGAATACTGCGGACCACGGCGCCGGCCACCCAGTAGATACCGATACCAATGGAGAACGACAGACACATGAATGCGGAGAAAATCGGCATAAAGGTGTTCATCATCCGCATAGAAGCTTCCATGCTGCCCTTCTGGTTCTTCTTGTCGTCTGTAGCCGCCTGAGGCATCAGCTTATAGTTCAGCCACTGGGTCAGCCATGCCAGAACCGGCACCAGAACCGCCAGAATGATCATCACAACGGAACCTGCTTCCATACCCCTCTGGAGAAGGTCCATGGGGGACTCGGTAATGTTGTAGCTCAGGAACATATTTACCTTTGTGGAATCGTCCGCCGTATGAGCGATCAGATCCGCGAAGCCGGAAAACTGAGAAATATCTCCCAGCTTTTCCCACTGGCTCGGCTTCAGCACATAGAGAATATCGTAAATATTGTTCTCCGTAAGCGTCTCGCTGAGCGACGTGTAAAGACGGACGCTGTTCTCCTGAACGAACGTCGTCATAATATCCGAATATCCGCCCACGGCCATGATCTGCTCCGTCAGGGAACTGAAGATCGTGCGCACACTTCCGATGTAACCGGGAATGTGGTAGATTACCTGATACAGGGACATAAGAATCGGCATCTGCAGAAGCAGAGGCAGACAGCTTCCCGTAGGCGAAACTCCGTATTTCTGATAAAGGGCCATGGTCTCCTCGCTCATCTTCATCTGCGAAGCCTGGTCCTTTTTGTTTGCATATTTTTTCTGAATCTGCTGTAATTCAGGCTGAATGACGGTCATCATTTTTGACCATTTCTGCTGCTTGATCTGAATTGGCGTCAGCAAAAGGTAAATGACCACCGTAAAAAGAATGATCGCAATACCGATATTCTCAATGCCGATCGCTTTCAGTAAGATATAAATGCCATTGATCAACCAGCCGAGGACCTCACAGACCCATCCGATAATCGGCCACGTTGATTTGCTCAGTATGATATCCAAACGTCTTTTCCTCCTTTGCGTTTACGGCACTGGGTCGTAACCTCCGTGTGAGAACGGGTTACATCTCAGAATTCTCCAGGCTGCCAGTAAACTTCCTTTTAAAGCTCCGTATTTCTGGATCGCCTCCAGTCCATACTGAGAACAGGTTGGGATGTAAGGACACCTGGTTCTTTTCAGCGGCGAAAGATATTTCTGATAAAAACGGATCATTTTAATCAATACTGTTTTCATGTTCCCCCCCCGCCTTCCGGGTGCTCCTCTTTTTTAAACAGGATTTTGTGAAGTCCTCCAAGATGCAGCAGCGCTTTCTCAATCTCATGAAAGCTTCTGTCCTTGGCGTTTACTCTTGCGACCACCACAAGATCCAGCCCTTTCCGAAACCTCTTTTCATTTAAACGGTAGCTTTCCCGGATCAACCGTGTCAGATGATGGCGGACGACACTATTACCCACCTTTTTGCTCACGGAAATCCCGATCCGGTTTTTCTCAAGATGGTTTTCCCTCACATACATGACCAGATATCTGTTTGCATACGATGTTCCCTGCCGGTAGACCACCTGAAACTCTTTATTCTTTTTCAAACTCTCTGAATATTCCATAGAATCCTTCTGCGGCAGCCGTCTGGGCCGCCGTCAATGTTTATCCGCCGGAAATGAATTTTCAAACACGCTCTGGCGGACAATGACTTTTTATAAATAGAAGAAAAGACCACATACGGATATGCGGCCTTGGGTTTTACGCTGATAATTTTTTTCTTCCTTTTAATCTTCTCGCAGCTAAAACTTTTCTTCCACCCTTTGTGCTCATTCTCGCTCTGAATCCGTGAACTTTTGATCTGGAGCGTTTCTTCGGCTGAAATGTCATCTTCATAGGTACGGCACCTCCTTCATATTTGAACTTTCGTTATTCGCATGTATGCACAAAAATCTGACCGAAGCTCCCGGGGAACTCCGATAACTCAGAAAACATCGTTTTAATTATATTCATAAAGACCTGCAAAGTCAAGCAGAATCTGGGGGTTTTCGCAAAAAAGTGTAATAGTTCAGCCTTGCTGAACTATTACACGCTTCGCGATGCACAGAAACTGCATTTCATGCAGTTTCGCGCTGCAGGCCTCGGGTTTTCGCGCATTCTGCGCGAAAACACCTCGCGGGATAGTGAAAGGCTGAGTTGTTACAAAAAAATTACCCACAAAATGTGGGAAGCTTCTCCAACATTATCCACATTTTGTGGATAACTTGTGGATAACTTTTTTCCGGTGTGTGTAAATCCTGTGGTCAACTGGGCAAAATCCAGTGTTTTCCTTACTGTATTCTGTGTATTTTCTATTCCACTTATACACATTTTCTTCCCTGGCTTCCCTTTCCACAAATGCTTTCCACGTTCTTTCAACAGCTTTTACACAGATTTTCCACATGAAATTTTTCGATTTTTCAGTTATCCACATACAATTTCCCCGCAAATGCTACGTTTTACAGGATCCCCCTCACCGCAAACCCAAACGGTAACCGTTCAGCCGGCTGAACTGCTACCACAAACTTACTTCCATCTAATTTTCACATTTTTGTTGATTAACGCTGGATTTTATTATATGATAGATAGGTAATAGTGGGTTTTTATAGGTTTTATCCACAGACGGCGTTTCGCGGCGTATTTTTCATGGTCCTGCTGTGCAAAAATTCCCGGAATTTCGTCTGTTTATCCCCAATCCACACATATAGAAGCGGAGACTGAAAAAATGGAAATCATAAGAGAAAAATGGAATGAAATCTTAAAAAGAGTCAGAGATGAACATGAGTTGTCCGAGATTTCTTTCGACACCTGGATCAAACCGCTGACAGTGCACAGCGTAGAGGACAATCTGGTGACGATCCTGGTTCCCTCTGAAAAAATGGGACTGGAATATGTCAGCAAAAAATATACGCTTCCGATCAAAGTGGCAATCGCGGAAATCACCGGGATTAATTATGATATCCGTTTTGCCCTGCCCGAGGACGTAAAAAGAGAAGAAAAAAAACCTGAACTTCCGAAAAATCCTTACGCTCCCAACCTGAATCCCAAGTACACGTTCGACACATTCGTGGTTGGAAGCAACAATAAGTTTGCACATGCAGCCTCCCTTGCGGTTGCGGAATCTCCCGGTGAGATCTACAACCCTCTGTTTCTGTACGGAGGCGTGGGACTGGGGAAAACGCACCTGATGCATTCCATCGCCCACTTTATTCTGGAAAAAAATCCCGCTTCGCGGATCCTCTACGTCACCAGTGAGGAATTTACCAATGAAGTCATCGAGGCCATCCGTAACAGCAACAACACCGCGATGACGAAATTCCGCGAAAAATACAGAAATATCGATGTTCTGCTCATCGACGACGTTCAGTTTATTATAGGAAAAGAATCTACGCAGGAAGAATTTTTCCATACTTTCAACACACTGCACGGCAACAACAAGCAGATCATCATATCGTCCGACCGTCCGCCGAAAGATATGGACATTCTGGAAGACCGCATCCGTTCCCGGTTCGAGTGGGGACTTCTGGCGGATATCCAGAGTCCCGATTACGAGACCCGGATCGCAATCCTTCGGAAAAAAGAAGAACTGGACGGCTACAACGTTGGCGACGACGTGATCGAATATATCGCTTCCAACGTGAAGTCCAACATCCGTGAACTGGAAGGCGCCCTGAATAAGATCATCGCTTACGCGAACCTGGAAAAACGGGAGATCAATCTGGATCTTGCCGAGCAGGTGCTGCGGGATATCATCTCACCCAACGAGAAAAAAATCATCACCCCGCAGTTCATCATCGACACCGTGGCGGAGCATTTTGACATCACCGCTTCCGACATTATAGGAAGCAAGCGCAGCAGCAAGATCGTGTATCCCCGCCAGATCGCCATGTATCTGTGCCGGGAAATGCTGGAATCTCCCTTAACTGCCATCGGAAAATATATGGGCGACCGGGACCATACCACCGTCATGCACGGAATCGAAAAAATCGAAAAAGAACTGAAAAACAACGATAACACCAGGGGTACCATCGACATCCTCAAGAAGAAGATCAACCCATCCAAGTAGCTTCGTAACGATGCATTCAGCTGAACAGTTACATAGCTTCAGCTTTTACACAAGCTTTATGTGGACAATCTGTGGATACTCTGTGTACAAAATTTAAGCTTAAAGTTGTTTACATTCCGTACACAGGTTTTCTTTTCGCTTTTCACAGAGTTATACAGGTCTGTTTTTTCAGTATTTATGCGTGTTTGACACAGGTTTCCACATTTACACGCCCCCTACGGCGGCTACTACGGATTTTTTATATATTATTTTCATATGCCCATTCGCGCTCAGCATTGGGGAAAGGAGACTTTTACACAACATGAAACTTATCTTCCAAAAAAATGAACTTTTGAAAAGTGTCAGCATCTCCATGAAAGCGGTACCGGGAAAAACGACGATGCCAATTCTGGAATGCATCTTAGTTGACGCAACATCCAATGAAATAAAATTTACATCCAACGATATGGAACTTGGAATTGAGACAATCGTACAGGGAACGATCCTGGAAAAAGGCCAGGTTGCTCTGGATGCCAAGATTTTCTCCGAAATTGTACGAAAACTTCCAGAAAACGAAGTAACAATTCAGACAGACGAGAATCTACTGACAACCATCACCTGCGAAAAGGCGGTCTTCAGTATTCCGGGACGGTCAGGTGAAGATTTTTCTTATCTTCCTCTTATCGAAAAGAATGATAACATCACCATCTCCCAGTTCACCCTGAAGGAGGTAATTCGTCAGACGATTTTCTCCATTGCTCTCAACGAGAACAATAAGCTGATGACCGGCGAACTTTTTGAGATCAAAGATAATACCCTGAAGGTGGTCTCTCTGGACGGACACCGTATCGCCATCCGGAAAATTGAGTTAAAAGAAAGCTATCCTCAGCGCAAGGTTGTCGTTCCTGGAAAGACACTGAATGAGATCAGCAAGATTCTGTCCGGCGAAGTGGACGATCTGGTAGATATTTATTTCGCGGAAAACCACATTATGTTTGTCTTTGACAACACGACGGTGGTTTCCCGACTGATCGACGGAGAATATTTCCGCATCGAGCAGATGCTTTCAAGCGATTACGAGACAAAAGTCGTGATCAACAAAAAAGAATTTCTCGACTGTATCGACCGCGCGACCCTTCTTGTGAAGGAAGGAGACAAAAAACCGATTATTATAGACATTACCGACGACTCCATGGAACTGAAGATCAATTCTTCGATGGGTTCCATGAACGAGGACATTGATATTGCCAAGGAAGGCAAAGATATCATGATCGGATTCAACCCGAAATTCCTCATCGACGCGCTGAAGGTCATCGACGACGAGGAAATTTCCATCTATCTTGTGAATCCAAAGGCCCCCTGTTTTATCCGCAACGATGAGGAAAGTTATATTTACCTGATCCTGCCGGTAAATTTTAACGCGGTCCGCTAACATGTGTTTGTTGTATGACGGGAGGAAAAAAGTGGAAACAATTAAACTGAGAGATGAATTTATCAAACTGGGCCAGGTTTTGAAGGCTGCCGGCTGGGTGGAGGACGGCGTGGAGGCAAAGCTTGCGATCCAGGAGGGAAACGTGACGGTCAACGGTGAGACGGACACCCGCCGCGGACGCAAGCTGTATGACGGAGACGTTGTTCAGTATGAAGGTCACGAGATCAAGATTATCAAATAGTCATGTATATCAAATCACTGGAACTGAAAAATTACCGGAATTACGATAGTTTATCGATTAACTTCAACGAGGGAACGAACATCCTTTTCGGGGATAATGCCCAGGGGAAAACAAATATACTGGAGGCTGCATATTTATGCAGCACAACCAAATCCCACCGGGGCAGCAAGGACCGGGAGATGATCCGGTTCGGCCAGGAAGAGGCTCATATCCGGATGCAGGTGTGCCGCAGCGGGATCACACATAAGTTGGATATGCACCTGAAAAAGAACCGGAGCAAGGGGATCGCCATCGACGGAATCCCCATCCGCAAGGCCTCCGAGCTGTTCGGGATTCTGAATATTGTGTTTTTCTCGCCGGAAGATCTGAATATCATCAAAAACGGACCTTCAGAACGCCGCAGGTTTCTGGACAGCGAGATCTGTCAGCTGAGCAGGCTTTACCTGATCCAGCTTATGAATTATAATAAAATCATTGTCCAGAGAAACAAGCTTCTGAAGGAGATTTCATTTTCAGCCAATCTTTCCGATACGCTGGACGTGTGGGATATGCAGCTGGCGCGCTACGGAAAAAGTGTGATCCGTGAACGGATGCACTTTGTGGAACGGCTGAACGGCATTTTAAAAGAAATCCACAGCAGTCTGACGGGAGGGAAGGAAGACATTCAGATTGTCTATGAACCCAGCGTCCCGGAGGAGCGGCTGGAGGAGGAGCTGGCGCGGAACCGGGAGAGGGATCTGCATTTCCGCCAGTCCTGTATCGGCCCCCACAGGGACGATTTCAGCGTCAGCGTCAACGGCATCGATATCCGCCGTTTCGGTTCTCAGGGGCAGCAAAGAACCGCGGCTCTTTCCCTGAAACTGGCGGAGATCAGCCTTGTGGAACAGGAGATTAAGGATACTCCCGTTCTGATGCTGGACGACGTGCTCTCGGAGCTGGACAGCAGCCGTCAGAATTATCTGCTGCAGAGCATTCATAACATACAGACATTGATCACCTGCACCGGACTGGACGATTTTATCGAGAACCAGTTTAAGATCAACCGGGTATTCCGGGTATCGGAGGGAACGGTGAGTGTGGACCGGCCGGCGGTTCCGTGCAGCAAAACGGCTGCCGGGCCGGAACAAAAATAACAGGAGGAATCCAAATGAGTACAGAAAATATCAACAACGGGGAATATGGGGCGGACCAGATCCAGATTCTGGAAGGTCTGGAAGCGGTCAGAAAGCGGCCGGGCATGTATATCGGCAGCACTTCTTCCAGGGGTCTGCATCATCTTGTCTATGAGATTGTGGATAATTCGGTAGACGAAGCTCTGGCTGGATTCTGTAAACATATCGAGGTGACGGTCAATCCGGATAATTCCGTCACGGTTATCGACGACGGCCGCGGGATCCCGGTGGGCATCAACCATAAAGCGGGTATCCCTGCCATCGAGGTAGTATTTACGGTCCTTCACGCCGGCGGAAAATTCGGCGGCGGCGGTTACAAGGTATCCGGCGGTCTTCACGGCGTGGGCGCTTCTGTCGTCAACGCTTTGTCCAACTGGCTGGAGGTAACGGTTTACAGTGAGGGAAAAATTTACCGCCAGAGATATGAGCGGGGAAAAACCATGTATTCTCTGAAGGTGATCGGAGCATGTGATCCGGAAAAGACGGGAACGGAAGTAACCTTCCTGCCGGACGATACCATCTTCGAGGAGACTGTGTTCGACTATGACATCCTGCAGACAAGGATCCGGGAGATTGCGTTTCTGACCAAAGGTCTTCGCATTACGCTCCGCGACCGGAGGGAGGGCCAGGAAAAAGAAAAGAGCTTTCATTTCGAGGGCGGAATCAAAGAGTTCGTGCAGTACCTGAACAAGAGCAAGACGCCGCTCTATCCGGATATCATTTACTGTGAAGGGGAAAAGGACGGAGTTCTGGTGGAGGTTGCCCTTCAGCACAACGATTCCTACACGGAAAACACTTATGGCTTTGTCAACAACATTACCACACCGGAGGGCGGCACCCATATCATGGGATTCCGCAACGCGCTGACAAAGACCTTTAACGAATACGCGAAGAAAAACAAGCTGATCAAGGAAAACGAGCCGAATCTGGTGGGCGAGGATATCCGCGAGGGTATGACTGCCATTGTCAGCGTAAAGATCGAGGATCCTCAGTTTGAGGGACAGACCAAGCAGAAGCTGGGCAACAGTGAGGCCAGAGGCGCGGTGGACAACATTGTCAGCAATCAGCTGGAGATTTATCTGGAGCAGAACCCTTCTGTGGCAAAGGTGATCGTTGAGAAATCTCTGCTGGCGCAGCGCGCCAGAGACGCGGCCCGCAAGGCCAGGGATCTGACCAGAAGAAAGTCCGCGCTGGACGGAATGGCTCTGCCGGGAAAACTGGCGGACTGCACCGACAAAGACCCGAAAAACTGCGAGATCTATCTGGTGGAGGGAGATTCCGCCGGCGGTTCCGCAAAATCCGCCAGAAGCCGCGCTACGCAGGCAATCCTGCCGCTGAGAGGAAAGATTCTCAACGTGGAGAAGGCGCGTCTGGACAAAATCTACGCCAACGCGGAGATCAAAGCCATGATTACTGCCTTCGGAACCGGGATCCACGATGATTTTGATATCACAAAGCTTCGGTACGACAAAATTATTATCATGACCGATGCCGATGTGGACGGCGCCCATATCGCGACGCTGCTTCTGACTTTCATGTACCGCTTTATGCCGGAACTGATCAAGCAGGGGCATGTGTATCTGGCTACGCCCCCGCTGTTTAAGCTGGAGCGGAACAAAAAAGTATGGTACGCCTACACGGACGAAGAGCTGGACGCGATCCTCCAAGAGGTTGGCCGTGGAAGTGAAAATAAGATCCAGCGCTATAAAGGACTGGGCGAGATGGACGCGGATCAGCTCTGGGAGACGACCATGGACCCGGAGCACCGGATTCTGAAACGCGTGATCTACGATGAGGAATATTCTTCGGAGATCGATCTGACCTTCACCACGCTTATGGGCGACAAGGTGGAGCCGCGCCGTGAGTTTATCGAAGCGCGGGCCAAGGACGCGAAGAACCTGGATATTTAAATCGTATGCGGTGAATATGTCACTATCCCGCGAGGGATTTTCGCACCGAATGTGCGAAAATCCCGTAACTGTTCAGCTGGCTGAATAGTTACAAAATCCTGAGGCCTGCAGCGCGAAACTGCATGAAACGCAGTTTCTGCGCATTGCGAAGCGTGTAATGGTTCAGCTACGTTGAACTGTTACGATCCAGGTGTGAGCGGCTGTGAACAGTAACAGTTGGAGGAAAAAATGGAAGATAATATTTTTGACAAAATACAGGAAGTGGATCTGAAGGAAACCATGGAAGACTCCTATCTGCAGTATTCCATGAGCGTCATCGCCTCCCGCGCGCTGCCGGATGTCCGGGACGGTCTGAAGCCGGTACAGCGCAGGATCCTGTATTCTATGATCGAACTGAACAACACGCCGGACAAGCCGCACCGTAAGTGCGCGCGTATCGTCGGCGATACCATGGGTAAATATCATCCCCACGGAGACAGCTCTATCTACGGCTCGTTGGTAAATATGGCTCAGGACTGGGCCACCCGCTATCCGTTGGTGGACGGTCACGGAAACTTTGGTTCTGTGGACGGAGACGGCGCGGCGGCCATGCGTTACACCGAGGCCCGTCTGAGCAAGATTTCCATGGAGATGATCGCCGACCTGAACAAGGATACGGTGGATTTTACCCCGAACTTTGACGAGACGGAGAAGGAGCCTGTGGTCATGCCGTCCCGCTACCCGAACCTTCTGGTCAACGGAACCTCCGGAATCGCTGTAGGTATGGCCACAAACATTCCGCCCCACAACCTGCGGGAGGTGGTGGGCGCCATCGTAAAAATTATTGATAATATCATTGAGGAAGACCGGGAGACGGATCTGGAGGAGATTCTGCAGATCGTCAAAGGGCCCGATTTTCCAACAGGCGCTCAGATCCTCGGCACCCGCGGCATCGGCGAGGCTTACCGCACCGGCCGCGGCAAGGTGCGCGTGCGCGCCGTCAGCGATATCGAGACGATGCCAAACGGAAAGTCGGAGATCATTGTCACAGAGCTGCCGTACATGGTAAACAAGGCGCGTCTGATCGAGAATATCGCTTCTCTGGTGCGCGATAAAAAGATCGACGGCATCACCAATATCAACGACCACTCCAGCAGGGAAGGAATGCGCATCTGCATTGAACTGCGCAGAGACGCCAATGCAAACGTTATTCTGAACCAGCTGTACAAACATACTCAGATGCAGGATACCTTCGGCGTGATTATGCTGGCGCTGGTGGAGGGACAGCCGAAGATCCTGAACCTTCTGGAAATGCTGAAGTATTATCTGGACCACCAGGAAGACGTGGTGACCAGAAGGACCAAATATGACCTGAATAAAGCACAGGAGCGCTCCCATATTTTGGAGGGCCTGTTAAAAGCGCTGGATTATATCGACGAGGTGATCCGTATCATCCGCGCGTCCGCCAATACCTCGGAGGCCAAGACCAACCTGATGGCACGGTTCGAGCTGTCCGACGTACAGGCACAGGCCATTGTGGATATGCGTCTGCGCGCTCTGACAGGTCTGGAACGGGAGAAGCTGGAAAACGAGTACAAGGAGCTGATGGAGAGAATCCGTATCCTGCAGCTGATCCTGGGCGACCGAAAAGAGCTGCTTCGTGTCATCCGCAGGGAGATTCTGACCATTTCCGAAAAATACGGTGACGACCGGAGAACTTCCATTGGATTCGACGAGTTTGATATTTCCATGGAAGACCTGATCCCGAGAGACAACACAGTGATCACCATGACAAAGCTGGGCTATATCAAGCGTATGACCGTGGACAATTTCCGCAGCCAGCACCGCGGCGGCAAAGGCATCAAGGGAATGCAGACCATTGAGGACGATTATATCGAAGAACTGCTCATGACCACGACCCATCATTACCTGATGTTCTTCACCAATACGGGAAAAGTGTATCGTCTGAAAGCGTACGAAATTCCTGAGGCGTCCAGAACCGCGCGTGGTACGGCAATCGTCAACCTGATCCAGCTGCAGCCGGGAGAAAAGATCACGGCAGTGATACCGATCAGCAAGTTTGAGGAAGGCCGCTATCTGTTTATGGCCACCAGAAAAGGACTTGTGAAGAAAACGCCCATCGTGGATTACGCCAATGTGAGAAAAACAGGACTGGCTGCCATCGCTCTGAGAGAAGAGGATGAGCTGATCGAGGTAAAAGCTACGGATAACACCAAAGATATTATCCTTGTGACGAAATTCGGACAGTGTATCCGCTTTAAGGAGACAGATGTGCGCGTGACAGGCCGCGTTTCCATGGGCGTGCGCGGAATCAATCTGCTGGACAACGATGAAGTCGTGGGTATGCAGATGAGCAGTCAGGGCGATTACCTGCTGATCGTCTCCGAGAATGGTATGGGCAAACGCACGGCGGTCAGCGAATTTACCGTACAGCTGCGCGGCGGAAAAGGCGTAAAATGCTATAAGATTACAGAAAAGACCGGAAATGTGGTCGGCGTCAAAGCTGTCAATGAAGAAAATGAAATTATGCTGATCACCACAGAAGGCATTATCATACGGATCCAGTGTTCCGGTATTTCCATTCTCGGAAGAATCACCTCCGGCGTCAAGCTGATGGATGTGGCGGAGAACTTTACTGTGGCAAGCATTGCCAAGGTGCGTGAGAAGAAGGAGGAGTCTTCGGAGGAAAAAGCAGCTTCCGAGGAGGAGACCCAGGACGTACAGGAAAGCGAAACCAGTGAAGAAGCTGAAAGTGAAGGGGAAACCGCAAACAGTACCGGGAGTAATGAGACAGAAATGTAATGGAACCGTATAGTGAGCGTAAAGCTTAGTACCCCGTATATGAAATATCCAGACCATCTGACTTGTCTATTTTTCCGATAAAAGAGACGTGAAACGAAGAGCGAAAAAGAAATCCTTTGCATACTTCAACGTATGCAAAGGAATTTCTGTCATTGGAGGAAATTAGCGGCAGACGGAACGGTTACGCAGATTATTACAGCTGAAACGTAAGATTACAATATATTCTGGAAAGAGGAAGAGAAAAGAGGTGTTTTTATGAAGCGAATACTGGTCATGGTGCTTCACAATCTTTTTTTTGTGCCGGTTTACTGGCTGAAGCTTTGCCGTCATGCAAAACATGCATTGGAATACACCGATGAGCAGCATTATGAAATGATCCAGACCATTGTACACCGGGCAAACCAGGGCGGAAGGGTGCAGGTGGACAGTTACGGAGTGGAAAACCTTCCGAAAGAGCAGGGATTTATTCTCTATCCCAATCATCAGGGACTGTATGACACGCTGGCAATCGCCGACGCGTTTCCATACCCGTTTTCTGTCGTGGTAAAAAAGGAAGTGGAAAACGTTCCGTTTATCAAACAGATGGTAGCCTGTATGCAGGGATATTATATTGATCGGGACGACATTCGTCAGTCGATGACCGTTATCAATAACGTGGCAAAGGATGTACAGGAGAAAAAGAAGAACTTTATTATCTTTGCGGAAGGCACGAGAAGCCGCCAAGGGAATATCATCGGCAGTTTTAAAGGCGGAAGCTTTAAAAGCGCGGCGAAAGCCAAATGTCCGATCGTGCCGGTAGCGCTGATCAACAGTTTTCTCCCTTTTGATACCAAAACAACGGAGAAGGTAAACGTACAGGTGCATTATCTGCCCCCTATTCCTTATGAAACGTACAAAGATATGAAAACAACGGAGATTGCCGCCATGGTGGAAGAAGAAATCCGCCAGACCATAAAAAAATACGCATAGGGGAACCATTATGGGCTTGGTGAAGCGTGTAGGGCCGGATGCCCGCATGTGTTACGTTCTCATACGGTCTGTGTAGTAAATGCACAGACCTGGCTGAACGGTAACGATGCCGGCTTTTATCTTGACATCATGTGATGGCTGAACGGTAAAAAAGTGCGTTAAAAAACCTATGGTTAAAAAAGATAAAAAAGTTATGGTAAAAAAATATGCGTAATTGTAAAAAAAGTGTTGACAATAAGTAAGAGCATAAGTATAATAACTTATGCGTCACAGCAAAGTGATGCTTATATTTTTCACATATTTAGGCATTTGGAGAAGTACTCAAGTGGCTGAAGAGGCGCCCCTGCTAAGGGTGTAGGTCGTTTGCGCGGCGCGAGGGTTCAAATCCCTCCTTCTCCGTTTTATAATGAAAAGTATTTGAAAAATATTTTGAAAAAGTGCTTGACAAATTGATAAGCGCTGTGATAAACTCTAAAAGTTCGCTGAGGCGGGAACGCTGATGCAAAACGGTTTTTGGTTTTTTAAAACATTAATATGGGCTAAGTTTTTAAAAAAACAAGGTCGAATGAAATGTTTTAAAAATCAGAAAAAATGAAAAAAGTTCTTGACAAGCACAACTGCTTATGATAAACTGAGCGAGTTGCTGCTGAGGCAGGAACGGCTCCTGAAAAACGGAGTGGACCTTGATAACTGAACAGTGAAACACATCCTCGAAAGTTCTGAAGTTAAATTCAAAACGATCGAAAGATCCTTTAAAACAGTAAAAGGGATAGATTAGCTAGTTAGTTGGTCTTGAACTGGAGCA
>JAGHIA010000006.1 GCA_017887445.1 Fusicatenibacter sp.
CGCTGGAGAAGGGGTTTGGGGTATTTATGGCTGACAGAGAAACTGTCAATCGGTCGGAGCGCATGAAGGTGACGGCGTGTCTGAATCCGGTGCATTCCGCCACAGGCCCTCTGGGAGTGACGTTGGGGTATGAGCTGTTTGCTCATATGCTGAATACCGATAGGGACATGAGGGAAATGGCGCGCATGGCAGCCTATGATGAAGGCCTTCCGGTGGCTCCCGATCCGGGTATCCTTTCTCCACGGGAATTTACAGACGAGCTTTTTTCGGACCGTTTTCCCAATGAATTTCTGGGAGATACCAATCTGCGCCTTGCGGTGGATGTGTCTCAGATGGTAGGCATCCGGTTTGGGGAGACGGTCAAAGCCTATGCGGCAAAATACGGGGACGCTTCAAGACTTACGGCCATTCCCCTTGGGATTGCCGGATGGCTCAGATATCTGTTGGCTGTGGACGACCTAGGAGAACGGTACGAGCTTGCGCCCGATCCCATGAGCGGGGAGCTTCGGGAGCAGCTGCGGGATATCGTTGTGGGAAAGCCGGAGACGTTTACCCATCAGTTACGGCCGATCCTTTCCAATGAGAGGCTCTTCTTTACGGATCTTTATCAGGCTGGCCTGGGGGAGAAGATTGAGACCATGTTCCGGGAGATGATCGCCGGACCAGGGGCCGTGAAGGCGACGGTGCATAAATACGTTGAAAAAGGGTGAAAAAAACAGGAGATTTATGGATGATATTTGCAATGAGTGGGAAAATCAGAACCGA
Source organism: Fusicatenibacter sp. (assembly GCA_017887445.1). Lineage (GTDB taxonomy): Bacteria > Bacillota > Clostridia > Lachnospirales > Lachnospiraceae > Fusicatenibacter. Next base: position 766 of record JAGHIA010000006.1, read on the forward strand.
AAAAAAGGGAGATACGGCGGCATTTCGCCTGTCCGGAGCGGAACTGTTGTATCTGGCCTTTTGTTTTCTTCTGTATTTTTGCTGGAGTCTTGCCAAAGAACTGAATTACGGGCCTGACGAGGCCATGCGGTATCTGATCCCGGAATATATTTACCGGACCGGCAGTCTGCCCAACGGATATATGGAGGAGCTGCGAAACGATCTGTGGGGATTTTCCTACGCGTTTTACCCGAATTTTCTCGGCCCGCTGGCCAGCGCGCTGTGTATGAAGGTTGTATCTTTCGTCACGGCGGATGCTTTCGCGCTGGTGGCGGCGGCCCGCTTCCCCAGCGTGCTTGCCGCGTCGGGAACGGTGTATCTGTCGATGAAGATCGGAAAGCGGGTGTTTCCGGCGGAGGGTGTGTGGCTGTATGTGGTTTCACTGTCCATGATCCCGCAGTTTGTCTTTCTGAGCAGCTATGTGAACAATGATATGCTTTGTATTTTCGGCTCGGCCCTGATGCTTTACGCCTGGGTGCTGGGAATACAGGAACAGTGGAACGGAAAAAACGGCCTGCTGCTGGCGGCGGGGATCGTGGTGGCTGCGCTCTCTTATTATAATTCCTATGGATGGATTCTGTGCAGCATGGTGATCTTTGCGGGATCCTATATCTGGAAGATTGGCGGGAACAGAGACTGGCGCAGGATGGTGCGTATCGGATTTCTGATCGCGGCGGTGGTGCTGATGTGCATCGGCTACTTTTTTATCCGCAATGCGGTCCTCTATGACGGGGATTTCCTTGGAATGCGGGCGCTTGGCCAGTCGGCGGACCGGTATGCCGCGGAGGAATGGCGGCCGGTCAACCGGAGTACACCCCAAAGCGAGGGCATGTCCGTGGTGGAAATGCTGGTATCCGGCGCGTGGACGGGAACGCCGTGGATTGTCAAAACGTATGTCACGTTTATCGGGGCTTTTGGCTTTGCCGACGTGTTCCTTCCGCTCTGGATGTACGGTGTCTATACGCTGGTGTTTGCCGCGGCCTTTGCCGGCGTTGTGGGAAAGCTGTCTGGGTATGTCAAAGCGGTCCGGGCGGGAGAGCGGCCGCGGGACAGGGCGGCAGCGCTTCTTCATGTTATGCTGTTTTTCGCCATGGTGATCCCGGTGGGCCTCAGTATTTTTTACAGTTATACCAGCGACTACCAGGCGCAGGGGCGGTATTGTTATCCCATGATCTTGGCGTTTTGCTGGTTTGAGACGGAAGGGCTGCTCTGGCTTATGGACTGGCGCAGGCTTGCCGGAAAGGGGCGAAGGATGGCGGCAGGCGTGTACTGCGGCATGGTCATTGCGCTGACGCTGGCAGTCACAGCGACGGTTTATCTGTGACGAATCAGCTGGCTGAATCGTTACACGGATTTCAGCCGGGCGGCGGACCCTGGTTCCGGTATTTTTCCGGCGGTATGCCGGTGTGTTTTCGAAAAGCGCTGCAAAATACACTTTCCGAGGAGAAGCCGGTACGGTAACAGATGTCCTTGACGGGAAGTCTTGTGTTTTTCAGGAGATAGCGGGCGGTGTTCAGCCGTGTGCGGACAAGGTATTCATGGGGAGTAAAGCCGGTTTCACGCTTAAATACGCGGATAAAGTGGTACTGGCTCAGTCCCGCGATCTTTGCCAGGCGCTCCACGGAAAGATCCTGCGCAAAATGTTCGCTGATATAGGCGGTCACAGCTTCGGCAGCGGACGATTCTCCGGCATGTCCGTTCCCTTCCGGGCAGGACGAGTGCAGGAGAAAGGAAGTGAGCAGGTCGTTGAGCTGTTTGGAGACCAGCGCTTCTTTGACCGGCTGTTTGCTGCGGAAACGTTCGTAGACAGCATTGAGGCTGCTGACGGCAGGCAGAGGATTGGAAAGAGAAAAGACGTTTCCGGCGTGGGCCACCGCCGCCTGATAGAACGCGCGGGCGGTGGGGCCGTCGAAATGACACCAGACGCTGTCCCATCCTGTTTCGCTCCAATAAGCATGGGGGCGGTAACAGTCGATCAGAACAAAATTTCCGGCGGAAACGTCGGTTTTTTTGTGGTCAAATTCCAAAGTCAGGCTGCCGCGCTGGACATACATGACAAGAAAACTGTCGTAGGAGGACCGTTCCAGCCGGTAGCCGGCCTGGTAGAAAAAGCGGCCGGTGCAGACCGGGTAAAAAAACATATTTTTGCCGGAAACACTGGGCGAATAAAGAAAATACTCGGAATCCGGGGAGACAAATGGTTCGCAGGATTTCATAAGATACACCTCCTGAAGGAAAAGTCATATAGGGAAAAGTGCAGCATGTTCCATGCTTCTTTTGCTTATTGTAGCGTCTGCAGTGAAAAAGCGCAACAGCAAAAAATATCAATGACATAGCAACTGAGGATAATGATTTTTGACGGGATTTATCGTATGCTGGAAAAAAAGCAGGAAGCGCAAAGGAGAGCGTTATGGAAAGAGTAAAAGTGTGGAGCGAGCCGGTCGTTATTCCTACCTACGAAGCCGGCGAGCCGGAGAAAAACCCCATGTTTCTGGAAAAGAGGGTGTACCAGGGAAGCAGCGGAAAGGTGTATCCGTATCCGACGATCGATACGATCAGCGACAGGAAGGCCGATAAAACATATACGGCCGTCTGGCTGGAAAACGAATATCTGAAGGTGATGGTTTTGCCGGAACTGGGCGGCAGGATTCAGAGAGCCTACGACAAGACGAACGATTATGATTTTGTTTATTATAATCATGTGATCAAGCCGGCGCTGGTGGGACTACTGGGACCGTGGATTTCCGGCGGCATTGAGTTTAACTGGCCCCAGCATCACCGGCCGACCACCTTCCTCCCGGTGGAATATCAGATCCAGGAGCAGCCGGATGGGAGCAGCTCGGTGATAACCCATGACGTGGACCAGATGTACGGGACCACCGCGCTGACAAAGATCACTCTTTATCCGGGCAAAGCCTATATTGAGATTAAGGGGCAGCTGTACAATCCGACGGCATTGCCCCAGACGTTTCTGTGGTGGGCAAACCCGGCGGTCCCGGTCAATGAGCAGACGCAGTCGGTGTTCCCGCCGGATGTCCATGCGGTTATGGATCACGGAAAAAGGGACGTGTCCCGTTTCCCTATTGCCACAGGCACCTATTATAAGAAAGATTACAGCGAGGGAGTGGATATTTCCAGATACAAAAATATTCCGGTCCCCACGTCTTATATGGCGGAAAAGTCCGCGTATGATTTTGTCGGCGGCTATGATTATGGGAAAGGCGCGGGAATCCTCCATGTGGCGGACCATCATATTTCTCCCGGGAAGAAGCAGTGGACCTGGGGATGCGGCGCGTTTGGAAAGGCATGGGACCGGAATCTGACCGATGAGGACGGCCCGTATGTGGAACTGATGACTGGAGTGTACACGGACAATCAGCCGGATTTCACCTGGCTGAAGCCGTTTGAGGAAAAAGTGTTCTGTCAGTACTTTCTGCCGTATAAGGGCGTGGGAATGGTAAAAAACGCGACGAAGGACGTAGCCGTTCATCTGTCCTGCCGGGAAGGGATGGCGAAGGTGATCGTCTATGCGTCCGGTGTCTGGGAGAATGCCCGGGTACAGCTGAAGTCGCGGGAAGGTATGCTTCTGGACCGGGAGGTAAAGTTGTCGCCGACAGAGGTGTTCCGGACGGAGGTTCTTCTGGGAACAGAGCGGGAAGAAGACCTGGCGCTGCAGGTGCTGGACGGCAGCGGGAAATGTCTTGTGCAGTACCGTCCGGAGCCGGAGACGATTCCGGAAATTCCCGAGCCTGCCAGCGAGGCGCAGGAGCCTGCAAAGATCATGACCAACGAGGAACTGTTTCTCACCGGACAGCATATCGAGCAGTATCGTCACGCAACGTTTCTGCCGGACCCGTATTACCTGGAGGGGCTGAAAAGAGATCCTGGCGACAGCAGGATCAATCAGGCGTACGGGCAGCTGCTGCTGCGCAGAGGGTGTGTGAAGGAGGCGGAACCATATTTCCGGAAAGCCATAAAACGGCTGACCATGAGAAATCCCAATCCATACAACAGCGAGTGCTACTATCTTCTTGGCGTGGATCTGTTTTTGCAGGAACGCTTGGAGGAGGCATACGATGCTTTTTACAAAGCAGCCTGGAGCAGTGAGCAGCAGGAGATGGCCTTTTATTATCTGGCAGTCATCGATGCCCTGGCGGGACGGCTGGAACAGGCCCTGGACCATGTGGAAAGAGGCCTGGTAAAAAATGTTCATAATGTCAGGGCGCGGGGATTGAAAGCCTGTCTGCTCCGAAAACTGGGCAGGACAGAGCAGGCGCTTGTATGGGTTCGGGAAAACCTGACCATCGACCCCTTCGATTTTGTGTCCGGCAACGAGGAGATCTTGCTGACCGGGGAGACAAAGGAAAAACGGGACGCATGGAAGGAAAAAATGCGCGGCTGGCGGGAACATTATCTGGAAACGGCGCGGCATTACGCGGAGATGGGAGACTTTTGTCAGGCGGTGCAGGTGCTTGAAATGTACGACGGGGAGTTTCCGATGATCTCTTACTATATGGCTTACTATACAGAGAAAAGCGGACGTCAGGTCCGGGAACTCTGGCATCAGGCGGAGAACTGCCAGCCGGATTACTGTTTTCCCAACAAATTGGAGGACATCCGCGTTCTGGAAACCGCCATGGAGAGGGGCTGCCGGAAGAAAGCGCCCTATTATCTCGGGTGTCTGTTTTTTGACCGGCTCCAGTGGGAGCGGGCGCAGCAGCTGTGGGAACTGGCGGCGAAAGAAGATATGGACTTTCCTACTGTTCACAGGAATCTGGCGCTGGTATACTATAATAAGCGCAAAGACGGCCAAAAAGCGAGAGAGGCGTTGGAGCGTGCGTTTGCCTTGAACCCCGGCGATGTGCGGGTATTTCTGGAACTGGACCAGCTGTATCGGAAGCTGGGGGACAGTTTCTGGCAAAGGCTGTCGAACATGGAGGAACATCACGGACTGCTGGAACAAAGAGACGATCTGTATATTGAGTATCTGACGCTGCTGAACCTTTGCGGCGCTCACCAGAAGGCTCTGGACGGCATCATGCGCCATAAATTCCATCCGTGGGAAGGCGGCGAGGGAAAGGTGACGGCACAGTACCGTCTGGCGCTGACGGCGCTGGCTTTGGAGGCGCAGGAACGGGGCGCGTATCAGGAGGCACAGCAGATGCTGGAGCAGGCAATGGTTTATCCGGAAAATCTCGGAGAAGGAAAACTGGAGGGCAGCAGGGACAACGATCTGTGGTATTTTCTGGGGCGTCTCCATCGTGCCCAGGGAAACTGCCGGGAGGCGGAACGCTGTTTCCTCATGGCCACGCCGGGAACAGACGAGCCGGCGGGGGCAATGTTCTACAACGATCAGCCGGCGGACATGATCTTATATCAGGGACTTGCCTGGCTGGAACTTGGCGAGACGGGGAAGGCCAGAACGCGTTTCTATCGTTTGCTGGACTATGGAGAGCGGCATTGGAAGGACGAGGGAAACATCGGATACTTTGCGGTATCTCTTCCGGATTTTCTGATCTTTGAGGAAGATTACACGAAGAAAAACCGGGCCCACTGCTGTTACCTGATGGCGTTGGCAAATCTGGGACTTGGAAATCCGGAAAAAGCGGAGGATTTTCTGAGACAGGCGCAGGAGCAGGAACCCTCGCATATGATGTGCCGGGTGTACCAGGAACGGATGAAATACTGGAAAGAGAGGGTGTAGTCTGGAAGTATTGGCGCAGCAAGTGCGCCATGAAAGGAGAAAGTTTGGAAGTAAACTTCCAAATCTACCATTATTGGCGCAGCAAGTGCGCCATGAAAGGAGAAAAGATGGAGTATGAGTTAAGCGGAGCCTGGACGGCAAGACTGGACAACAAAAAGGAATATCCCCTGTGCCTGCCGGGTACTTTGGACGAGTATGGGATCGGCGAAAAGGATGAAGGAAAGAATCCGTGGCATCCGGATATCTCTCTGGGAAATCTGGGAATGCAGGCCAGGGAAAAGCATGTGATCGCAACCAGGTATACCCGGGTATGTACCTGGGAAGGACCGGTGGCGCTGGAACGGCGGATTCTATGGGATCCGCCGGCGGGCGAGCGTATTTTTTTGGAGGTGGAGCGCGCCCGGACGCTGCGGCTGTCTGTGGATGGGGTTTCGGTGCCTCATTTCCGGAAACCGTGTCTGAACACGCCGCAGATTTTCGAGGTCACAGATCAGTGGAAGCCGGATTGTACCGTGCGGCTCACAGCAGACAACAGTTACCCGGATATGCCGAAAACGGCGGTGCTGAATTCCTCCGCGGCCACTGACGAGACGCAGACCAACTGGAACGGGATCCTGGGTTTTTTCCGGCTGACAACGCAAAAAGAAATCTTTGTAGAAAATCTGCGGGTATATCCTTACCGGGACACGCTGAAAGTGATCGTGGAACTGAATGCGCAAACGGCATGGAAGGGGGAACTGACCGTTACCTCTGACGCGCTGGCCCGGGCGGAGACGGCGGTGGTCCGGCTGCAGCCCGGAAGAAACGTTTGGGAGTTTTCCCCGCTGCCTTTGGCGGATGGCGTCCGCCGCTGGGACGAGGAGGAGGGAACCCTCTGCCGCATGACAGCGCGGCTGTCCAATGGATCTGAAAAAACCGTGTCCTTCGGTGTGAGACAGTTCGGGAAAAGCCAGACGGGCAGACTGACGCTGAACGGCAGGACGATTTTTCTGCGGGGCGAGACCAACTGCGCGGTGTTTCCTGAGACGGGCCATCCGCCCATGGACCGGGAATCCTGGGAGAAGATTCTTGGGAGATACCGTGACTATGGGGTCAATGTTGTCCGGTTCCATTCCTGGTGTCCGCCTGCGGCGGCATTTGAGGCGGCCGACCGGATGGGCATGATGATGCAGCCGGAGCTTTCCCATTGGGCGCCGGGGGACGCGTTTGAACAGGAGGAAAGCTTCCGCTATTACCGCACAGAGCTGGAGGAAACGCTGCGGATGCTGGCAAACCACCCGTCCTTTGTCATGATGACCTTTGGGAATGAACTGGCCGCTTCTGAAAAAGGTCATGAGCGGATGCGGGAGCTTCTTCGCCTGGCCCGCAGCATCGACGATACCCGGCTGTATGCGGAGGCGTCCAATCCTCATTACGGCGACGCAGGCTGCGAGGCGGAAAGTGATTTTTATACGGCACAGAAATATTACGGCTATCCGCTGAGGGGAACGTCCGCCAACATGGAGGGCTATCTCAACCACAGCTATCCCGGCGCTAAGGAGGACTACCGCGGGTCTATGGAGGAACTGCGGAAGACTTATCCCGGGCCGGTGTTCAGTTTTGAGGTGGGGCAGTACGAAGTGCTGCCGGATTTTGACGAATTGGAAGAGTTTCGCGGCGTCTGCCGCCCGGAAAATCTGGGACTGATCTGGCAGAGAGTGAAGGAGCGCGGACTATTGCCGGTGTGGAAAAGATATGTTGAGGCGTCAGGCGAGTTATCCAGGATCTGTTACCGGGAGGAAGTGGAAGCGGCGCTGCGCACGGAGGAAATGTCGGGCATCTCGCTGCTGGGTCTGCAGGATTTTCCGGGGCAGGGGACGGCGCTGGTGGGGATGATGACTTCGCATCTTAAACCGAAACCTTATCCCTTCGCCAGACCGGAGGCTTTCCGGGCGTTTTTCTGCGACCAGCTTCCCCTGGCGATACTGCAAAAATACACCTATGAGACTACGGAGACATTGACCGCCGGTGTGCGGATCGCCAATTATGGAAAAGCCGCCATGGATGGGCCGGTGGTCTGCGCGCTTTCCGGGGAAGATTTTTACTGGCAGACAGAACTTGCCCGGGTGTGCTGTCCGCCGGGTGGGCTGACCGATGCCGGTGAGCTGCGCATCTCTCTGGAGAAGGTATCAAAGCCGGCGCGGCTGGAATTGAAGATTTCCCTGAACGGACGAGAGAACCTCTATCCGGTGTGGGTGTACCCTCCGGTAACGCCAGTCTGCCCGGAGGGTGTGTATCAGACGGAGCAGTTGGATCAGAAGGCAAGAGACACGCTGCAGGCGGGAGGAACGGTATATCTGTCGCCGCCGTCCACGAAAGAGGCGCTGCCGGCGTCTGTCCAGGCGCAGTTCACCACGGACTTCTGGTCAGTGGGTACCTTTGACGGACAGGAAGGATGTATGGGGCAGCTGATCGATACGGAGCACCCGCTGTTTCGTTTGTTTCCCACGGAATTCCACACAAACTGGCAGTGGTGGCCGATGGCTGTACAGCGGGCGGTGATCGTTCCGGAAGACTGCAAGGCGATCGTGACGGAACTGGACAGCTACGCGTGGCTTCGGCCGATGGCGCAGCTGTTTGAGTGCCGGTGCGGCGGCGGAAGAGTGATGTTCTCGTCTATGGGACTTCAGAATCTCCAGGAGTATCCGGAGGCGCGGACTTTGCTGGCCGCATTGTACCGCTATATGGACTCGGAGGAATTTCAGCCGCAACAGGAATACCCGCTGGAAGTGCTGGAACGTGTGATTGGAACAAAATAAATTTTATGACAGATATCGCTATGTGAAAAGCGGGTAACAACGGGTAACAAAAAGCTGCCGCAGACGGATCAAAACAGGTCTGCGGCAGCTTTTTTATGGCTTTCGTTTTTTGAAGAAGATGTTGTCCCCGATGTGTTTAACCGCGTTTTTTCCCGCCATGGGAGCCAGCGTTTTTTTTGCGGCGGTCTTTGTGGGAATCATTCTGCCCGCGCCGTTCGGAACGGAACTCGTTCTCTTTCCCGTACCGGCCTTGCCGGGAATCTTTTTCCCTGCCGTAGCGTCCGCGGCGGAAGGAACCATCTTTCTTCCGGCCGCCGCGGGAACTGTCGTCGTTTCCGTACACGCGTCTTGGGACCGGACGTACGTCCACGTCCTGAAGGGAAGAAGTCCGGCGGTTCTTTTTCTGTGCCCGCTGGCACAGCATAGCTGCAAGCTCTCTGGCGGAGACGCCCTCCTGCTCCAGCTGGTCCACGAAGGCCAGCCATTGTTCTTCTGTGCCCTCCGCAGTCATTTCTTTCAGAGAATCCTTAAATTCCGCCTCCCGCTTTTCCAGAATGGAGGCGGCGGTGGGAACCGGGCGCTCCTCAATCTGAGCGTGGATGTACTGCTCGATCTTGCGCAGCTGGGCGAGCTGCATTCTTCCGGATACCAGAGTATAGCTGGCGCCTTCACGGCCGGCCCTTCCGGTGCGGCCGATGCGGTGAACGTAATATTCCAGCTCCTGGGGAACGTCATAGTTGAACACCGCGTCCACATCCTCCACGTCGATGCCCCGGGCAGCCACGTCGGTGGCGATCAGCAGGCGGGTGCGGCCGGATTTGAAATCCTTCATGACAGAGGTTCTCTGCCCCTGCTTCATGTCTCCGTGAAGACCGGCGCTGCGGTAGCCGAATTCCCCCAGATAGGAGGCCAGCTCGTCCACCATGCTTTTGGTGTTACAGAAGATCAGCGCGCGGCGGGGCGACACAGACTCCAGCAGCAGACGAAGCGCGTCGTTTTTCTGCTCTTTGGACACATAGCAGAAGCTCTGGCCGATCTTGGCTGCCGTGCGTTTTCCCTTGTCCGCCTTGACAAATACGGTGTCTGTCTGGAACTCCTCGGTGATCTTCATGATCTCCGGGGACAGGGTGGCGCTGAACAGAATGGTCTGACGATCCGCCGGAGCGCTGCCCAGGATCGTGCGGATATCGTCGATGAAGCCCATGTTCAGCATCTCGTCGGCCTCGTCAAGAACGACAGTCTTTAAGTGGTCCAGCTTCAGGGTCCTGCGGCGCATATGGTCCATGATCCGGCCGGGGGTTCCCACCACGATGCGCGCTTTTTTCAGGGAGCGGATCTGCGGGTCCATCGGCTGGCCGCCGTAGATGCAGGCCACGCTGATGGAGGGCAGATACTTGGCGTACTTGCGGATCTCCCCGGTGATCTGCAGCGCCAGCTCCCGGGTGGGAGCCAGGATCAGCACGCTGGAGCGGTCCTCGTTGTCCGCGGTCCTCTGGACGATGGGAATGCCGAAAGCGGCGGTTTTTCCGGTTCCTGTGCTGGAACGGCCGGTCACATCCTGACCTTCCAGGATCGACGGGATGGAACCCGCCTGGATATCGGTTGCCTGTTCGTATCCCAGTTCGGATACGGCGCGGAGAATCTCACTTCTCAGATTCAGTTCGTTAAAATTCATGTAATTACCTGTTCTTTCCCGGAAGGCGTCTGCGCCTGGTAAAAGCGGCGGACAGCCTTCTGAATTTTTGTAAGATGCCGGGGTCAAAAGCTGGCGCCCGAATGGATTGCGGCAGTTTTCAGGTTCAGTCTTGCTGAACTTCCCACGAGAAATCTTCAGACCCGCAAAAAAATAGAGAGGAACCTTTTCAGGAACCTCTCTGCCATGCGGGAGATGGGACTTGAACCCACACGATCGCAATAACCACCAGATCCTTAGTCTGGCCTGTCTGCCAATTCCAGCACTCCCGCATTTCTTATGTTTGTTTTCGTCGTCTGCCTGACGACAAAAGCTATTATAGCATCACATTTCTGGTTCGTCAACATTTTTTTTGAAAAAAATTAAAAAAATAAAAGGAAATGGAAAAGGGGTGTAGAATAATAAAAATAGGGGCGGTTTTGAGTATTATTTATGTAACAGTAAGGAAGCGAAAGGAGGAAGCCTATGAATATCCGCGAGACAGTAGAGGAAAGAGAATTCCAGACACTGAGTGTTTACGCGTCCCACAGCAGAAATTCCAAGGGAAGGGAACGGTTCGAGCCGGAGTGTGATATCCGTACGGTTTATCAGCGGGACAGGGACAGGATCCTTCACTCCAAGGCATTTCGGCGCCTGAAGGACAAGACGCAGGTATTCCTGGCTCCTCAGGGCGATCATTACCGGACCCGGCTGACCCACACGCTGGAGGTTTCCCAGACGGCCCGCACCGTTGCCCGTGCGCTGAAGCTGAACGAAGACCTGGTGGAGGCCATTGCCCTTGGCCATGACCTGGGCCACACGCCGTTTGGCCATGCCGGCGAGGCGGCGCTGAACGATATCCACCCCGGCGGCTTCAAACACGCCAGACAGAGCGTGCGTGTGGTGGAGGTGCTGGAAAAGGAAGGGAAGGGCCTGAACCTGACCTGGGAGGTGAGGGACGGGATCCTCAACCACAGGACCGCCGGAAATCCCTCCACGCTGGAAGGACAGGTGGTGCGCCTGTGCGACAAGATCTCCTATATCCATCACGATATGGACGACGCCATCCGCGCCGGCCTTCTGTCGGAGGACGATATCCCCATCACTCTGCGGGTGGTGCTGGGCGATACCTGCCGGGAGCGGCTCAACACGCTGATCCACGATATGGTGGAGTGCAGCCGCGGACAGGACAGTATCCGCCAGTCCCCGGATATGGCGGAGGCCATGCGGCTTCTGCGGGAGCTGATGTTCGCCAATGTCTACCGCAGTCCCGTGGCCAAGAAAGAGGAGATCAAGGCCAAAAGAATGCTGACGGAGCTGTACGGATATTATTCCCAGCACCCGGAGCAGCTGTCCGGGGAATACCGGCGGCTGATCGAGCGGGGCGAGGACAAGGGCCAGGTGGTCTGCGATTATATTTCCGGCATGACCGATCAGTATTCGATACATAAGTTTGAAGAAATTTTTGTGCCCAAGGCCTGGGCCGTATACTGAACAGACGGAGGTGGAGAAAGATGCGTTATTCCGACGACCTGATTGAGGAAGTGCGGATGAAAAACGACATTGTGGAAGTGATCTCCGGCTACGTCAAGCTGACACGGAAGGGAAGTTCGTATTTCGGACTCTGTCCGTTCCACAACGAGAAATCCCCTTCGTTTTCCGTCAGCCCCGGGAAGCAGATGTACTACTGCTTCGGGTGCGGGGCCGGAGGCAATGTATTCACCTTCCTGATGGAATATGAAAACTACACATTTGTGGAGGCGCTGAAGCACCTGGCGGAGCGGGCCGGCGTGGAGCTTCCTCAGATGGAATATTCCAGGGAGGCCAGGGAGCAGGCGGACCAGAAGGCCCGTTTGCTGGAAATCAACAAACAGGCGGCGAAGTTTTATTATTACCAGCTTCACACCGCCAGAGGCGCCCAGGGGCTGGCTTATCTGAAAGGCAGGGAGCTTTCCGACGAGACGATCCGGAAGTTCGGCCTGGGATATTCGGACAAGTATGGAAACATGCTGTATCAGTATCTGAAGTCCAAAGGGTATTCCGACGACCTGCTGCGCCAGTCCGGTCTGTTTCTCACCGACGAGGTACACGGGATGCAGGACAAATTCTGGAACCGTGTCATCTTCCCGATCATGGATGTGAACAGCCGCGTCATCGGCTTTGGCGGCCGCGTCATGGGAGACGGAAAGCCCAAATATCTCAACTCCCCGGAGACAAAGATCTTCGACAAGAGCCGGAACCTGTACGGCCTGAACGTGGCCCGCTCCTCGCGAAGGCGGAACCTGATCATCTGCGAGGGATACATGGATGTGATCTCCATGCACCAGGCGGGGTTCACCAACGCGGTGGCCTCCCTGGGAACGGCGCTGACTTCCCTGCAGGCAGGACTGATCAAACGGTACACCGACGAGGCGCTGATCATCTACGACAGCGACGAGGCCGGCGTCAAGGCGGCGCTGCGCGCCATCCCCATGCTCAAGGGGGTGGGGCTGAACACCAAGGTGGTAAATCTCCGGCCCTACAAGGACCCGGACGAGTTTATCAAGGCGGAGGGCGCCGAGGCCTTTGAGCAGCGGCTTCTGGAGGCGGAGAACAGCCTTCTCTACGAGATCCGTATGCGGGAGAATCAGTTCGACCTGAAGGATCCCCAGGGAAAGAGCGATTTTCTCCACGACGCGGCGGTGCGCCTGGTGGCCATTGAAGACGAGATTGAGCGCAACAGCTACATCGAGGCGGTAGCCCGCAAGTATGGCGTCTCTGCGGAGAGTATGCGCAAAGAGGTGGCAAAGCTGGCCCTTCAGGGCGCGGGCATCAGCCAGAGCGCGCCGCCAAAGTCCGGCGTCCACTCCAAAAAGGACAAGGAGCCGGGCACGGAGAAGGCCCAGAAGCTGATGCTTACCTGGATGACCTCCTATCCCCAGCTGATCGGGGAGATCGGGCGGTTCATCACGCCGGAGGATTTCACCACGGCGCTGTACCGCCAGATCGCGGAGATGATCTATCTTCAGTATCACGAAGGACAGGTCAGTCCGGCGCGGCTTCTGAACCAGTTTGTGGATTCGGAGGAGCAGAAAGAGGTGGCCGGCCTGTTCAACGCCAGGATTCCTCTGGAGACGGAGGAGGAGCGCCAGCGGGCTCTGGTGGATGTGATCTGTAATATGAAAGAAAACAGTATTGCTTACCGTTCGTCCCATATGGATGTGACGGATATGACGGCGCTGCAGAAGCTGATGGCCGACAAAAAAATGCTGGAACGGTGGAAGGCCGGCGGTCTGACGCTGAATCTGAATAATCTTTAAAAACAATTACACGTTTCGCGATGCATAGAAACTGCATGTTAGTAACAGTTCGGCCTTGCTGAACGATTACACGTTTCGTGATGTACAGAAACTGCATTTTATGCAGTTTCGCGCTGCAGGCCCCGGGATTTTCGCACATTCTGTGCGAAAACGTCTGGCGGGACAGCGATAGACGGAACGGAGAAGATTATTTTCAGATGCTCAGGATAAAATATAAACAAGCTATGGAAGGATGGAAGCTCTATGGAATTTGATAAAGAAAAATTCATGGAAAAAATAAAAGGACTTGTGGCGCTTGCCAAGAAAAAGAAAAATATGCTGGAATATCAGGAGATCAGCGATTATTTCAACGATATGCCCCTGGACGCGGAGCAGATGGAGAAGGTGTTCGACTATCTGGAAAAGAGCGGCATCGACGTGCTGCGCCTCTCGGATATGTCGGAGGATATCGACATCGCGGCGGACGACAAACTGCTGCTTCTGGACGACGACGACATTGACATCTCGGAAGAAGAAGAGATCGATATGGAGAACATCGATCTGTCGGTGCCGGAGGGCGTCAGCATCGAAGACCCGGTGCGCATGTATTTAAAGGAAATCGGCAAAGTGCCGCTTCTGTCCGCGGAGGAGGAGATCAAGCTGGCCCAGCGCATGGAGGAAGGCGACGAGGACGCGAAGAAGCGTCTTGCGGAGGCAAACCTTCGTCTGGTGGTTTCCATTGCCAAGCGCTATGTGGGCCGCGGTATGCTGTTCCTGGACCTGATCCAGGAAGGAAACCTGGGTCTTATCAAGGCGGTGGAAAAATTCGACTACCGGAAAGGCTATAAATTTTCCACCTACGCGACCTGGTGGATCCGTCAGGCCATCACCCGCGCCATCGCCGACCAGGCCCGTACCATCCGTATTCCGGTACACATGGTAGAGACCATCAACAAGCTGAACCGCGTGTCCCGCCAGCTGCTCCAGGAGCTCGGACGGGAGCCTTCCCCGGAGGAAATCGCGGAGGAGATGCACATGTCCGTGGAGCGTGTCCGCGAGATTCTGAAAATCTCCCAGGAGCCGGTGTCTTTGGAAACCCCCATCGGCGAGGAGGAGGACAGCCATCTGGGCGACTTTATCCAGGACGACAATGTTCCGGTTCCCGCCGACGCCGCGGCGTTCACCATGCTGAAGGAGCAGCTGGAGGAGGTTCTGGGCACCCTGACCGAGAGAGAGCAGAAGGTACTCCGCCTGCGCTTTGGCCTGGACGACGGCCGCGCCCGCACCCTGGAGGAAGTGGGAAAAGAATTTAACGTAACCCGTGAACGTATCCGTCAGATCGAGGCCAAGGCTCTGCGTAAGTTGCGCCATCCCAGCCGTTCCCGCAAGCTGAAGGATTTCCTGGATTAAGGAGAGGGTATGCAGTTATCAAAACGATTGCAGGCGGTGGCGGACTTTGTGACGCCGCAAAGTCGTCTGGCGGATGTGGGGACAGACCATGCGTATGTCCCCATTTTTCTGGCAGAGGAAAAGAAAATCGCCCGGGCGGTGGCCATGGACATTGTGGACGGGCCGCTGCAAAGAGCCCGGGAGAATATCGCCGCCCATCATCTGGAGGATGTGATCGAGACGAGAAAATCCGACGGACTGGCGGCGCTGCAGCCGGGAGAAGCGGATACGGCGGTGATCGCCGGCATGGGCGGACTGCTGATCTGCCGGATCCTGGAGCAGGGCCGGCGGACGGCGCTGTCTTTGCGGGAACTGGTGCTGGAGCCTCAGTCCGATACGGATAAGGTCCGGGAGTATCTGCTGAAAAACGGATATGTTATCTGCGACGAGGAGATGGTGCTGGAGGACGGGAAATATTATCCGGTGCTGAAAGCGCGGCCGCCAAGAAAGGCTGAGCCAAGCGGGATGCAGGAAGAAGCGCAGGGCAGGCCAGAGCCAGGTGGGGCAAAGGATGAGACGCAGGCCAGATCAGAGAAGTCTGACAGCCGGGATGCGGAGTTTGGGGCAGAAGCTCCCTATCGTGCTGTGGAACTGCTTTACGGGCGGCATCTTCTTGGAAAGAAGCATCCGGTGCTTCGGCAGTATCTGGAAAAGGAGCGGCAGACCTGCCGCAGGCTGCTGGAAAATCTCTCCAAAGCCTCTGGGGAGCGGGCCAGAGCGCGGGAAACAGAGATCGCAAAGAATCTGGAGATGGCGGAGCAGGCGCTTCGTATGATAGACAATGGAGTTGAATGAAGCCGCCCTTGAAAAATGTCAAGGCTGCGGAACATCTGGTCTGCCAAAAGCGTTAACAGGAATAATGTATGCGGGAGGAATAATAATATGATGTATCCTTTTATGACATTGAATGATGAAACGGAAATTGTACACTCAGATATGCAGAAGGATGGCAGGGTAAAAGTATATATCGAAAGACCGGATGAACAATATGGGTTTAAACATGCTGTCTGTTGGCTTCCTCAATATAAATGGGAGGATGTTCACCATTTCACGGAAGAGGAGATAAAACAGTTTGAAGAGATTATTGGAGAAATACAATATTACTGCTAAATCTATAGGGTTTTACAATTCGTCCGTTGAGGAGGTCATATGAACAACAATATTTGTCAGGTAACTGTTGGCGGCAAGGTATACCAATACCCAAAGGGAATCCCTTACCGGGACATTGCCAGCGCCATGCAGGAAAATTACAGATACCCCATCGTCCTGGTCACTGTGGACGGGCGGCTTCGGGAGCTTCACAAGTGCCTGGAGCGTTCCTGCGCCATGGAGTTTGTTACGCTGGCCGACGATATCGGTCACAAAACCTATCAGAGAAGCCTTACGCTGCTGATGCTGAAGGCCATGTACCATGTGGGCGGCCACGAGAAGGTTGAAAAGATCATCGTACAGTATTCCATGGGCAGCGGATATTACTGCACGCTGCAGGGAACCGTCGCGCTGAACGAAGAGTTTCTGGAACAGGTGAAAGCGTACATGAGAGACCTGGTCCGCCAGAAGCTTCCCATTGTCAAAAAGAATGTGGGAACCCATGAGGCGCGGGAGAAATTCCGCAGCTACGGGATGCTGGACAAGGAAAAACTGTTCCGTTACCGGCGGGTGTCCCGCGTGAATCTGTATGAGCTGGACGGATTCGAGGACTATTTTTACGGGTTTATGACCGCGGACACAGGTTACCTGAAATATTTCGATCTGAGGCTCTATGACGAAGGCTTTGTGCTGGTATTTCCCACCCGCTATGAGCCGGAAAAGCTGCCGGAGCTGGTATTTTCCAGAAAAGTGTTCCAGGTGCAGAAGGATTCGGAACTCTGGGGGCGGCGTCTGGGCATCGACACGGTAGGGGCGCTGAATCAGAAGATCTGTCAGGGAGATTCCCATCAGATGCTGCTGATCGCCGAGGCGCTGCAGGAACAGAAGATCGCCCAGCTGGCCGGAGAGATCGCCGCGAGGCGGAACGTGAAATTTGTCATGATCGCCGGACCTTCCTCTTCTGGAAAGACCACGTTCTGCAACCGGCTGTCCATTCAACTGTCCGCCCACGGACTGGTCCCCCATCCGGTGAGCCTGGACGATTATTACCTGAACCGGGTAGACACGCCCAAGGACGAAAACGGAGAGTATGACTTTGAATGTCTGGAAGCGCTGGACTTAAAGCTTCTGGACAGCGATCTGAACACGCTTCTTAGCGGAGGACAGATTGAGCTTCCCTACTATAATTTCAAGACAGGGAAGCGGGAGTACAAGGGAAAATATCTGGAGCTGGGGGAGGAGGATATCCTTGTGATGGAAGGAATCCACGGACTCAACGACAGACTGAGCAGCTGTATTCCCAAGGAAAGCTGCTATAAGGTATACATCAGCGCCCTGACTCAGCTGAACGTAGATGAGCACAACCGTATTCCAACCACCGACGGACGGCTGATCCGCAGAATGATCCGCGACAACCGCACCCGGGCCACTTCGGCGCGGGAGACCATCGCCATGTGGCATAAGGTCCGCCGCGGGGAAGAAAAATACATTTTCCCGTACCAGGACTCGGCGGATTTTGTGTTTAACTCGGCGCTTATATATGAACTCTCGGTGCTGAAGCAGTACGCGGAGCCGCTCCTGTTCCAGATACCCGAGGACGCGCCGGAATACCAGGAGGCAAAGCGGCTTTTGAAGTTCCTTGATTATTTTGTGGGAATCCCTGGGGAACCGGTGCCGCAGAATTCCATCCTGCGGGAGTTCATTGGAGGCAGCTGCTTTGATGTGTAGGGGGAGGACGAAATCCTCCCCCGCCCCGTGAGTCCTGCGGCAGGCGTGGCCGCCTATGGCCGTCCGGCAGGGTCTTTGGCAGGCTGTGGGATGCCCGGCGGGAACGGCAGTGTGCGGCTGTGGGAGCGGGGAAACTCTAAGCGTGCAGCAGGCCCTGTGGCCGGGGACCGGAGTGATTCGTCAGGAACGCGTGATGCGTTCCCGACTCAGCACTCCTCAGACTCAGTGCAGGTAGCACTTCGTCTGCCCCGGCCACAGAGCCTGCTGCGCGCTAAGAGTTTCTCCCGCCCCCACAGATGCACACTGCCGTTCCCGCCGGGCATCCCGCAGCCTGCCAAAGACCCTGCCGGACGGCCATAGGCGGTCACGCCTGCCGCAGGACTCACAGAGCGGGGGAGGATTTCTGTGTGTTGGCGGGCGGACGACCGCCATAGAGTACTGCCGCCATTTGCCATCACTAAGGGGATAGCGTTCTATAGAGAGATGTTCACGAAACTGGAAACACAAATACCAAGACATTAAGATCAGCGCCCATCCGCAGACGCCAGCTTCTGAACCGGGCATCATCACAACAATCGCGACAGTCCAAGAAACAGAAAGAGGGCAGGGGCCGGTGGCATGGGCGGTTGGCGGGCATCTGTGGGGAAGCGAGAAAATCTTAACGGCCCGGAGACGTTCCGGACGGGGCAGACTCCGTACTACACGTACGGAGTCTGAGGCGCACTGAGACGGGAATGCATCAGGCATTCCTGTCGAATTGCGCCGGTCCCCGTCCGGAACGCCTCCGGGCCGTTTAGATTTTCCGCTTCTCCACAGCCGCCCGCCAACTGCCCATGCCACCGGCCCCTGCCCTCTTTCGTCCGCCCTTTCACCTGTCGCGCATTCACAAAAAACTGGACATCCCGCCCCGCATATGATACAATAACACGGCGAAGCAGAACATGTAATCGCGGCTGGCAGGACCGAAAGGGGCCAGGTGAGGAAAGTCCGGGCTTCACAGGGCAGGATGCCGGATAACGTCCGGCGGAGGCGACTCCAGGGATAGTGCAACAGAGAGATACCGCCGATACGGCGCAGGCCGTACCGGTAAGGGTGGAAAGGCAGTGTAAGAGACTACCGTTTCTCTGGCAACAGAGAAAGCCATGTAAACCCCATCCGAAGCAAGACCGAATGGAAAACCATGTGGCGGCCCGTCACGTTTTCAGGTTGGTCGCTGGAGGGCACTGGCGACAGTGTCACTGGATAGATGATTACACGAGACATAACCCGGCTTATCGTTCTGCTTCGCGTTAAAAACTTGTTTTTCAGAACCATTCCGCAGCCTGCAAGCTGCGGTTTTTCTGTAACAGATCGTAACCGTTCAGCGTTGCTGAACGATTACACGCTTCGCGATGCGCAGAAACTGTATTTCATGCAGTTTCGCGCTGCAGGCCTCGGGAGTTTCGCACATTCTGTGCGAAAACATCTCGCGGGATAGTGGCAGGCTGAACTGTTACAACAGATCTGTGTATTTCCTGCAGTTTGACATTATAGGAAGGAGAAGTATATGAAAGAACTTGTACTTGCGTCGGCGTCGCCGAGAAGAAGGCAGCTTCTGGAACAGGTGGGCATCCCTTACCGGGTATGTCCCTCCAAGGTGGAGGAGGTTGTGACCTCCACGGTCCCATCCAGCGTGGTGGAGGAGCTTTCAGCGCAGAAGTGTGCCGATGTGCTGGAGCGGGAAACGGAGGGCGTTGTGGTCCTCGGGGCGGATACGGTGGTGGCTTTTAAGGGTCAGATTCTTGGCAAGCCGTCGGATGAGGAAGACGCGTTCCGGATGCTGCAGATGCTGCAGGGCCAGACCCATCAGGTGTACACCGGTGTGACGCTGATGGCAAAGAAGGGCGGGCGCCGTTTCCAGGAGACGTTCCACGTATGCACGGATGTGACCTTCTATGAGGCCAGCGGGCAGGAGCTTCGGGAATATCTTGCCGCAGGGGAGGCCAAGGACAGGACCGGACGCGTGTGGAAGACAGATAACGGCCATCAGCCGGAGTGGTTTGACAAGGCGGGCGCTTACGGCATTCAGGGAAGATTTGCAGCCTATGTAAAAGGTATCCACGGCGATTATAACAACGTGGTGGGCCTTCCCGCCGCTGAGGTTTACCATCGTCTGAAAGCCTTTACACGCAGGCTGGAGAGCGCCGCGTACCGGATCCGTCCGGCCCGGGAGGAAGACCTGCGTGGCGTGGCCGACGTCGAGGCGCTCTGTTTTCCGGCGGCGGAGGCCGCAGGCTATGAGGATTTTGTCCAGCGGTTCCGGACCTGCCGGGACAGCTTTTTTGTGGCGGAGACGGAGGACGGGCAGCTGGCAGGATTCTGCAACGGCTGCTGCGCGGATACGGACCATCTGGCGGACGAATTGTACCACGACGCGTCCCTTCACCGTCCCGACGGACCGTATCAGATGATCTTCGGCCTGGACGTATCGCCCAGGTTTCAGAAGCTGGGGATTGGAGAAGCGCTGATGCGTCATATGGTGGAGAGCGCGAAAAAACGGGGAAAGAAAGCGGTGGTACTCACCTGCAAGGAGCATATGATCCCATTTTATAAAAAAATCGGATACCGCTATGTGGAGGTATCCGATTCCACCCACGGCGGCGCCGTGTGGCATAAAATGATGTATGTATTCTGATCCGGCCCGTTGCCGTGTAATCAATCTTTCATGGCCGGAATGCCGTACCTATTCGGCGGACGGAGCAGGCGTACGCACGGAGATTCCGTTGACCTCCACCTGGTCGGTGGCCTGGATCATCAGGTACGGGATGCCGTCGATGACCTTGCTCTCGATCAGCTGGGCCTTGTCGGGACTGACCTTGATGATCACGTCGGGGGTGCGGATCTCACAGGCCCGGGTGCTGGTCACATTGGCGGCCACAAAACCGGCCTTGTCGTCCTCTACCACAGAGTCGTACAGCTGGTCAAATTCGTCCAGCCGTTCGTTTTCCACGCCGCTGTCCGCCAGCAGCCGTTTCACTTCAAGTTTGTCCAGAACCACTGGCTCCGGGTCTTCTTTCCGCGCTTCCAGCATTTCGTTCAGCGTCTCCTGGATGGCCATGACCGTTTCAAAATTGCAGGAGTTGTCCAGCGTCTCCTCGATGATGGTCTGGAAGGTTTCCTTCTGGGTCCTGGCCGACAGGGGGATGCGGCATCCCAGCAGTGTGTCGATCACGTCGGTCTGGATCACGTCCGGCTTTTTGGAATAGAACATCAGGTTGTGGATATCTGTGTTCCGGTCGGTGAAGGCCGGGAACAGAAATCCTGTGTCCGGCATGTCTACCACCCAGTCCTGGATCAGGTTTTCGATGATGTTGGCATCCGGGTTGTAGTGCAGACCTGGCTTGGAAAGTTTTACCGGACAGATGCTGCACACAAGGAACTCATAGACATAGTCGGAGGCGTCGTCCATCTCCAGGTTGTCGGAGGCTTTGGCCGGGATATCGTAGGCACAGTGGACCAGGATGATGTAATAATTTTCCGGACAGATGTATGTGTCGATGACTTTCTGATAAAATTCATCGATCAGCGCGTCGTCCTTCAGCTGGGAATTGCGCAGCTGGAGCAGAAATTCCTGTGTTCCGCCGGGCGCTTCCTGTTCCAGCGGAAATTCCATCTGCACCAGATTTTTTCCAAGGGTTCCGGAGAGCGTTTTCCGGAAAATATTAAAATATTTGAACATTTCCTCCTCCGGAAGGGAGAGAAACGCTTCTTTCAATTTTGTCTTCTGATTCTTTTCCCCATCGACGTAGCATCCGCAGATTCTTGTCGCCGCGCAGCGGGTGGTGGTGAAAAGCTTTTTAATCTCACTGATTTCCTTTTTGTTCATGCTTGTACACTCCAGTCGTTATGTAGTTGCCGGTCAGGCGGTTTCGCCTGTGATCTTCCGGCCTTTGAGTTATCGGTTGTTTACCGTAAAATTTTACATGAAATGCAGGAAAAAAGCAAGGAAAGAGTGAGTTTTCAGTAACAGTTAGCCTGCCGTTGTCCCGCGAGGTGTTCGTGCAGGTACCATATCTTTGTATTTTCAAACTCTTTACAGATTTCACAGAATAACTTACAATGTAGAGGAACGAAGAGAAAATTCATGTTGCGGGCAATGACACGACTGAATGGCAGCAGCACCAAACACAGGAGGAAAAGAAATGAAGATGGAAGAGAGAAAAAAAGAGGCGGGAATCTGGCTGGAGAACAACGGAAGCTATGGATTCTGCGACGGTGAGAGAACATGGATCCTGGGCAGAGAGAACGTTCCGGCGGTGGAGGGACTTTTTCCTGAAAGGACCGGTGATGAAAAGCAGTTGTACGGCTCCGGCGAGACGGCGGTCATGGCGCTGGCGTATGGAAGGGACAACGGCGCGACTCTCACCCGCACCGTAGAGTTCCGGCCGGAAACCGGAAGTTTTACGGTGCTGGACGAGAAAGTAGCTGCCGACGACGGGCGGACCATTACCGAAACGCTGTATTCCCCATATCCGATCTGCGTGGAGGAAGGAAGCGTGCGTATCGACGCAGACGGCGCTCAGGCGGAGGTGATCGTGAGAAATCAGGAAAACCTGAGAGTGGAGCGGCAGGAAAGCCAGGACGACAAAACCGCCGGTTACTTTCTGAAATGGGAGCTTCCAAAAGGAA
>JAGHIA010000080.1 GCA_017887445.1 Fusicatenibacter sp.
GTCGTGGGCGTTCCTCCGCCGATGTACACCGTGTCCAGAATGTAGTCCTTCATCTGCGCTCCGATAAACCGAAGCTCCTGGAACAGCGCCTGCAGATACGGCTCCACCATAGGACTCCAGCGGCTCAACACATGGGAGCCAAAGGAGCAGTACAGGCAGATGCTCGGACAAAAGGGAATCCCCACATAGAGACTGTAGCCACGCTCCTTGTGCAGCGGCTCCAGAATCGCCCGCTCCCGGTTGGCGATGGTGATGGCCAGCGCCGTTTTTTCCGGACTGGTGAAATAGGTGTCCCGCATGTACGCGGCGATCTCCGTATTCTTCCATCCTTCCTCCAGAAGTTTCATGGGGATTTTTGTGGGACGGATCCCTGTCAGGTCGCCCCAGGGAAGCTGTTTCCCCGTCAGGCGGGACAGGGTACGGTAGATCAGCTGCTTCAGCACGTTTTTCGTATGTACCCGGTCCTGTTCGTAGGCCACCTGCACCTGTTCTTCGCAGACGGTTTTCCCGTCCTTCCCGATGGAAAAGGTGATGCTGTCCGGCTCATAGCGGACCTTGCAGCGCACCCAGGAATCGTCCGCCTGCTCCGGCTCCTGCTCTCCCTCGTACCAGGTAACGATCTGGCAGCCTGGCTCGAAGGCCCGCAGCAGGGAGTAGACGTCGTATTCAAAATCTTTTCTGTTAAAGCTAAGGCTGATATTAAGCAAGGGGATTGTACCTCTTTTCATAACCGATCTCGGTGGACTCATTATGTCCCGGATAAACCTTCACATCCTCCGGCAGCTCCCGCAGCAGCCGCTTCACCGAAGCAACCAGGTCACGCCCGGAGGACGTGGGAAAATCGTAACGGCCGTAGGACTCGCAGAACAGCGTATCGCCGCTGAACAGGACACCGACTTCCGGGAGATAATAGCAAACACTTCCCTTCGTGTGGCCGGGAGTGTGCATCACATGGATCTCATACCCTGCCAGCGAAAGGACCTGTCCCTCCTTCACCGTGCAGTCCGCCTCCATGGTATAGGGCGCGCTCCACACGGCGGACAGGTTCTTCTGAGCGTCCCGCAGCACCTCCTGCTCCGCCTCGTGGGCGTACACTGGGATGCCGTACCGCTGGCTGACGGCTCTGGCCGCCAGCATATGGTCGTAATGGCCGTGGGTCAGCAGCACCGCCGCAGGCGCCGCGTCCATGGCGGCTGCCTGCATAAGGATCGTCTCCGGCGAGTCCGCCGGGTCAACGATCAGCAGCTGGCCGTTTTCAGGATTTTTCAAAAACCAGCAGTTGGTGCCGAGCATGCCCAGCACCAGATTTTTTACTTCTATCTTTTTCATCTTCTATCCTCTGGAACGTTCAATATCGATGACGCTCTCCACCTGGCGCACCTTCTCGATCAGGGAATTCAGCTCCTCGTTGTTGTGAACGTCAAAGCTCATGTCGATGGTGGCGGTGCCCTGCTTGCTGGTGCGCACGTTGATGGCTGTCAGATCGATCTTCCGCTCTGTGAAGATCTTCGACAGATCCACCAGCAAACCGGTACGGTTGTTGGCGTAGACGTTGATCTCCACGGTGTAAAGCTCGGCTTCCTTATCGCTGCCGTGCTTCCACTCCGCGTCGATGAGACGCTGACGCTCGGATTCCGGCAGATTCAAAACGTTGATACAATCGGTGCGGTGAATGGTAACTCCGCGCCCTCTGGTCACAAAACCGACGATTTCGTCGCCGGGAATGGGGCTGCAGCATTTGGAAAAGCGTACCGCCACGTCGTGGATTCCCTGAACGACGATCCCGCCCTTGGACTTGCTCACCGGAAGAATCTTCGTCCCGGCCGCGGCCTCCATCACCTGTTCGTCTGTGATTTCTTTCTTATGCTCCTTCTCATAGGCCTCAACCAGCTTGTTGAGTACCTGTCCCTCCTTCAGGCCGCCGTGTCCGATGGCTGCCAGGACGGAATCCCAGTCCCGGAATCCGTACTTGTGGAGCACGGCTTCCTGATACTGGCTTTTCATATAGACGCCAAGGTTTTTGCCTTTCATTTTCGCGTGAAGTGTCAGCATTTCTTTTCCCTTGGCAATGTTATCTTCCTTCAGTTCATGGCGGAACCAGTGGTTGATACGGCTCTTGGCCTGAGCGCTCTTGGCGATCTTCAGCCAGTCGCGGCTGGGGCCTTTGGAGTTGAGGGAAGTGATCACCTCCACCCGGTCGCCGTTGTGAAGCTCTGTCTCGATGGGAACCAGCTTTCCGTTGACTCTGGCTCCAACCATACGGTTGCCCACCGCGCTGTGGATCGCGTAGGCGAAATCAATGGCGCAGGAGCCGCTTGGCAGCGTTTTGACATCTCCTGCCGGTGTGAAACAATATACGTTGTCGGAAAACAGGTTCAGGTCGCTTTTCAGCAGACTTAAGAATTCGTGATTGTCCGACATATCCTGCTGCCACTCCAGAATCTGGCGCAGCCAGCTGAGTTTTTCCTCCTCCTGCTCCGGCCCCGTCTTCTTGCCGTCGGAGGCCTCCTTGTATTTCCAGTGGGCCGCGATGCCGTATTCGGCGGTGCGGTGCATCTCGAAGGTGCGGATCTGGATCTCAAACGGCTGCCCGGAGGGGCCGATGAGGGTGGTGTGAAGGGACTGGTACATATTGGCCTTCGGCATAGCGATGTAATCTTTAAATCTTCCGGGTATAGGCGTATACATTTCGTGGATCACGCCCAGCGCCGCGTAGCAATCCTTGACGCTGTCAACAATGATTCTCACCGCAAACAGGTCGTAAATCTGGTCCAGGGTCTTGTGCTGATTGACCATTTTCTTGTAGATGCTGAAGAAATGTTTGATCCGTCCGCTGACCTCCCCCTGTATGCCGGAGGCCTCGATTTTTTTTCTTACATCGTCCACGATGCTGTCAACAAATGCCTGCCGCTCCTCGCGTTTCATGTTGACGTTCTTCACCAGATCGTAATAGGCTTCCGGCTCCAGATATTTTAAAGAGAGATCGTCCAGCTCCACCTTGATCTTGGAGATACCCAGCCGCTGGGCGATAGGAGCGTATATGTCCATGGTCTCCCGGGCTTTTTCTTTCTGCTTTTCCGGCGACCAGTATTTGGCGGTGCGCATGTTGTGCAGCCGGTCGGCCAGCTTGACGAGGATCACGCGGATGTCCTTAGCCATAGCCAGGAACATCTTCCGCAGGTTCTCCGCCTGCTCCTCCACCTTATCTCTGGAATAGCTCAGCCGTCCCAGCTTTGTGACCCCGTCCACGATCAGCGCCACCTCGATGCCAAATTCCTGCTCCAGCTCCTCTGTGGTCATGATCGTGTCTTCCACCACGTCGTGGAGAAGGCCGGCGGCGATGCTCTCTTTATCCAGCTCCAGGTCCGCCAGAATGATCGCCACGCACAGCGGATGGATGATGTACGGCTCGCCGCTCTTTCTCTTCTGGCCTTTATGGGCCTCGTCGGCTATCTGATACGCCTTGGCAATCATGGTCAGATCGTCGGAAGGGTGATACCGTTTGACCCCTTCCACCAGCACCCGGTACAGCTCCGCAGGACTGGTAAAGTCCTCCATCTTCCTGACGCTGGCCTCCACATGTGCCACATCTTTCATCTTTTCTTCTACAATTTTTCTATCTTCTTCCATATGTATCTCCTACATTTCTATTTACCTTCGTAGCAGATAACAGATTTCACGTCATATTTTTCCAGCTTTTCTCTGCCTTTCAGTCCAGCGAGTTCCATGAGAAATACGATCCTTGTTACTTCTCCTCCCAGTTCTTCTATCATTTTCGCGCAGGCCTCGATGGTGCCGCCTGTGGCGATCAGGTCGTCCACCAGGACCACTTTCTGTCCCGGGCGGATGGCATCCTTGTGGATCTCCACCTCGGCGGTTCCGTATTCCAGCTCATAACCGGCGGAAATGGTCTCCAGCGGAAGCTTTCCTTTTTTCCGGATCGGTACAAACGCTTTGTGCAGATTGTAGGCGATGGGCATACCGAAGATAAATCCCCGGGATTCCGTACCGCAGATCACATCACAGTCCACGCCCTCCACCAGCTTCTGCATCTCGTCGATGGCAAGCTGCAGTCCGTCCGGATCCTGAAGCACACTGGTCACATCGCGGAATATGATCCCTGGCTCCGGAAAATCCGGAATACTTCTTACATACTCTTCTACCTTTTTCATAATCTTCTCCTCCACTTCCCGTGAAAGCGCCGCCTTGGCGGACAACTCCACGTTTCAGCTGCTAAAACCTCCGGCAGCTGTACCTCCCGCCTGCCGTTCTCCGCCGAAAACGACGGTTTTCAGACATTGGCGGCCCTCCAAGCTACAAAACCTGACAATGTAACTTACAGTATAACATTATTCTACCGGAGAATCAAGGCGGCAGAAGGCCTCTGTTCCTGTCACACGGATGTTTTCGGCATTTTACCGGAAAATCCCGCCGCCGGCGGCCCGGTTCTCAACTTTCTGCAAAGAGAAAAACGTCCGGCGTGGGGCACAACCATTTCGATGCGCCGCCCGGTTCCCCAAAAACAGTCAGCGGTAATTCTGAATGGTGATCTGCAGGCTTTCTCTCCCGTTCCACACGTTGACCGTGGGATAATAGGTGACGGACAGCAGCGGATGCTGCTCCACATACCCAGCGAATCCTTCCGCGTCGCCAAAATACACGGCGTCCATCCGGTACCCGCCCGCGTCCTGTACCTGCAGCTTGGCCACATTTCTATTCTTCCCAAAAATCCGGCAGCTTAAAACCCTCAGATCCTTCTGGGCGAACAGCGGTTTCGTATTTCCCTTTCCGAAAGGCTCCAGAAGCTGGATCTGGGAGATCAGCCGCTTGGATATGTAGGAGACAGGCATCGCCACGTCGATGGTCACCTTCTCCACGAAATCCTCCTCAGTCAGTGTGGACAGGCGGTTCAGCTTTTCCCGCAGAACCTCCACCTGCTCCTCCCCTGCCATGGAAAGGCCCGCCGCCATGGGATGTCCCCCGAACTTGGTGAACAGCTCCCGGCACTTGCACAGCTCGTCGTACATGGAGTAGGCCTCAATGGAGCGGCCGGAGCCTTTGACCCCGTCCTCGCTCCTGGTCAGCACAAAGGCCGGCTTGTGAAAATGCTCCCGCAGCCGTCCGGCGATGATTCCTGCCAGGCTCTCGTGGCATTCCGGCAGATAGACCACCAGCACCCGGTCGTTTTTCAGGGAGGATTCCTCCACAAGACGCACCGCCTGTGCCTCTCCCTGGCGGGTCATCTCCTTACGGCTCTCGTTCATCGCCTTCAGGTCCCCGGCCAGCCGCGCCGCTTCCTCCCGGTCCCCGGCCAGCAGAAGCGCCAGGGAACGCTCCGCCGTGTCCAGCCGCCCGGAGGCATTGAGGCAGGGGCCGATGACAAAGCCAATGTGATAGGAAGTAACCTGCTCCGGCTCCAGGCCCTGCACACGGATCAGTTCCTGCAGTCCCAGGTTCCTGGTATGGTGCAGCCGTTTCAGGCCCTCCTTCACAAGGAGCCGGTTTTCTCCCTGCAGATCCATCACGTCACCCACTGTGGCAATGGCCGCGAACTCCAGCCACTCATAAATCTCGTCGTCCCTGTGGCCGAAACGCTTCAGCATCACCTGCATCAGCTTCCATGCCACCGCGCCGCCGCAAAGACCCTTGAACGGATAGCCGCAGTCCGCCTGCTTCGGGTTCACCACCGCGTCCGCCTCCGGCACATGGAACACCCGGCTGCCGTCCTCCAGGTCCTCATAGGGGATCTCGTGATGGTCGGTGATCACCACCGTCATACCAAATTCTTTTGCCATATGTATCTGCTCCAGAGCGGCGATTCCGTTATCGCAGGTGAGGATTGTGTCCGCTCCGTCCTCTTTCGCCTGGCGCACCAGATTCTCGTTGAGGCCGTAACCGTCGGCAATGCGGTCAGGAATCCGGATATCCACCTGTGCCCCCAGCCGCCGCAGGCCCGTCAGCAGGATATAGGTGGACATGACCCCGTCAATGTCGTAATCGCCGATGATCCGGATTTTCTTCCCTTCCCGGATCTTCTCCTCCAGGATCCGGGACGCTTTTTCCATATCCTTCATCTCCATGGGATCGTACAGGTCCTCCAGTCCCCCGTACAGATACCGGCGGATCTGCTCCTCCTGCGTCACGTCCCGGTTTCTGATCAGCCGGGCGATCACCGGGTCGATCTGAAATTTCTCTGCGATTTTCTGAAAATCCGCCCGCTTGGCGGCTACTACCCATCGTTCCATCTTCTGCTCCTTTTCCTTTTTCTTTCTCCCGAAATCCAAAAGCAGGAAAGCGCCCGTACTCTGCGGGCAGTTTCCTGCTTTTCCTGTCTTTGGATCCTGCCTGAACATCCATTCCTGCTAAAAGATCACTGTTTTCTTTTTTTCTTTTTCTTCTTCTGTGCGCCGTTCTTCGTCTGAGTATTTCCGGAAGCTTCCGCTGCCGTTACGTCCGCCAGGCGTTTTCCGTCGGCCGACTCTGCCGCAGTACCGGACACAGCCGCCTTTGCCGGAACATACTTATTCTTTCCGAAATGCTTGAACAGGTACCACAAAGAACCGGTCAGGCAGACAGACGTATAGGTTCCCACCGCGATTCCCACCATCAGCGGCGCGGCAAAATCCCGGATGGAGGATACGCCCAGAAGGAACAGCAGAAAGATCATGACAAAGGTGGTCAGGTTGCTGTAAATACTTCTGGTCAGCGTCTGGGTAACGCTCTGGTCCACCAGGTCTTCCAGCGGCTCACGCTTCATGACCGTCATGTTCTCGCGGATACGGTCGAAGATAACGATGGTCGCGTTGATGGAGTATCCGAGAATGGTCAGCATACAGGCGATAAACGTATTGCCCACAGAAATCCTTGTGAACACATATACGCCGAACACGATGATGATATCGTGTACCAGAGCCAGGATCGCGCTGGACGCAAAGCGGATATCCTTGAAGCGGAACCAGATATAAACCAGCATACATACGATCGAGAGGATAACTGCCTTGATGGCGTTTTCGCTCATCTCTTTACTGATGGTCGCGGAAATATTCTGGAAGGTAATCTCCTCGCTGTTCACGCCGAAGGTTTCCTCCAGGCTGGCGTACAGTTCTTCCCGCTCTTCCAGAGACAGGGAACGGGTACGGATGACCACGTTGGTGCTGTCCACTACCGTCGTCATCTGGATATCGGAATCATTGGTAACCGCCTGGACCACAGGGAATACCTCGCTGTCCAGCTCCTCAATGGTATATTCCTCCTCAAAAGGTACGGTCACAGAGGTTCCGCCCATAAATTCCATGCTGTAATTCAGCATACTTCCCTTGGTGGCGTGGAAAAAGATCATTCCCACCGGCACCGCAAGGATTAAAACCGCCGAGAGGATAAAATAAATTTTTCTGTGGCCGACAAAATTTCTGATCTTTCTCTCTTTCTGAACACCGTACCATTTTACATCGTGGATACCTGCCCCGTACAGGCTGTTGACCAGCACGCGGGAGATCACCATGGCCGTGAACATGGAAAGAACGATACCAAGCGCCAGCGTCACCGCAAAGCCGCGCACGCTTCCGTTGCCCAGCATATACAGGATCGCCGCGGCGATCAGTGTGGTAATGTTTCCGTCGAAGATGGCGGAGAAGGCTTTCTGGAAACCTTCCCGGATGGCGGTTCTCACGCTCTTTCCAAATGCAAGCTCCTCCTTCATACGGGCGTAGATGATCACGTTGGCATCCACAGCCATACCGATGGAGAGGATGATACCTGCGATTCCCGCCAAAGTCAGCGTAATGTCAAAGGCATTCAGTGTGATCAGCGTAAGCTCCACATAGATCAGCAGCGCCCAGCCGGCCGCCGCGCCGGGAACCCGGTAAACAAAAATCAGAAACAGGATGATCAGCGCAACGCCGATGGCGCCCGCCAGCAGGCTGGTGCTGATGGCATCAGAACCAAGCTGCGCTCCGACCACGCTGGAATCCAGCTCGGTCAGCTCCAGGGACAGACCGCCGATACGCAGCGTCGCCGCCAGGTTCGACGCTTCCTCCCAGTCCATGGAACCGGAGATGGAGGCCACGCCGTCTGTGATGGCGTCGTTTACCACCGGGACGCTGACAAACTCTTCGTCGTAATAAATTCCGATGGTCTCATTGGCTGCCGCAGCCTTTTCCGTAGCTTCCGCAAATTTTTCCGCGCCGGCATCGGTCAGGCGGAGTTCTACCGCGGCAACCGTTGCCTGCGTGGTCTGGTCCTGCTGATGGACCGCCTCCGCAGTGTCCAGATCCTGTCCGGTGAGGACGATGGAACCGTCGTTCTGCAGGTCCTCCAGCGTCTTATTGTTCAGCACATAATTTCCCACTGTGGAATCGTAAACGTAATTCTGGTTTCCGTCAGCGTCCGTCTCCGCGATAAAGTACAGGCTTCCCGGTTTTCCAAGCTCCGACAGGATCTCGTTGGCGTTGGTCGCGCCCGGGATGTCGATGGTGATCCGGTCGTCTCCCTGCTGGTACACCTGAGCCTCGGTGCTGTACTGGTAGGCGCGCTGTTCCAGCTTGTATCTGGTGTCGCTCATGTCCTCAGCGGAAGGATTTTCCTCCACTGCCTTGTAGGTGATGCTGACGCCGCCGGAAAGATCCAGTCCAAGATTGATGTTTTTCATGGCACCGGTTCCCGTCGGACCCCAACCCACGATCGCTGTCCAGCCAAGCAGGACCGTCAGGACAACGGCGAGCACAAGCACAGCGACGCTCTGTTTTTTCTTCAACATGGTTATGTCTCCTTTTTATTCTTCCGCAAGCGCGGCTTTTATCATCAAGGCGCATTCGATCCGTTTCTGCTGCATTTTGCAGCCGATCTCATATACGTCGTTAATTTTTCCGGTAAAGTTGTAGGAATTGGCCGCGCAGCCGCCGCTGCAGTAGAAACGGGCGAAGCAGTCGGAACATTCCTTTTTGGAGTATACGTTGCAGGTTTTGAATTCACTGGTCAGGTCTGTGCGCACGATTCCCTCGTCCACATTTCCCAGCAGAAACTCCTCGTTGCCCACAAACTGATGGCAGGGATAAAAGTCTCCCCACGGCGTCACCGCCAGATACTCGGTACCTGAGCCGCAGCCGGAGAGACGCTTGTACACGCAGGGACCGCCGGTTAAGTCGATCATAAAATGGAAGAAGTTGAAGCCGCGGCCTTCTTTGTGCCGGCGGATCATCTCTTTTGCCAGAAGGTCGTACTGCTCGAAAATTTTCGGCAGATCCTCCTGACGGATGGCGTAATCCTCTGTGGGCGGCGCTACCACCGGCTCCACGGAAATCTGTTTAAAGCCAAGGTCCGCCAGATGCAGAACGTCGGCGGCAAAGTCCAGGTTGTAATGGGTGAAGGTTCCGCGGACGTAATACTTGTCCTGGTTGCGGCTCTCGGCGAATTTCTGGAATTTCGGCACGATCAGATCGTAGCTGCCGGCTCCCTTGCGGAACGGGCGCATAAAATCATGGACTTCTTTTCTGCCGTCGATGCTCAATACCACATTGCCCATCTCCCGGTTGCAGAATTCCATCACCTCGTCGTCCAGCAGAACACCGTTGGTGGTGAGGGTAAAGCGGAAGTTTTTGTTGTGGATCTTTTCCTGTTCCCGGCCGTAGGCCACCAGGTCTTTGACTACCTGCCAGTTCATCAGCGGCTCGCCGCCGAAGAAATCTACTTCCAGGTTCTTTCTGGAGCCGGAATTGGCGATCAGGAAATCCAGCGCTTTTTTCCCTACCTCCAGGGACATCAAAGCGCGGCGGCCGTGGTACTCGCCTTCCTCCGCGAAGCAGTAGCGGCAGGCCAGGTTGCAGTCGTGGGCGATGTGCAGGCACAGAGCCTTGACAACCACCGGGCGCTGGGAAAACAGGTCGATGGCGTTTTCGTAAATATCATCGGTGAAGAGCATTCCCTCTTCCTTCAGCTGCTGACATTCCTGCGCCGCGTCACGGATGTCCTGCAGCGGATAGCTGCTTTCCAGCAGGCGGCAGATCTCCTCCTCTTGCTTTCCCTGGTCCATCAGGGCAAGCACCTGGTAGGTGACGTCGTCGACCACATGCACGGAGCCGCTGTTTACGTCCAGCACCATGTTGTATCCATTGTTTTTGTATTGGTGAATCACAGATCTTGTTCCTTTCTCTTGCTGTTCTGTCAAATATAAAGCAAAGAGCCTGATCGCTCAGACTCCCGGATCATGGTTACTGTTCCCAATGGTTCGCAGTAACTTCAATGTTTCTCAGAATATGCACGCAGACTCTGGGCATAAGAATGTTCCCAAAGCCGGCATGGCCGGCGTTCGGGAACATCGTTTTTCGCTGTATACAGCAGCCGGACAACGCCGGTCTGCTCTGCTGTATCTCTTATTTTGTATGTTCGCAGCTCTGGTTTCCTACGGTACAGGAAGTTTTGCATGCGGACTGGCAAGAGGTCTGGCACTCGCCGCAGCCGCCTTTTTTCACTGTATTCTGTAAGCTTTTTGTATTTAAAGTTTTGATGTGTTTCATGACACACTCCTCCTTTGTGGTACTTGATTGTCGATATTATACCACATCGTTTTTCATTTTTAAAGTATTTTTTTAGGAAACCATCCCTCCGGCCATTCCCCCGCCAGCACAAAGGGCCAGGGTGGTCAGGATCTCCCGTACCTGAGGCAGTCCTCCCGGACGGGCGATCATCGACACCGCCAGCAGCAAAACGAAGTAGCAGACCCCTGCCAGCAGTCCGAAAAGGAACCTGCGTTTCAAACTTTTGCGGCCCAGGAACCATCCGCCCACGAAGCAGGAAAGAAGGTAGGTCACGGTAATCCCCACAGAGATCTGCCCTTCCTTCAGGTTCAGCTTCCACAGAAGAAGCGCCAGCAAAAGAAGCAGAACTCCTGTTGCCAGCCAGGCCAAGACGAGCGCCTCCAGCAGGCTTTTTATCATTTGCATCCGGCTTTTACTTTGTTCCATGAAAAACCCTCCCATATGGTATCCTATGGGAGGGTTGTACGTTTTATTCCATGGTTTTTCCTTTGCCGCTTTTCTTTTGTCAGTCTTCGTTTCCGTTCAGCGGATTTTCCTGACGGAACTTCTGCCATGCCAGGTCTTTTTCCCGGCGCTTGCTCTGAATGTGGAGCGCGGACAGCATGGCGAGTACCATGCCGGACAGAACGGTACTGATGGAGAACGGCAGAATCATCGCCGTATCCCCGGTCTGCACCGGATAGGTCTTGATGCTTTCCACGGTGTCCGTCTTTTTCTGTGGCGTAGACGTGGATGTGGCGGTCTGAGATGGTTTCTTCGTGGTTTCCGGTGTGCTGGTAGCCGCAGGTGTCGTCTGGGTTGCGGTATCATTGCCGGAATCAGAATTATCCGTGTCATCCTTCTTGTCGTCCTGTGAATCTGAGGACGGTTTCTTATCGTAATTGTCCGGCCCAACGATCATCGTCCCCGGCGCCTTCATCATCATGATGCCAAGGTCTCTGGCCTTCGCTGCCATCTCAACGGCGGACGGCGCGCTGTTTTCCGCGCCGGCAAGAAGACGCTGTTCTTCCTCAGACAGCTCTGTTTTTTCCTGGCTGTCCTCTGTTTCATCGTCCGCTTTTTCCATGTCTTCATCGTCAGTCTTCTTTGGCAGGTTCAGGATTTCCGCCGCGTTCGTCACCGTAATCTCTTCCGGGGGTAAAGTCCCGTTAAGCAGCGTGTTTCCATCGGACACCTCATCCTTTGGCATTTCCAGCTGTCCATTCATCAGGCCGTCGTTAACCCCGGGATTCTCTTGTTCCCCGGTTTCATCGCCTGGCGCTGTTTCTCCATCCTGCGCGTCATCCTGTGAACCGTCGCCGGATTCCGATTCCGTATCTTCCGGCTTGCCGGGCAAGGAGGGTGTCTTTTCGGATGTTTCACCGTCTTCCGTTTCAGAAGCATCTTCATCTTTTTCTGTATCGCTGCCGGATGTCTCTGACGAGCCGTCCTCCGGCTTTTGGGACGGAGCCGGTGTGCTTTGCGGCTTGTCTTCGTCTTTCACGTCCTCGTCTGGCTTCTGGCTCCCGCCGGAATCCTCACCGGGCGCAGGCTTCGTTGTATCGCCGGTTTCTTCGCCAGACGCCGGTTTTTCCGTATCGCCGGCATCTTCGCCGGGAGTGGGTTTGGCTGTACTGTCTGTATCATCGCCAGGGGTTGGTTTCGTTGTTTCGCCGGTATCTTCACCCGGGGTGGGTTTAGCGGCATCTTCGCCATCACCACCAGGAGTTGGCTTGGCGGTACTGTCAGTATCACCGCCAGGCGCCGGATTTGTTGTATCGTCAGTATCTTCACCGGGCAAAGGGTTCGTTGTACCGCTGGTATCTTCACCAGGCGCTGGTTTTTCTGTACTGCCTGTGCCTTCGCCTGGTGCCGGCGTCGCTTCCGGACTTGACGCAGAATCGTCTGTGCCCTGATCCGGCACGAAGTCGTCCGTGTCCTGATCCGGCGCAGCTGCATTGCCTTCCCCGGTCTTCTCTCCATCCGCCTCACTGTCGGTTTTATCCGCAGGCTCCTGGGGTGTTTCTTCCTCTTTATCCGGTACCGGTACAGCGCCCGGCGTTGGAACAATGTCTGAATCGTCCTGATCCGGTGTTGGAACTGCCCCAGGCACCGGTGTTGCCGTCAAAGCCGGCTGCGCGCTGGCTTTCAGGCTCTCGTAAGCGTCTTCTGTCACTGCTTTTACCGCCTGGGGAAGAAGCTCCTCTTTCTCCTTCAGAGTCTTTTCTTCCGCGGCAAGATATGTTTCCAGCTCGCTCTCCTTGATCTGGCAGAAAACGAAATAGCCGGGAACGCTGTCTTTTTCCGCGCTGCTGCCGGAGGTTTCCTCCGTTTTTCCTGCCGCGTCCGTCTTTTCGGCAGACTGGGTTTCTGCGTCTTTAACATTGGCTGCGTCCTCTGCCGCGGCGGCCGCGGCTTCTTCGTACAGGACTTTGGCCTGTTTTAAGGTCTTTACGGCGGTTTCCGGTGTCGTTCCGTCATTTTTATCGTTTCCGTTTTTCGTATCTATGTAACAGACAATGGCCGTTTCCTGGACTTCCTGGTCCCGGTCCTCCTGCTCCTGACTGCTCTTCGCGGCCACAGACGCCGCGCGTACAGAAACCGGAGCCGCTTCCGAAAGTACCAGGGAACCGGCGAGCACCATTCCCATTACTTTTAGGACTTGCTTTCTTTTCATGGTTTCGCTCCTTGTGCGTTTTGTGTTTCTGTGGAGTTTTCTGCATATAGCATATATTATAACACAAAAAAAATCAATGGAAAAGTCGAAATTTGGGTGAGGGGGACGAAAGCGTACGGGAAAAAGCCGCGGGGCCGCCGTCGGTGCGCGGGCAGGGGAGGGCCGGGCACCGACGGCGGCCCCGCGGCTTTTTCCCACACGCTTTCTGGGTGGTGGGGTGCGGTGGTGTAGGTGCGGTGGTGGGGCAATGATGTAGGACTGTTTTGTTGAGTCTGGCGGAGTGCGGGAGAGGATTGGTAACAGCTCGTAACAGTTCAGCCAGCTGAACTGTTACGGCATCCGGCCATTGAAAATCGCTTCTCAATGGGCCGGATGCCCGCATGGGTTACGTTTTCATGATTCTTCCTCCGCATCAAAGCTCTCAATCTTAGGGAGTTCGCGGTTGAGAATCTCCATGAATTCTTCTCCGGTGATGGTTTCGCGTTCGTAGAGATATTTGGCCAGCTCGTGGAGTTTCTGGATGTTGCTGCGGAGCAGATCCTCAGCTTTCTGGTACTGTTGTTTTACGATGGCTA
>JAGHIA010000007.1 GCA_017887445.1 Fusicatenibacter sp.
CGGGAGAAGGCGGGGCGGCCATGGGGTGCGTGCGGAGGCGCATTTGCAGGAGGGTTAGAAGTACTTAGCGGCTGGAATTTTGCGTTGTGCGCCAAAATCAAACTGTCCGAGCTTGCGAGTTTTTGAGTTTGGCGCACGCTTTTAGCAAAAATCCAGCCGCTTAGTACTTCTTACCCTCCGAAACCGCGCCCCGCACGCACCCCATGGCCGCCCCGCCTTCTCCCGCCCCTTCCTGGCCGTCCCCTTCTCCGCCAGATGGCCGCTCCCCCACCATATTTTTGCGGAAAATCGTTGCTATTCCTTTGAAAATACGATATTATTGAATATATATGTCAAAAGATTCCGGTGCTATCGAGACACTTTTGAGAATCTAACGAGAAAGGAAGTGGAAGTTTTGGTTTCAAGTCAGGTATTACAAAAGACACTGGACGAACTCAGAAATATTACAAGGATTGATTTATGTGTGACCAATACGGATGGTGCTCTGCTCGTTACCACGTTCCCGGAAACAGCAGTAGATGCAGACAGCATCCGTTCTTTTGTGGATTCCGCGGCAGACAGTCAGGTAATTCAGGATTATCATTTTTTCAAGGTATACGACAATCAGAATGTAGAGTATGTTCTTCTGGCAAGAGGAAGCAGCGACGACGCCTACATGATCGGAAAGGTAGCGGTCTGTGAGATCCAGAATCTGATCATCGCCTACAAGGAAAGACTGGACAAGAACAATTTCATTCAGAATCTTATTCTGGACAATCTGCTGATGGTGGACGTATACAACCGCGCGAAAAAGCTGCGCATCGACACGGATGTGCGCCGGGTGGTTTATATGGTGGAGACGAAGACCGAGAAGGACACCAGCGCCATGGAGACGGTAAAGAGCCTGTTTGTGTCCCGCCCGAGAGATTTCATCACCGCGGTGGAGGAGAAAAGCATTATCATCGTCAAGGAGCTGAAGGAAGAAGACACCTTCGAGGATATGAACCAGACGGCGAACATGCTGGTGGATATGCTCAACGCCGAGGCCATGTCCCAGGTGCGCGTGTCTTATGGAAATCCGGTCAACGAGATCAAAAATGTGTCCCGCTCCTATAAGGAAGCAAAGATGGCGCTGGAGGTTGGAAAGATCTTCTACGCGGAGAAAAACGTGGTTCCCTACAACAATCTTGGCATCGGCCGTCTGATCTATCAGCTGCCGATTCCGCTGTGCGAAATGTTTATGAAGGAAGTGTTCGGCGAGCATCTGCCGGATACCTTTGACGAGGAGACACTGACCACGATCAATAAGTTTTTCGAGAACAATCTGAACGTTTCCGAGACTTCCCGCCAGCTGTATGTACACAGAAACACTCTGGTTTACCGTCTGGAGAAATTGGAAAAGAGCACAGGGCTGGATATCCGCAGATTTGACGACGCTCTGACCTTCAAGATCGCCATGATGGTAGTCAGCTACATGAACTATATGAACAACAATGACAATATCTGAGAGAGAGGAGAAAACCAATGATTGAATTGCTGAAAACAGGCGCGTACCTGGTCAACGGCACGCAGGTGATCCCGGATACGGAAGACGGAAGAGCCGAACTTAAGGCCGTCACAGGAAAAGCTCCGGAGCAGAAGGAAGCCGCGAAGGAGACCATCGCCTATGGAATCTTAAAAGAACACAATACATCCGGCAGCATGGAAAATCTGGAGATCCGCTTTGACAAGCTGACCTCCCACGATATCACCTTCGTGGGCATCATCCAGACGGCAAGGGCGTCGGGCCTGGAAAAGTTCCCCATGCCCTATGTGCTGACCAACTGCCACAACTCTCTTTGCGCGGTGGGCGGCACCATCAACGAGGATGATCACATGTTTGGCCTCACCTGCGCGAAAAAGTACGGCGGCGTCTATGTTCCGCCACATCAGGCAGTCATTCATCAGTTTGCCCGCGAGATGCTGGCAGGCGGCGGAAAGATGATTCTGGGCTCCGATTCCCATACCCGCTACGGCGCGCTGGGTACCATGGCAGTGGGCGAGGGCGGACCGGAGCTGGTAAAGCAGCTGCTGAACAAGACGTATGATATTGCTATGCCGGGCGTGATCGGTATTTATATGACCGGAGCGCCGCAGCCGGGCGTGGGTCCCCAGGACGTGGCCCTGGCGATCATCGGCGCGGTGTTTGCCAACGGCTATGTGAAGAATAAAGTGATGGAGTTTGTAGGCCCCGGTGTGGCGTCTCTCAGCGCGGACTTCCGTATTGGCGTTGACGTTATGACCACGGAGACCACCTGCCTGTCCTCCATCTGGAAAACAGACGACGAGATCAGAAGCTTCTATGAGATTCACGGAAGAACCGGGGATTATAAAGAGCTGAACCCGGGGGCGGTAGCTTACTACGACGGTATGGTCCTGATA
This sequence comes from Fusicatenibacter sp., assembly GCA_017887445.1. Taxonomy (GTDB): domain Bacteria; phylum Bacillota; class Clostridia; order Lachnospirales; family Lachnospiraceae; genus Fusicatenibacter. The sequence goes on from JAGHIA010000007.1 coordinate 2,401, forward strand.
GAGCTGGACAAGATCAAACCGATGATCGCCATGCCGTTCCATCCCAGCAACGTTTATACCATCGATGAGCTCAACGAGAACCTGATGGATATTCTGGACGATGTGGAGAAAAAGGCGCAGGTGAGCCTGGACGGAAAGGTTCCCTTCACGCTGAAAAACAAAGTCCACAACGGCCGTCTGCTGGTAGATCAGGGAATCATCGCAGGCTGCGCCGGCGGCGGATTTGAGAATATCTGCGACGCGGCGGACATTCTGCGCGGACACAGCATCGGCAGCGATGCGTTCACCCTCAGCGTATATCCGGCAAGTACGCCGATTTATATGGAACTGGCGAGAAACGGAAGACTGGCAGACCTGATGGCCACCGGCGCGGTGGTTAAGACCGCGTTCTGCGGACCGTGCTTCGGCGCGGGAGATACGCCGGCCAACAACGCGTTCTCCATCCGTCACTCCACCAGAAACTTCCCGAACCGGGAAGGTTCCAAGATCCAGAACGGACAGATTTCTTCCGTAGCGCTGATGGATGCCCGTTCCATCGCGGCGACGGCTGCCAACAAAGGTTATCTGACTTCCGCGGCGGAGTTCACGGGAACCTACACCAAACCGGCATACCATTTTGATAAGACCATCTATGAGAACCGTGTCTTCGACAGCAAAGGCGTTGCGGATCCGGCGGTGGAGATCCAGTTCGGACCGAACATCAAAGACTGGCCGTCCATGCCTGCGCTGGCGGACAACCTGGTTCTGAAGGTCGTATCTGAGATCCATGATCCGGTGACCACCACCGACGAGCTGATCCCGTCGGGAGAGACTTCTTCCTTCCGCTCCAACCCGCTGGGCCTGGCAGAGTTCGCCCTGTCCAGAAAAGATCCGGCGTATGTGGGACGCGCCAAGGAAGTGCAGAAGGCGGAGAAGGCCATCGAAGCAGGAGAGGCTCCGGAGCTGGCGCTTCCGGAAATCGCGCCGGTGCTGGAGACCATCCGGAGCAGCTATCCGCAGCTGGAGAAAAATTTTGGCGTCGGCTCCACCATTTTCGCCGTGAAGCCGGGAGACGGCTCCGCCCGCGAGCAGGCGGCGTCCTGCCAGAAGGTGCTTGGCGGATGGGCCAACATTGCCAACGAGTACGCCACCAAACGTTACCGCTCCAACCTGATCAACTGGGGCATGCTGCCGTTTTTGATCCCGGAAGGTGAGCTTCCGTTTAAGAACGGCGATTACCTGTTTGTTCCGGAGATCAGAAAAGCAGTGGAGGAGAAGGCGGAGACGATCCAGGCCTATGTGGTAGACGGCCAGGAACTGAAACCGTTTGCGCTGAAGCTTGGCGAGCTGACGGACGATGAGAGAGAAATCATCCTTAAGGGTTGTCTGATCAACTATTATAGAGGATAAAAGAATAGCCGGGGAACAAAGAAGAAAATGCTTTGTTCCCCGGCATTTTTCAAACACGCTCCAGATATGGGCGCAGGAATGTTTGGAAAAAATCAGAAAATTCAAGAAAATAAACAAGATTATGAAAATTAAAATTCAGAAGATTTAGAAATTAAAAAAACAGAAAAATAAATGAAAAAATGTGTTGACAAATATGAGATGGTCTGTTATTATAAAGTCACAAACAAACAAGAGAAAAAAACAAATCCAAACCAAAGAAAAACCTGTAAAACCTCTTTCCGAAAGGTAAATAAAATACCAGAAATTTTTCAGAAGATCAGAGATTCGGGTTGACGGTGTAAGTCATCACGAAACAATGAATCAGAAAAAACGAAGGGAAGATAAAAAACCGACGAACCATTTTCAAGGAATGAGACGAGAAATCATCCTTAGAAGAATGGAAAAGGAAAGAGAAGATACTTTATCATAAAGAATCGCAGACAGGTAATCGGAAGAAGGAGGTAGAGTCCAATGGGAAATGAAGCATCTATCAATCAATATGAGAGTGGTATTGCATAGCAGTTCCCCGCAAGAAAAACCTTTTATCAGGATAACGGAAAAGAGAAATATCATATAAGAATGTAACGGAAGGGAGAAAGGCATCGGACGAGTGGTCGGGAGATCAGGAAAGATGAGGAATAACCGGAAGTAAAGTTCACAAAGTATGATAAGATAGATAAAAGGATATTACGATAGCTGGCACTCATATTGAACAAATACCACACCTTATCAGGATTCTTGAGGTTGTGTGAAGAAACAATCAAAAGAAAAGTATTTTATCCATATTGATTTGAAATTTCTGAAGAGAAGTATAAAGGTTTCTGATTTAACTGAAAGGAGTTTCAGAAAAGAAGCAGCCGGAATAAATGCTTTGAAGACACAGAAACAAAATGAAAATATCCATAAAATATTTTGAACATATACGAAGGGTGAAACGTATATAGGAAGCCGGATAAGAAATCATAAAGATTCGTAAATAAAATTTCTAAGTAAGAGAGGAACCAGAACGGAGAATCTTACGAGGCAGGGAATAAAAAGAAAAGAAAAAAGCAAGATGCTTTTGGATAGAATCGATGTCAACCGATGAAAAAACAACACTAAGAAAGTTGAGAAGAGAAAATTGAATAAAGAAGAAAATTAGAACGACCGTTGTATCAGATGGAAATGTTGGTATGACGGTCGTTCTTGTTGCTGTATGCAAAAAGAATATGATATACTGTACGGATGATGTCATGGTCAAAAGCTGGCACCCACGGATGGGTTCTGACACAACGCAAATTTTTGAAAACTAAGAGGTTTAGGGTTCCTGCAAATGTGTGAGTTTTCAGAACCCATCCGCAGGTGCCAGCTTTTGACCTTTACATCTACGGATGATGTTATCTTATAAATTTTGCAGCAGAACAGGAGGAAAACGTGAGAAGAAGATTTTCAAAGGATGACATCCTGATGGAGGACGCTGATCTTTTGGTGGTGCGTAAGTATGCGGGAATGGCGGTGCAGAGCGCAAGGCCTGGGCAGATGGACCTGGAGCATGAGCTGCGCAATTATCTGGCGGAAGGACAGACGGGAGGCCAGCGCCGGATTCCCTATCTGGCAGTGATCCACCGGCTGGATCAGCCGGTACAGGGGATATTGGTGTTCGGGAAGAATTTGCAGGCCGCAGCCGCGCTGAACAGGGAGCTGCAAAACGGCGGTATGGAGAAGGATTATCTGGCGGTGGTTGAGGGGAAACCAAGCCTGCCTGAGGGGGTCCTGGTGGATTATCTGATAAAAGACGGAAAAAGAAATCTGTCCCAGGCGGTGGAGAAAGGGACGCCTGGGGCGAAACGGGCGGAGTTATCCTATCGTCTGGTGGAGACTGTCCGGAAAGAAGACAGCCAAAAGGAGTATTCGCTGCTGGAGATCCGGCTGAAAACCGGCCGGCATCATCAGATCCGTGTGCAGATGGCTCACGCGGGAATGCCGCTGTGCGGCGACAGTAAATATCATTTGCAGAAAGAAGCAGGTGTGGAGGCGGAACCCCAAGGTCAGGAAAAAAGAAACGTTTCTAAAGCTGCCAGCGGACAGGGAGAACTGCTGGCGCTGTGCGCGTACCGGCTGGCGTTTCACCATCCGCGCACAGGAAAGCTTCTGCGGTTTTGGACTGCCCCGGAGGGAGAAGTTTTCTCTGGCTTTAATTTTCAAATACACGCTGGAAAAGTAAGAAAAAAATCATAAATTTTTCACAGAAAACCTAGGAAAGAAGTATAGACTAATTTTCTGCTTTGTGTATAATAAAGGATGTGTAACATTTTTGTAAAGAAATCGGGAAACGGGAAAAGGTGGAAGGAATGAAACGTAAGATAGCAGGAATTTTACTGGCCGGTCTTTTGGCTTTTTCAAGCGTCGGATGTACACAGATTGAGGGAAAAGTGGATACTTCTTCCGGGTCTTCTTCGGGAGTTTCGGGAAATCAGAGTACAAGTTCACAAAGCAAGGAACCGCAGGGGGAGGCGACGGTGACGCCAACGCCGACGGAGAGCGTAGAAGAAAGAATTCCGGTGAGCATTCCGGAAAAAGAAGGTATGCAGGCGGATTACACTTCCGTGGATGGAATTTCACTGGAGGCCGGCAGCTACCTGGCGGTGGTCGCCAAGGATTTGTCCACCAGCTATTGGAAGGCAGTGAAAAAGGGAGCGCAGCAGGCGCTGAATGACCTGAACGCTTCCCTCGGCTATACCGGAGAGGATAAGATTACAATGACGTTTGAGGGTTCTTCCGACCCAAGCGACGCGGAAGACCAGAGCAACACCATCGACGTGGTCATTTCCGAGAACCCGGCGGCGGTTTGTCTGGGGATTATCGATATGCAGACCTGCAAGACGCAGCTGGAGATGGCAAAGGAAAATGGAATCCCTGTGATCATTGTGGATTCCGGCGTGGACAGCGATCTGTATGATGTGTTCTGCGGCATTGACAACCGCGCGGCAGGCGCGGAGGCGGCACGAAAGCTTTGCGAGGCCATAGGTGATTCCGGCCAGATCGCGATCGTTTCGCACCAGAGTACGACGCAGACAAGTATCGAGCGCATCGAGGGATTTACCAATGAAATTGCTCAGAACCATCCCAATGTGTCGATCGTACAGACCTGCTACAGCGACGGAGAAGAGGAGCTGGAAACGCAGATCGAAGGACTGTATCAGCAGTATCCGCAGCTTCAGGGAATCTTCAGTACCAACCAGCAGGTTTCCGATACGCTGGTGGAGCTCCAGGAGGCCCAGGAGCAGCCGGTGAAGATGGTCGGCTTTGATTACAGCGAAGAACAGCAGTCGGCAATCGAGAGCGGTCTGGAGTACGGCACAATCAGCCAGAATCCGTACAGCATGGGGTACGCCATGATCGTTGCCGCGGCGAGAGCGGCTGCGGAGCTTCCGGTGGACGCGTTTGTGGACGCAGGTTACCAGTGGATGGATCAGAGCAATGTTGCGGCGGATGAGATGGAGATTTACAGATATTAACAATACCTGAACAAAAACAGGAGACATCAGGAAAGCTTTATGCGACGGCTTTCCCTGATGCCTCCTGTTTTTATCTGGATACTTTGTTTTGCATCCGTTTGCGGGGAATGAAGTTTCATACACGCTTTAATCCTTCTGCTCCTGTGTGTCCCGGTAGATTTCCTGGACTTCCTCGGAGATATGCTGACGGATCTCAGACAGGTCCGGTTCCACGGAAGCAGGGCGCTGCACGGTGACGGGACGGGTGTCGCCGCCGACAGGGGACGGAGCATTCTGGGGTTTTGGCTCTGATGCTGTCCGGGAGGGAGAAGAAGACGGGCGGCGGGGCGGCCGTTTTTTTCGCGGCATTTTCTCAGGCACCTCGTCGGCATCGTTCTCGTCGTCCTCGTCGGGTTCCTCCGGCACGAAACGGAAATCGTACATGGTGTTTTGCGAAACTTTTGTGCGGCGTACCGTGGAGTCGCTGTCAGAGTCGCTGCGGGATTTTTTCTTTGTCCTGCTTTTGCCGGAAGTGTGTGCCGGAACGCTTCGGGAGGTCTTGCGGGCCCTGCGGCGATCCTTTCTTTTCCGGCGGTAGTCTTCCTCTTCGGCTTCGTTTTCCTCCCAGTAGCCGCGGTCCTTCCATGGTTTAAACTGGAAAACCATACCGAGGGCGGCAAGGATCAGAACGATGACCCACATGACCAGGTCGTACTCCGTTTTCTGGAAATCGTAGGCAAGCGTGACGGCTGTGAGGGCGCCGCAGACGCTGGTGACCAGGATCACGGTGACACGCTCAAAAGGAACGCCGATGAGCGCTATCACGGCCGCGATTCCGAGCAGGAACAGCAGCATGATCAGGTCGGTGGGATTCAGAAGCTTGTACAGCGAAAAACCAAGAAAGCCGATGAGCAGGAAAAAGGTTCCGATCCGGTAAAGCAACAGCGCCAGAAGACCGAAGATAAAGCCAAGGCCCAAAGTGACGCCGAGGATCATGTTGTAGGTCTGATCCGTGTAGGTGGCAAGCAGCATACCTCCGGCGGCGCCGATGCCGAACCCGAGAAGCACGCTCCAGAGTTTTCGAAGGGCATATCCGAAAAAACAGTTTAAAAGTGCGAAGACGGCGGCTGCGATCAAAAGCGCGGCGCCGTATTTTGTCAGAAGTTCTTTCAGGGTGTCAAATTTATCCAGAAGGTCGTACAGAGTGTCGATTGAAAAATTTTCCATAGGCTTATTTCCTTCCTTTTTTGAGTCTGTCAGCCGATAAAGTACAGGTAGATTTTAGTACGGAGCAGGGGATTTTGCAAGTCTATTCACGTTTTTTTAAGATTTTTATATAACGGTTGAGCCTGCACGATCCCGCGAGGTGTTTTCGCACAGAATGTGCGAAAATCCCGAGGCCTGCAGCGCGAAACTGCATGAAATGCAGTTTCTGTGCATCGCGAAGCGTGTAATCGTTCAGCAGCGCTGAACGGTTACATTTTTATGTAACGGTTCAGCCTGCCACGATCCCGCGAGGTGTTTTCGAAAAAAAGCAGAAAAACCTGTATCACCGGTTTGAAGGAAGGCGCATATGGTATAGAAAGCAAGTATGTGGAGCAATCTATGTATCGTGAGCAAATAATGCCGTATCATCTGCCGGAAACGGCGCCGTATGACAGTTCCTGGGAGGACAGGGAGTGGCAAATGCTGAAATCCTGGTATTCCGGAGAGATGCTTCAGATGCAGGAGGCAGTGGAGAGGGCCTGCGACGAGCTGGATTATGAGGGAAGCTGGATGTACGACGAGTATCCCGACCGGGACCGGATGGAACGGGAGCAGAGAAACATACAGGAGAGACTGGAGCAGCGGCAGTGGGACATGGAGACCACAGAAGATATGGAAGCGGCAGACCGGCGGCCGGGGCGGCCGAAAAAAATCGGGGACCTTCTGCGGGTGCTGTGGTTCAACGAGGTACACCGCCGGCGGTGCCGGAGAAGAAAATGCCGGGACTGGTAACTGTTCGGCTGGCTGGTAACAGTTCAGCCAGCTGAACTGTTACGGCATCCGGCCATTGAAAATCGCTTCGCGATGGGCCGGATGCCCGCAGGCATTATGTTTTCATACGGTCTGTGCAGTAAATGCACAGACCTGGCTGAACTGTTACGCTGGCTGAACTGTTACCAGCTTTTGCCCTTGACATCATGATATACGCAATAGATTTTTAATAATTTTATGGTTGAGGTTTTTTGCCAAACCTATTACAATAACATTGTAATTGAAAGGATTATGTAAATTTCCGTAGGTTTGACGATGGGTTTGTAATTTCGCGGTAATTTTTGAGGAAAAATTTGTAACAGTTCAGCGTTGCTGAACGATTACACGCTTCGCGATGCACAGAAACTGCATTTCATGCAGTTTCGCGCTACAGGCCTCGGGTTTTTGCGCATTCTGCGCGAAAACACCTCGCGGGATAGTGGCAGGCTGAACTGTTACAAAAATTTTTGTACATGATTTGATTCGGCAGGAAATTTACATTGAGATACAGACCGGCGCGGCAGGATTTTGCCGGCCGGCAGGGGAATATGGAGAGTATAAATGGAATTAAATAGATTATTAGAACGGGAAGTGGGACTTTCCCTGCACCGGATCCTGATCAGCGGGCAGCGGTCGGCCGAAGCGCCTGCCAAAGTCCGGATCCGTCCGGTGCAGCTGAGAGGGGAACTGTATTTTCAGTGCCAGGAGACGAGAGGGACCAAGGAGTTTCACAGAAATCTGAGCAAGGAGGAACTGATCGGACAGGTGCAGGCATGGATGGAGAAGGATTTCCGTCAGCTGCAGCTGGAATCGGCCAACGGCCTGGGAACGGTTCTTGTAAGCAAGAAGGGTAAAATGACCGTGAAGTGGAAAGCGCGCATGAATGGCACGGGCCAGACGCTAGAGTCGCTGTCCCATAACCGGAAGAAACGGTATCTTCTGGAGGAAGGAACGCCGGTGGCCTTTTTGTGCGATCTGGGCGTTATGACCCAGGAGGGCAGGATCGTCCATGCCAAGTATGATAAATTCCGACAGATCAACCGGTTTCTGGAGTTTATCGACGACATTCTCCCCAGGCTGCCAGAGGGCAGGGAGATCACGATACTGGACTTCGGATGCGGAAAGTCCTATCTGACGTTTGCCATGTATTATTATTTTCGGGAGCTGAAGCAGCGGGATGTGCGGATCATCGGCCTGGATCTGAAGGAGGATGTGATTGCCCACTGCAATGACCTGGCGGTAAAGTACGGCTTTGACAAGCTGAAGTTTTATCAGGGGGACATCGCCTCCTACACCGGCGAGACGAAGGTGGACATGGTGGTGACGCTCCATGCCTGCGATACGGCCACGGATTTCGCGCTGGCCAAGGCGGTGGCGTGGAACGCCAGGGTGATCCTGTCGGTGCCTTGCTGCCAGCACGAGCTGAACCGGCAGATCCGGTGCGAAACCATGGCCCCGGTGATGGACTATGGGATTTTAAAGGAGCGTATGGCGGCGCTTCTGACCGACGGTCTGAGGGCGAAGCTTCTGGAAAACGCAGGCTATGAGACGCAGATTCTGGAATTTATCGATATGGAACATACGCCGAAAAACCTGCTGATCCGGGCGGTGAAGCGGCAGGAGGCCAGTGACGGAGTGCCGGCGGAGCTGAAACAATGTATGGAATTTTTCCATGTTAAGCCGACGCTGGCAGCTCTCCTTGAGACGAAGGAGGGCGAGGGATGCTGAAGAAGATTCTGACCAGGGTGATCGTCCTGCTGCTGGTGTTCGCGGCGGGAGTCGTTGTGTTTTCTCACCTCCGCAACCGGGAGGAGACAGTGGAGACGGTGGAAATGGAGGCGGCGGTCCTTCCCGTTCTCTATATGCAGGAGGGAGAGCTGCTGATCAACCCCATGTTCGGCAACAAGGCGCAGATGGACGGGATTTCCGTGCGCGACCATCTGACGCTTCTGCCTACGGGACGGGATCTGACGGTGGCTGTGGATACAAAGGGGCAGACCATCTCCAGCATGATCTATACGGTGAAAAATACCGCAGGAACGGAAATCGTGGAAAATTCCACGATCAAGAGTTTTTCAGAGGACAACGGATATCAGAAAGCGCAGTTTCATCTGGACACGCCGATTCTGATGAACCAGGAGTATATCCTGCAGTTTGAGGTGAAGCTGGAGGGAGGAACAACGGCGTATTATTATACGCGGCTGATCCAGAGGTCCGGGGTGAGTCTGACGGATTATCTGAAGTTTGCCGATATGTTTTATCAGACCTGTATGAACGCGGAAGCGGCGCAGGGACTGAGCGCGTACATGGAATCCAACAGCTCCAATCCCAATACGTCCTTCCAGAAGGTGGACATCCATTCCAGCCTGGAGCAGATCACCTGGGGAAATATGAACGCGCAGCTGGCGAAGACAGGCGCGCTCAGGGTGAAGGAGATCAACGAGACTACGGCCAGCGTCACGGTGGACTATATGATCAGTTCCCAGGACGACGACGGAAACGTGGAGTATTATACGGTGATAGATTTTTACCGCATGAGAAAATCCTCAGACCGGGTGGTGCTGCTGGACTTTGAGCGGTGCGCGACGCAGGTTTTTGACGCGGACCTTCCTGTGCTGACCAACACGGGCATTAATCTTGGCATTCTGCCGGAGGACACCCAGTATATGGCCAACACGGCGGGAGATATCGTGGCCTTTGTGGCCAACGGCGATCTCTGGTCTTATAACCGCAGCGCCGATAAGTGTACGAAGGTGTTCAGCTTCCGGGAAAAAGGCGGGTACGAGCTGGACGAGCGGTACAATTACGGGCAGCACGATATCCATATTGTGCGGGTGTCAGAGTCCGGGGATATTACGTTTGTGGTTTACGGGTATATGAACCGCGGCATTCATGAGGGGGAGACCGGCGTGGCGGTGTATAACTTCCAGGCAGAGCCGCAGACGGCCCAGGAGGTTCTCTTTGTGCCGGCGACGGTTTCTTACCCTATGCTGCGGCAGAGCGTGGACGTGCTGTCTTATGTGAGCACCGAGGGGATGCTGTATCTTTATCTGAATGACTCGCTGTATCAGCTGAACCTTGCGGACGGTAATTATCAGGTGCTTCAGGAGGGAATCGCGGCGGAGTGCTTTGTGGTGTCGGAAAACCAGGCAAATGTGGCGTGGATGGCGGCAAACAGCGCCAGCGAGGCCACAAAGATCACGGTCATGAGTCTGGAAACACAGGAGACGCTGTCTGTGACGGCAGGCGAGGGACAGAAGGTCCGGGCCCTTGGCTTTATCCACAATGATTTTGTCTACGGGATCGCAAACGACGGGGATATCATCACAGATATCTCCGGCAATCAGACCTTTGCCATGAATACCATCCGCATTCTGGGAAGCGATGGAGCGCTCAGGAAAGAGTATCATCAGGATGGTGTGTATGTGACTGGCGTCACCATTTCCGACGGACTGCTGGAGATGAACCGTGTGGTGCGTCAGGGAGACGGGTACGCGGAGACGGCCCAGGATCATATTATGAACGGCGAGCAGCAGGCGGAGGAGGCGGTGACCAGCCGCATGGCCACCATCGGTGACCGGAGGCAGCAGCAGATGGTGCTGGAGTTTTCGGATACCGGACATTCGGAGAAGCTGCTGAATACGGAAGCGCGGTTCAGTGTAAGAAGCGCGTCCTCTGCGCTGAACATCACTTATGGTCTGGGAGCGGAAGCGGTGTATTTTGTCTATGCCAAAGGAGAACTGCAGAGCATGATGAGCAGTCCCGCCGAGGCGATCCTGGCGGCGGACGATCAGGTAGGCGTGGTCCTCAATCAGAATCAGGCCTATGTGTGGGAGCGGGGCAACCGGCCCACCTCCGCGCAGATCGATCCGGCGGCTTTGCCGGAGGCGTTCCGGAACGCGTCTCTGAACGAGGCGGAGCTGCAGGCGGCGCTGGGCGAGGGAGAGACCTTGATGAACCTTACCGGCTGCAGTCTGGACAGTGTGCTGTATCTGGTGGCTCAGGGGCATCCGGTGGTGGCGCGGCTCAACGCGGACGGAAAGCAGAACGTGGTGATCGTAGGATACGACCAGTTCAGCAATACGCTGATCTATGACCCGCAGACCCAGCAGACGACGCCTATGGGCGAGCAGGACAGCACCAATGCGTTTGCGGCTCAGGGGAATCTGTTTCTCAGTTATATGTGACGGGAAGATAGAAAGGCCATTTGTATAAGCGCCGGCACAGAGCGTGTTTGAACATTGCTGGAAGGAACGTTCAAACACGTCTCTGGAGCCGGCGCTTTTTGTGAAATAGGGATGTAAAAGGATTTTGACAGGGAAAACCGCCTTTGTAAAAGATGTTTGGTGGAAAAATGCAGCTCTGGAAGTTATCATAGACGTAGAAAAGGAGGGAGGACAGATGGAGATAGGGGCGAAAATAAAAGCTGCCCGGCTTCAGACGGGAATGACGCAGGAGCAGGCAGCGGAAGCGCTGGGGGTGAGCAGGCAGACGGTTTCCAACTGGGAGACCGAAAAAACGTATCCGGATATTGTAAATGTTGTAAAAATGAGCGATCTGTACAGTGTCAGTCTGGACAGTCTGTTGAAGGAGGAAACGCCTATGTCAAAGTATATGGAATATCTGGAGGAAAGTACAAATACGGTTAAGAGCCAGGACCGGCTGGCGAAGATCATTCTGTTTGCGGTTTACCTGGGAATCTGGGTGTTCACCGTGCTGGTTTTCTATTTTTTCTCCAGCGGTTCGGACGCCATGGGGTATGCGCTGATCTATTTTTGGATCCTTCTTCCGGTGACCACGTTTGTGATCTCATTGGTGATCGGAAAGAATAATTATTGGGGCGAGGGAAAGTGGCTGATGACTTTCGGGTTTGGAGTTATGTATATGCTCGCGGATTATGCCACATTTCAGGCGGCGAATATGACCGCGTTCCATAAATTTAACCTGCCGCAGTTTGGGATGATCCCGGCGGGAGTGATGATTTCTTTGCTGGGGATGGGGGTTGGCCTTGTTATCCGCCGCCGAAGAGGGAAGGTTTCGTAACGGTTCAGACGATCGGAACGATTACAGGTTTTCCGGAAGGATGTTCTTAATCATTCCTATGGGATTTTATGGATAGAACGGAAAACCTCTGCGGACACGCAGCGATGGATGCGCGTGTCCGCAGAGGTTTTTGACGATATTCTATAGCAGACCAGGGGTTTGAACCACTGTTGCATTTTTTACTGCAAGGATTCAGCTGAGCGGAGCAGTTTTGCTTTGCGGCAGTCAGCAAATTCCACGCAAAGTGGGACGTGCAGATTGCAGGAATGAATTTTCAAACACACGCTAATTTACAGCTCGCAGTTGTTTACGGTCCGCGGGAATGGGATCACGTCGCGGATGTTGCCCATACCGGTCAGATACATGACGCAGCGCTCGAAGCCAAGTCCGAAGCCGGCGTGGCGGGTGGAGCCGTATTTTCTCAGGTCCAGATAGAAATCGTAGTCTTCCTCGTTGAGCCCCAGCTCCTGCATTCTCTTCACCAGCTTTTCATAGTCGTCTTCACGCTGGCTTCCGCCGATAATCTCGCCGATGCCGGGAACCAGACAGTCCATGGCGGCGACGGTTTTGTTGTCGTCGTTCATCTTCATATAAAACGCCTTGATCTCCTTCGGGTAGTCGGTGACGAAAACCGGACGCTTGAAGACCTGCTCGGTTAAGTAGCGCTCGTGCTCGGTCTGAAGGTCGCAGCCCCAGGACACTTTATACTCGAAGCTGTCGTTGTCCTTTTCCAGAAGCTCGATGGCCTCTGTGTAGGTGACATGGCCGAAATCGGAGTTTGCCACATGGTTCAGGCGCTCCAGCAGTCCCTTGTCCACAAAGGAGTTGAAGAAGTTCATTTCTTCCGGCGCATGCTCCAGAACGTAACGGATCACATATTTCAGCATTGCCTCTGCCAGGTCCATGTCGTCCTGAAGGTCGGCGAAGGCCATCTCCGGCTCGATCATCCAGAACTCCGCCGCGTGGCGGGTGGTGTTGGAATTTTCCGCGCGGAAGGTCGGTCCAAAGGTGTAAATGTTGCGGAATGCCTGGGCGAAGGTCTCGCCGTTTAACTGGCCGCTGACGGTCAGACTGGTCTTTTTGTTGAAGAAGTCCTTGGAAAAGTCCACAGAGCCGTCCTGGGTTTTGGGAATGTTTTCAAGGTCAAGGGTTGTGACCTGGAACATTTCTCCGGCGCCCTCGCAGTCGCTTCCGGTGATCAGCGGGGTGTTCACATAGACGAATCCCCGCTCCTGGAAGAACTGGTGAATGGCAAAGGCGCACAGGGAGCGCACACGGAAAACCGCCTGGAAAGTGTTGGTGCGCGGGCGCAGGTGTGAGATGGTGCGCAGGAACTCCATGGAATGGCGTTTCTTCTGCAGCGGGTAGTCCGGAGCGGACGCGCCTTCCAGAGTTACCTCGCTGGCCTGGATCTCAAAGGGCTGTTTGGCCTCTGGCGTCGCCACCAGGGTTCCTTTGACGATGACGGCGGCTCCTACGTTCAGCCTGGAGATCTCGTCAAAGTTTTCCATCTTGTCGCTGTATACGATCTGAAGCGTCTCGAAATAGCTTCCGTCGTGGAGTACGATGAAGCCGAAGGTTTTGGAGCCGCGTACGCTGCGGACCCAGCCGCCGACGGTGACTTCCTTGTCCAGGAAGGCTTCACGGTTTTTGTAGATTTCTTTTACGGTCGTGAGTTTCATGATTTTTTCTCCCGTTTTCTCTGAATTTTGATGTACTTGTTATTGTACCACCATTTCCTCGGTTCGAAAAGACCTAAAATCTTCAAAATCCCCAAGATCCTCCAGCCGTACCGACGACGCCTCTACTTTTCTTTCGGGATATTCTTTCTGCCCGCTGAGTGTGGCCGGTAGTTCTCCCGCCAGCTGCTGGCGCACACTTTCGGCGCGAAGTTCACAGACCTGCTTCAGAGTGTCCACCGCCAGGCAGTAGTCCTCGAAGCTGCAAAACGCCGTAGGGTCTTTTTTTACATAGGTAAAGATCAGACGAAAGGTTTTTTCCATCCAGGTTTCAAAAGAACCGCTTTCAAAATACCCGGAAATCAGCTGGTCGAAATACTTCTGATATCGGGCAAAATATTCATCCTGCTTCATCAGATTGTGATACAGCGGCCGGTTTTTCATAATGCTTCCTTCTGCCGGTGTATAAATGGGATAATTGATCAGCACTTCCGGGTCCTTGAGAGGATTTGTCATTCCCAGGGCATAGGTTCCGTAGGCCAGATTATAATCCCAGGGCAGGATGCTGATCTGACCGTTCTCTTCATAGAGAAAGTAATTGTGTCCCGTATATCCAATATAGCTGTCCCAGTTCATAACGAATACCTGGACGGTAAAATATCTCAGAACCTCGTCCACATTTACTGCTTCTTCCAGTCCGTCTCCGGTTTCCAGTGCCTTCAGCGCCCGGATGAGCCGTTCCTGATCCGCATGGGAAACGTCAAATTTGGCATTACGGAAAATATTGTCGTAACTGTCCGGGTCATCGTCAATATATTTCAGCGCCAGATCGGCGTTTTCATCGTTGAGGGAGCGATAATCCGGTTTGTACAGGCGGCCATATCTGTTTCCGAAATTGCGTTTTGCAAACGCGTGCTCCGGCTCTTCGATGGCAAGGAACAGCCCCCAGTCTTCCCCGTTTACGGTCACCCACACATAACTGCACAGCGGTGTGGGAACTCCCATAAATTTCATCATATCGTAGGTCAGGCTGGTCTTCATATAGCTGTTGTCCTGAAAAGAGGCGTCCAGGGAAAATTTGTCCAACCCGTAATAATTTCCGCCGTCCACATAATGGTCAAATTCCAGTTTCAGGCTGTACCTGGACAGACCGTACTTGCTGGTCAGGCGCAGGGAATTGTTTCCCTTGGCACGGATGCCCACCTGATGAAAGGTTTCCTGGTCAATGACTACGGTACATGGAACGTAAGTTTCGGCTTCTGCCTGTTCCAGAAATTTCTCCCAGCCGTCCAGCTGAATATCCACCGTATGAACCCGCTGAGGGTCAAACAGCCTGTTCACATAGCCGGGACTGGCGGAAAACCTGGTAATCCCGAACGTTTCTCCATGCATAAACAGCACGGTCAGAATTACCGCGGCAAACGCGGCGGCAATACAGATTCTGTCAATATATCTGTGTTTCAGCATAATTACCCCATATAGTCGCCGTTATACGACACAAGAATCACATGACTGACTCCAGGAATCTCATTCAGCGTGTTGAGAAATCCCGTCTCCTCAGCTTTCAGTCTTATCTCATAATTCAACTCTGTCCTGTCCGCTGTTACGCTTTTGCTTTTAAGACTCATCTTTCTGGCCCCTGCGGCAACGCATTCGCGCACCTGTGCTTCCTGTTCTCCCGGGCAGTGTACCACCAGAATATAAGGGGTATCTGTTTTAGCGCCTTTGGAAAAAAGAAGCAGAAGGAGTCCGATAAAGATACTTCCGAAAACTGCCAGAGGAATGAGGCCTGCCGCCAGCACAATGCCTGTGGCAATACTCCAGAATAAAAACATCAGGTCCGTCGGTTCCTTGACCGCTGTGCGGAAACGGACAATTGACAGGGCGCCCACCATACCCAGGGACAGCACGACATTACTGACTACAGCCATGATCAGAAGCGTTGTGATCAGCGTCATGGCAATCAGGGATACCCCGAATCCGGACGAATACATCACTCCGCTGTATGTCTGTTTATAAATAAAGAAAATGTACATTCCCAAAAGAAACGCCATCCCCATGGCCACGACAGAATCCAACAGAGAAATGCTGCCCATATGTTCCAAAAATCCAGACTTAAAAATATCCTGAAATGTCATTGTTGTTCTCCTCGTCCATTTAATCAAATCTCCGGCACAGCGCATACTTGGAACATGCCGACGCCTGCCGCCCTGGCACCTGTACTGCCATCTCCACAATCTCCGGGAGCATCTCGTCGTACTTCACTTCAAGCACGGTAAAAGGGTCTATGACCTGGAGCAGACACAGATCCGGGCGAAAGAAATCCTGCGGACTCTGCCCTGTTCTGATTTTCCGGTCCAACGTGATTCTCACATTACCTGGTTCAAAAAGAAAAGCTTCCCGGTCATAGCATACCACTGTCTGAGGGCGAAGCAGCTGCCCCTGGATCTTACTGTAAAGCTCCAGCAGCAGCGGTTCGTCCTCCGAAGGAAGCTCCAGCGTTCCTTCCAGCAACGCCTGCGCCTGTTCTGTGCTGATGCGCTGGCTTCGTTTTCCGCACATACCGCCGATTTTGAATTTTTTCTCCAGTTTAAGATAGTTGATATCCGTTCCGTAATACCGAAGCCGGAATTTTTCCCTGCGGCTGATTCCATCTGCTTTTTCCCTGAGCGCTTTGTCATAAGGCGTATCAAAGTACAGACTGGTCACCCGGTAGCTTCCGTCCGGTCCGGCGTGTCTGTCCCGCGCGAAAAGCTTTGACAGCCGGCCTGTCAGCACCAGATCTTCCATCCGGCTGATCTGGTGCTTTCTTTCATGGCGCAGTTTTATATAGCATTTCCCCTCAGTCATCGTCATCGTCATCATCGTCGTCGTCATCGTCGCCGTCATCGTAATTGCTGCCGCCGTCATCATAATTGCTGTTTCCATCATTATAATCTGTTACGCCGTCATTGTTGGGGCCGCAGTCCGTGTCGTCATAGTTGGTTACGCCGTCGTTGTTGGGGCCGTAATCCGTGTCGTCATAGTTGGTCACGCCGTCGTTGTTGGGGCCGTAG
>JAGHIA010000081.1 GCA_017887445.1 Fusicatenibacter sp.
CTGGCTCATAAGATTCCTCCAATCTCCGACGTGTAGAAAAATTCTAATCTGAACATATGAATGATTGTTCATATGTTCATGATATACCAGTACAGGGTATCTGTCAATAGATATTTCAAAAAAGTGGATTTTTGAGAAGCCAGCCGGATGCAGTATCTCTTGCAAAGCGAGAAGCTGACGCCTTATGATAAGAAGCCGGGGACGGTTACAGCGATATTCTGCTGGCTATGGGGGATGAGGAGACGGGGGTTGTGATCGAAGTGAAATATGCGGAAGACGGGAATCTGGAGGAAAGCTGCAAAAAAAGCTCTGCTGCAGATGGAAGCCAACCATTATGAGGAAGCGCTCCGTGAGGAAGGTGTGGAACATATTTTGAAATATGGAATTGCATGCTATAAGAAAAGATGCAGGGTCATGCTTGCCGGGCAGCCGGACGGGGATTTTGACTGACGCGGGGGGCTGCAGGGCCGCAGGGCCGGGTCTTCGCCGTAAAGGCTGAGGGTGAAAAGAAAGTGCGTAGGTTTTGAATTCTGATCGTAACCTACGCACTTGTAACAGTTCAGCCAGCTGACCTGTTACGGCATCCGGCCATGGAAAATTGCTTCACGATGGGCCGGATGCCTGCATGCGTTACATTGTCCTACGGTCTGCGCAGTAAATGCACAGACCTGGATGAACTGTAACACACACTTACCTACTTCCTGTTACTTTTTCGTCCGGTATACCACCGTGCCGTATTCGGGAACCGTCCCTTTGGTTTCTGTTCCGAACCAGAGAACTGCCGGCTCCGGCAGGGAAACGCTGACCGGTTCGTGGTTAAAGTTCTGAACAAAGGTGTACAGGTATTCAGAGGATTCTCTTGTGCTTACCTCAATGCCGTCGGGAATCTGCTCCATCGGCGTGCTGACGTTTTCCTGTTTTATGATCCGGGTCAGAACATCCGTATAGAAGGCCTGTTCCATGTCCGCGCATACATAAAATGCCTTGCCCTTTCCGAAGGCGTGGCGGGTCAGCACCGGCAATCCCTGATAGAAGTCTTTTTCATATTCCATAAGGACTTCGGCGCCGGAGGTTTTTACCAGTTCGCACAGATTCCTGCAGGTATAAGTTCTGTCCAGGCCCAGAGAGTTTCCTTTTACGGGGGCGGCGCTGTTTTCTTCCCCGTCATACAGTCCGTCAATCTCTGTGCTGCGAAGGCCGAAAACATCCATCAGGCTATGCGGGGTGCCGCCGAGAAAACATGCGTCCGTGTCGTCCACGATGCCGGACCAGAAGGTCATGACCGCGATGCCTCCGTTTTCCACAAAGTTCCGGACTTTCTGTTCAAAGTCTGCGTGGAACAGATAGGCCATGGGGATGAGCACGATCTGATAGCCGTCGAGCGGATCTTCCATATCAATGATATCGGTGTTGAGTCCCTGTCTGCGGATGGCGCTGTACATTTTTACCGCCGTATCTTTGTAAGGCATGCCGATGTTGCGCGGGCCCTGGGCATCCAGCACCGCCCAACGGTTTTCTGTATCGTAGACGACGGCTGCCTGGGCGTGAACGGAGGTTTGGGTAAGCTCAGAGAGCGCTTCCAGCGCCTGGCCTGTCTCGCAGACCTCCCGGTACACTCTGGTGTCTTCTCCGCCGTAATGGTCGATGACGGCGCCGTGGAATTTCTCGGAGGCGCCCCTGCTCTGGCGGAGCTGGAAATACAAGGCGCTGTCAGAGCCGTGGGCCACTGCCTGAAGGGAAGCGGCGCGAATCACGCCGGGCTTGCGCAGCTTGCTCACATCCTGCCAGTTGGTGGAGGAAGGCGAGGATTCCATCATAAGATGCGGCTTCTTCAGAAGGGAGCGCATGAAATCATGCTGCATGGCGGTTTCCACCGCTGTTTCCTTCTCCGGTTTGCGGTGCCATTCCGGATAGCTGTCCCAGGAAGCCACGTCGATGACATCCTTGAATTTCCGGTAGTTCAGGCCGTCGAAGTCGTCCATGAAGTTTGAAGTGACGGGCTTTTTGCAGCCGCCTGCGTACAGGGCCTCTTTTTCCATCCGGGCAAAATCTGCCGTCTGGTCGGTGACGAAGCGCTTCCAGTCGAGGGTCAGCGCGTGAAGCATCATTTCTCCAAGAGGAGAAGGACTTTCAATCTGGTCGAAGCTCTGGTAGGTGTGGCTCCAGAATTCGGTATTCCAGCGCCGGTTCAGCTCCTGGATCGTGCCATACTTTTCCTTCAGCCAGTTTCGAAAAGCCGCCTGACACAGGGGGCAGTGGCAGTCTCCGCCGTATTCATTGGACAGATGAAGAAGGATAACCCCGGGATGGGTTCCGATCTTTTCTCCCAGCAGCCGGTTAATCTCCCAGACCTTCTTTCTGTAATCCGGCGAGGTATAGCAGTGATTCTGCCGTCCGCCAAAAAGGTTTCTCCTGCGCATGGAATCCACGCGCAGTACCTGAGGGTACTGTCTGGCCAGCCAGTTGGGGCGGGCGCCGGACGGCGTTCCCAGGATCGTATAGATTCCGTTCTGGTACAGCCGGTCCACAATGTCCAGCAGCCATTGAACGTGATACTGTCCTTCCTCCGGCTCCAGTCTGCTCCAGGAGAACATGCCCATGGTGACGGTATTGATGCCGGCCTGCTTGAAAAGTTCTATGTCTCTTTCCAGAATCTCCGGGTAATCCAGCCATTGTTCCGGATTATAATCTCCCCCAAAGAGTAATTGTGATGTCTTAAAGTCATGTTCGCTCATTTGTTTGTGCCTCCCAGTCTCCGGCTGTGTCTGAAAATGAAAACTTCTTTTTCGCTCAGACACGTCCGGGTGCTTTTGAAGTGTTATTTTGTAGAGTCCCGGATCAGAATGCTGTAACCCAGGGTAAGCTTTGTATAGTCCGGAGTTCCCTCCATGGCATCCAGAAGCCTTTTTGACGCCAGCGCGCCCATTTCCCGGAGATTGAATTCCAGGCAGGTCACGGCGGGGTAGCAAAGGCCCAGCAGCCGGCTTCCATAACAGGAAGCGACCTTTATGGTTTCCGGTACGCTCACAGCTTTTTTCTGAAGGGTGTTGATCACGGAGATGCAGATGTTGTCGTCCAGGCATAGGATACATTCGGCCTCTTTTTTCAGGACATCCTCCACATATCGTTCCGTGATGGAAGGATAAACCGCTCCCGTGTAAATGAAATCGGATGGCAGAGGAACCTGCGCCGCCGAGAAGGCGGCACGGATGCCTCTTAACCGGCTCTGCGTTACGGTGTGATTGTTGTCTCCGCAGATACAGGCGATCCTGCGGATGTTCATTTTAAGCAGAACCTCCGTCAAGTCACGGCAGCCCTGTTCCTGGTCAAAATCAACCTGAAGTACATCGTCCTCCGCGGTGCTTCCGATCAGCACGAAGGGAATCTGCTGGCGTTTCAGATAGGATATGGCCAGATCTCCCTCCATGGTTCTTGTGAGGATTGCTCCGCGGACCTTGTGCTGGTCCACCATGCTTTTCAGCAGATGGATATCGTTGGCGACGGTTTTGACCATCAGGACGCCGTAGCCGAGGGCGGAAAAATAATCATAAATATTCAGAAGAATTTCCTGAAAATATGGAAGCATTGCGTGGCCTTCCTCGCCGGGAATCAGTACGCATATATTTTTTTCCGTGTCACAGACACGCTCCGCGATATTTGGCACATAGCTGTTGGCGTCGAGAAAATGGTAGATTTTGTTTTTCGTTTCCTGGCCGATCCTTCCTTTGCCGGACAACGCCCGGGACACAGTCGTAGGAGACAGTTCCAGTCTTCTCGCAATCTCCTGTATGGTGATACGTTCTTTGGCGATCTCTTGCCTTTCTTTCATAAATACCTCCCTGACCTGGAAATTCTGTGATTGTTTCGTAACAGTTCAGCCAGGTCTGTGCATTGACTGCACAGACCGTATGAAACCGTAGTGGCTGTGGGCAGCCGGCCCATGGCGAAGCGATTTTCAATGGCCGGATGCTGTAACAATCCAGATGGCTGAATCGTTCTATTGTTTCGCGCGGCGGATTCACTGAACCTATTATAGCTGTTTTTTTACCGGCAGGGAAGTTTTTTCTTCCGATTTAGAATATTCTGGTAACCGTTCAGCAGGCTGAACTGTTACTGTTTTAGAGTCCCTTGCGCTCGAGGTACGCCTGGTACTGGGTCTTCAGTTCTTCCGTTACCTTTTCAAGTCCTGCGTTTTCCAGTGTCTCTTTAAATTCGTTGAAGTGCTGCTCGGTATCGTCGCCGTAGATGCCAAGGGCAAAGCTCTGACGGTATTCGTCCACCACAGATTTTACGATGGTATACTCCGTCTGCACGTTTTCCGGATCGAAGGTAAATCCTGCGATCTCCGGATGGTATTCCATTGCGTCAAGCTGATCCTGGATAGCAACCTGGCGCTCGTCCAGTCCTGCCTCGTCCGGCTCGCTCTCGTTGTTCAGCGCCCATGCCCAGTTGTTCCAGCCGTATCCGGATGCCGCGTCCAGTACCACACGGTCGCCGTTTTCGTCCAGCTCCCAGTGTTTTCCTTCAATGCCGCCCATGAGAAGACGGTTCAGGCCTGTGTCAGTCTTCATGTAGTCGAGGGTCAGCGCCGCCCGTTCCTGCTTGTCTGATTTGGTGGTGATGGCAATGGCGTCGGTGGCGTAGCTGGCTTTGCTTCTTGGGGTGTCCGGGGTCACATCGTATACCGCGTAGGTTCCGTTGCCGGCAGATTCAAGATTTTTTCCGGCCTGGAAGACGCTTGTGTTCCAGATGAAGGAGCCGGAGGTACCGTTCTCAAAGTAGGACTGCGCGTCGGTGGTGTCGTTGATGGCATCCGACGACCAGATTCCTTCCTCCGCCAGTCTTGCCATTTCCAGGCAGTACTGCAAGTGAAGGTCAGAACCATAGAAATAGAAGATATCCTCTGGGTCCGGAGCGTCTTCCTTGCCGTTTGCGTTGTACATCCAGTCAAAGCCTTCGGCTACCGTCTGAACCTTCTGGGTCTGCAAAAAGAGAGTGAGCAGCTGTTCTCTGTTGGCGTTGGTGTTCAGCGGGATTACGCCGGTCTCGCCTTTCAGGTCCGCCAGCTCCTCCAGGTAAGTCTCGTAATTTTCCCAGCTGTCCGGAACCGTCAGCTGATATTTGTCGATCAGGTCCTGGCGGACAGCCACGATATTATAGGCAGTAAAGGTGGATTTCGCCTTGGGGACCGCGAAGATCTTTCCGTCGATGGAGATCTGGTCCCAGCTTTCTTCCGGCTGCTGCTCGTAGGTGTACGGCATATACTGCTTCAGGAAATCGTCGTTCAGTTCCAGAAACGCGCCTCTCGCGGCCTCCTCGTTGTAGTAGCACCATGCCGCCGTATAGATCATGTCCACTTCCTCGCCGCCGGAGAGCAGCAGGGAATATTTGGTGGTATAATCGCTCCAGTTCAGAAATTTTATCTGCAGGGTGGTGTTGAGGTTTGGCTCAAAGTATTCGGCGTTGGCCTTGTCCAGAACCTCCTGCATATCCTGAGGTTCATCGCCTACCATGTACATAACGATGTCTTCGTGCTGGGACAGATCGTACCCCTTGCCTTTGTAAGGGCTGTCCGCTGCGATGGCGGAGTCGTCGCCGGGCGTTGACGGTTTTTTCTCGTCTGCGTTTCCGCCTCCGCAGGCTGCCAGGGAAAGGACAGTCGCCGCGGATAATGTACAGGCCAAAAGTTTTCTCATTCTTGTTTTCATTCTGTTTCCTCCTTAAAGGTTTGCTGCTGAGTGCAGCTGTAAATAGTAATCATGATGCAGCTGTCCGGATAAACGGGTAAGTATTCAGCCAGCGGAATCGTTGCCGGAACGTAACAGTTCAGCCGGCTGAACGGATCATCCTTTGACTGCGCCGATGGTCAGGCCCTTGACAAAATATTTCTGCAAGAACGGGTACAGCAGGACGATGGGGCCTGTGGCGATGACCGTCATCGCCAGCTTCAGTCCTTCCGACGGCAGCTGGCCCACCTGCATACCGGTCTGGGCGGCCACACGTTTCAGCGCTTCCGTGCTGTTGAGGATGTTCTGGAGCGTGTACTGCAGGTTCCAGTTTTCTCCGGTGCTCATGAAAAGCATACAGTTGTACCAGTCGTTCCAGTAGGCAAGAGCGATAAACAGTGTCAGGGTAGCCACCAGCGGTTTGGACATGGGGAAAATGATCTTATAAAAGATGTAAAAGTCCCCGGCGCCGTCGATCTTGGCCGCTTCGGTCATCTCAAAGGGGATGCCCTTCATAAAGCTCTTGGCAATGATCATGTTCCAGACGGAAAACAGTCCCGGAATGATCAGAGAGTAAATCCGGTTGGTGAAACCGAGATACTGGGTGCAGAGCAGATACCAGGGTACCAGTCCTCCGTTGAACAGGGTAGTGAAGAAGAAAAAGAAGGAAATTCCATTTCTCCACGGAAAATCCGGTCTTGCCAGCACATAGCCTGTCATGGTGGTGAGAAGGATGGAAAGCACCGTTCCCGCGATGGTGACAAACAGGGTCACGCCGTAAGCGCGCAGAATGGTTTCCGGCGTTTTCAGGGCCATCTGGTAGGACTCCAGGGAAAAGTTCTTCGCGTTCAGGAAAAACTGATAGCCGTCTGTGATGATCGTCCTTTCATCGGTCAGGGAACCTACGACGATCAGGTAAAAGGGGATGATACATGCCAGCGCAAACAATCCGACCAGTGTATAGGCTACAATATTGAAGGTGATCGTATCTTTTCCTTTTTTTATTTTCATTGTATTCGCCTCCTGTCAAAATAGGGTGTAATCCGGATCTATACGCTTCACAATGTAGTTCACCGCGCAGATGGTAATAAAGCAGAGAACGGACTGATACAGGCCCGCGGCTGCCGACATACCGATGTTCGGCGTTGTGATCAGAGAACGGTATACATAAGTGTCGATGACATCCGAGCTCTTCAGCAGAAGCTGGTTGGAACCCACAAGCTGGTAGAACATACCGAAATCGCCTCTGAAAATATTTCCCACTGCCAGCAGGGTCATGATGATGATGGTTGGTTTCAGGCTGGGAATGGTTATGTAACGGATCCTCTGCCAGATGGTGGCGCCGTCGATCTGGGCGGCTTCGGTCATTTCCTGGCTGATGCCCGCGATAGCGGCAAGATATACCACGGTTCCGTAGCCGGTCTGTTTCCAGAGACGTACGAGGACCATAACAATGGGCCACTGGGCCGCCTGTTTATAAATGTTGAAGCCTTCGATGCCAACCGTTGAAAGCACAGAATTGAGTACGCCGTTTTCTCCGAAGATGTTGAGCATGATCGTGGAGACGACAACCCAGGAAATAAAGTACGGCAGGAAGATGAAGCCCTGGGAGATTTTCTTGAATACCTTGTTGGTGATCTCGCTTAAAATGATCGCGAATCCTACTTCAAAGACAATGCCGAAAAAGATGAAGGCCAGGTTATACAGCAGGGTGTTCCGGGTCAGTTCCCAGATTTTTCCGGTTACAAACAGATAATTGAAGTTGTCCCAGCCAACCCAGGGACTTCCAAGGATTCCGCTGTTGTAGTTATAGTCTTTGAACGCTACGATGATTCCGCCCATGGGGATGTAGTTGAAGATAATAACGAATACGAACGCGGGAATCAGCATCAGCAGCAGTGTTCTGTTTTTTCTGATCTTTTTTCCGAATAATTTCATACTTCTCCTTTCTCCGGTCATGTGGACGCCGGATCGCTGCCGGCTCCTCCGGGATGATGCGGTGCAGTTTTTTCATAGTGACAAACCACGGTGTTCACGAAAACAGCTCCGGTTTTTCGTTTTTTGGAGTTCTGTTTCTTGTACATAGGCTATCTCCTTCCTTGCGCAATTAATTGGCTGATTGCTCATGATTATTGCGCTGTATTCATGATATCGCATATTTTACCTACTGTAAATACCTGAATTAACTACAAAATACACAATTACAATTTGTGCATATTCAATAAATTCCCATGGATTTGCGCAATAAACGCTTAAAATTGCGCAATGAACGCAAAACTCATCCAGGAGAAAGGACGGCGGATGATGGTTCAGCTGGATTCCCCGCTATGCTGCAGCGCTGTAAGCTGGATTCCCCGCTGCAAACTGGAT
This sequence comes from Fusicatenibacter sp., assembly GCA_017887445.1. Lineage (GTDB taxonomy): Bacteria > Bacillota > Clostridia > Lachnospirales > Lachnospiraceae > Fusicatenibacter. Next base: position 8,097 of record JAGHIA010000081.1, read on the forward strand.
TCTTCGTTGCTTGCAGCGGGGTTATTGATTTCAAAATCAGTCGGTGAAAAGAATATTATCTATAAATACGTTTCATGATTTATAAAATTTGCATAATTGACAAAAAAATGATAAATGTTATAATAATGTTAAAAATATAACGGTATAGGATTGTCTGTACTGCTACGATCGAACAGCCATGCGGATGTGTATGGAGAGAGGAGGTAAGAATGTATCCTGTAAAACGCAAAGGAATCAATATCTTGCTGGTGATTCTTTATATCAGCATTTTGCTTGCCGGCATCATGACGACGATATTAAAAGGAAATCCGGCATATGTTCAGACCTGCAATAGGATCTCTGCGGTGTTGAACATTCTGTTCGCTCTTTTCGTCACCGCAGGTTTTCTTCGTGGGTACATACTTTTTCGGAAGGAAACCAGGCCGGAGGACAAAAACGGGCAGGTACTATACGACATGAAGCGCGGACATGTGATGGAACACGGGATTTTCGCCGTGATCCAGATCGCGGAAGCCGTTCATATGGCACTGGACCGTGCGCTGATACCGCTGGCGGTTGATTCATTACTGCAGCTGATTGTTCTTGTACTGCTGATTCGCCATCTGCGGTTTGCCGCCAGATATGAGGCGGCGGCGGGGAAAATGCAGAAAGCCTCATAGAGCGTGTTTGAAAATTCATTCCTGCAATCTGCAGGCCCCGCTTTGCGGGGAATTTGCTCCGAAATCAGTCAGCGTAGCCCGCTACGCCTCCTGATTTCGGAACAAATTCCCCACAAAATGTGACGCACATCTTGCAGAAAGCAATTTTCAAACACGCTCTAGGGTTGTGCTGCGGCGGTTCCCGGGAAACCGGGAAGCCGATGGAATAACGATAGAAACTCCACGCAAAGTGGGGCGTGCGGATTGCAGCAATGAAGTTTCAAACACGCGCTGAAAAAAAGAGTTCTTCTGTAAAGGATTATGGAAGGACTCTTTTTTTTGCCGATTGACATTCAGGAAACTTGTCTATATAGTGAAAGAAAAGAGATCGGACGCCGTAACAGTTTGGCCTGCCACTATCCCGCGAGGTGTTTTCGCACAGAATGTGCGAAAATCCCGAGGCCTGCAGCGCGAAACTGCATGAAATGCAGTTTCTGAGCATCGCGAAGCGTGTAATCGTTCAGCAAGGCTGAACTGTTATCGAACGTCCGTGAAGGAGGAAATTCCATGGAGTTACGCACACTGAAGTATTTCCTGGCGGTGGCCAGAGAAGAAAATATAACCAGGGCGGCGCAGATGCTCCACATCAGTCAGCCGGCCCTGTCCCGTCAGATGATGCAGCTGGAGGAGGAGCTGGGCGTCACGCTGTTTGTGCGCGGCAATCACAGAATCACCCTGACGGAGGACGGCCTGCTTCTGAAGCGCAGGGCCCAGGAGCTGATCTCGCTGGCCGATAAGACCAGGAATGATTTTCTGCGCAAGGAAACAGAACTGACCGGAGAGATTGCCATTGGCAGCGGAGAGTTTCGGAGCACCCGCGCGCTCACCCAGGCGATGGTCGCTTTCCGGAAACAGCATCCGCTGGTCCGTTTCCGGATCTACAGCGGAAATACCGACAACATCCAGGATTACATTGAGCGGGGCCTTCTGGATCTGGGCGTTATGGGCGAACCGATAGACATTGGAAAATATGAGTTTGTTCCCATGCCGGTGAGGGAAACGTGGGGCGTTCTTGCGCCCAAGGATTCTCAGCTGGCGAAACAGGAGCAGGTGCAGCCAAAGGATCTTCTTGGGATTCCTTTGGTGACCGCCTCCAGAGATCTGCAGGGAAGCGTCGCCGAATGGTTTGGCGGATTGTATGAGCAGATGGACATTGCCGCGGTGGGCAACCTTCTCTATAATGAAGCGATGCTGGTGGAAAGCGGACTGGGTGCGGTTATCTGTATCCAGCTGGACTGCAGCTACGAGAACCTTACATTTCTCCCGTTTTCTCCGGCGGTAGAATCACGGACGGCTCTGGTATGGAAAAAGGATTCTGTCTTCGCGCCGGCGACGGCGGCATTCGTCAACTTTGTGTCGGAATATATGAAAGGTTTTGCGTAACCGTTCAGCCAGGGCTGCGCATTTGCTGCGCAGACCGTATGAAAGCGCGGCGCCCGCGGGCATCCGGCCCACTGCGAAGCGTGTAATCGTTCAGCAACGCTGAACTGTTACTACAGGTTATTTCTGGTGATAAAAGATAAGCATTTTACAGAATAAGCAATGTGCCTTACAATGAAAATACTCCGGGGGCATGGTATGACCGGCCGTAACTGTTCCGCTGGCTGAAACGTTATGACCGGCCGCCCGGGAGAAAAAAAGAAAACTGTTTGGCCTGGAGCGTATTTGAACATTCCTTCCACACAAACTGTGACGCACATCTTGCAGAAAGCAATTTTCCAACAAACTCTGTTGTGTGCAGATTGCAGAAAGCAATTTTCCAACACACGCTGCTGTGTACAGATTGCAGAAAGCAATTTTCCAACACACGCTGCTATGCGCAGATTGCAGAAAGCAATTTTCCAACACACGCTGTTGTGTGCAGATTGCAGAAAGCAATTTTCCAACACACTCTGTTGTATGCAGATTGCAGAAATGAATGTTCCAACACACTCTGGCGGAGCAGTTACAGGAAAGGACAATGCACTATGACAGAGGCGGAAAAAATGTTAAGCGGTGAATACTACGACACCCGGGACCCGGAGCTGCGCAGCATGAGCAGCCGGGCCAAAGACCTGATGCGCGTATACAATAGCCTTCCGGCGGAGAACACGAAGCTGCGGGAGGAGATTCTGCGGCTGCTGCTGGGAGACTGCGGAGAAAACGTCCGGATTAATCAGCCGTTTTTTGTGGATTACGGGCGCAATATCACGGTGGGAAGCAGCAGTCTGATCAATATGAACTGTACGCTGCTGGACACAGGAAAGATTTCCATTGGCCACCATACACTGATCGGACCGGATGTAAAGATCTATACGGCGGTCCACCCCATCCGGGCGGAGGAGCGGTTCTTTGTGGACGAAAACGGGAACACGGCGGTCCGGACAAAGACGGCGCCTGTGTCTATCGGAAATTATGTCTGGATCGGCGGCGGGGCGGTGATCCTGCCGGGGGTTGTTATTGGGGACGGCGCGGTGATCGGCGCGGGCAGCGTGGTGAAGGATTCCATTCCGGCAGGGGTGCTTGTCTGTGGGAATCCGTGCGTGGTAAAAAAACAGCTTGCGTAAGAATGTCAGAAAGGCAGGCAGAACAGCTATGCGAAAGAAGCGGTTGTTTTGCCTGTCTTTTGTAATGCGTATGAAAACATAGCGCCTGCAGGCATCCGGCTCATCGCGAAGCGTTTTTTAATAGCCGGATGCCGTAACGATACAGCCGGCTGAACGGTTACGGCTGAACGGTTACATTTGAGGAGGTTGACATACGGGCGGGAGTTGTGTCATAGTTAAGGCATACGGGAATCAAAAAGAAAGGATATGTCTGTCATATGGAAAAAGGAAGAGTGAGGGCGCTGCTGCCCATCGGGGTGTTTCTGGCATCCTTTCTGGGACTGGGGATCGCCAGCGGGGATTTTAATACCATGCCGGCAGTGGTCGGATTTCTGATCGCGCTGGCTGTGGCGTTTTTTCAGAACCCTTCGCTGAAGTTTGACGAAAAGATAAAAGTGATCACAAAAGGAGTCGGGGAGGAAAATATTATTACCATGTGTCTGATCTTCCTGGCGGCCGGCGGATTTTCCGGCGCGGTCCGGGCAGCCGGCGGTGTGGACAGCACGGTGAATTTCTGTCTCTCCATCCTGCCTTCCTCGGTGTCCGTGATGGGACTGATGCTCATCGGCTGCTTTATTTCTCTGTCCATGGGTACCAGTATGGGCACCATCGCGGCCCTGGCGCCCATCGCGGGAGGAATCAGCGAGAAGACGGGCTTTTCCGCAGCGCTGTGCATCGGCGCGGTGGTCTGCGGCGCCATGTTCGGGGACAATCTTTCCATGATCTCCGACACGACCATCGCGGCGGTGAAAACCCAGGGATGCGATATGAAGGATAAGTTTAAGGCAAATTTTCTGATTGTCCTGCCGGCGGCGGTTTTGTCGCTTCTGATTTTTGTGCTGATCACCCGTCATGCGGATTACACGGTGGAAGGGCCTTTGGAATACAATCTTCTGAAAATCCTTCCGTATCTGGTGGTACTGGCCGGGGCGCTGCTGGGGTGCAATGTATTTGCGGTGCTTCTTGGCGGAACGGTGCTGTCTTTGGTTGTGGGGGTGGCGACGGGAGAGATCGCGCCCTTTGAGATGTTTACCTCTGTGGGCGAGGGCGTCACCGGGATGTATGATATTACGGTGATCTCCATTCTGGTGGCCTGCGTGGTGGCGCTGATGCGGGAATACGGAGGGATCGACAGTATCCTGTATTTTATCCGGAAAAGAATCCGCGGGCCGCGGGGAGCGCAGCTTGGAATCGCGCTGCTGACGCTGCTTGTGGACATTGCCACGGCCAACAATACGGTGACGATCGTCATCGCCGGACCTATCGCCAGGGAAGTTGCCCGGGAATATGAGATCGAGCCGAAGCGGACCGCTTCGATCCTGGATATTTTCGCTTCCGTGGGACAGGGACTTCTCCCTTATGGGGCGCAGCTGCTTCTGGCGGCCCAGGCAGTGGAGGCGGCGCCGTTTGAGATCATGCCTTATCTGTATTATCCATGGCTGATGGGAGTTTCCGCGGTGTGCTTTATGTTCTTTACAGTCAAAAAACCTTGTAGTAAACTGTAAGTGCGAAGTTGCCGTAACTGTTCCGCTGGCTGAACAGTTACAAGTTACCGCGAACGGCTGTGAGCAGTGACCGTGAAAACAAAGTGATATGGAAAAGACAGCAGCTGTTCCGCTTTGCGGGACGGTTGCAAAGAGAACATCGGAGGTATTTCAATGAGTACAGAAAAGTTATATGAAGCCGACGCATACCTCGGAGAATTTACGGCATCGGTGGAGAAATGTGTCAGCGAGGCCGGCATTTTTAAAGTTGCGCTGAATCAGACCGCGTTTTATCCCGAAGGCGGAGGACAGCCTGCGGACTGCGGAACGCTGGGAAATACAAGGGTTCTTGACGTGCAGGAGATTGACGGGACAATCTGGCATACGGTGACCGGACCTTTGGAACCGGGAACAAAGGTTGTGGGAAAGCTTGACTTCCAGCGCCGTTTTTCCAATATGCAGAACCACACCGGAGAGCATATCGTCTCGGGACTGGTTGCCCGGGAATATGGCTACCACAACGTAGGATTTCACATGGGCAGCGAAGCCGTCACCGTGGATTTCGACGGTATTCTGACCAAGGAACAGCTGTATGAGCTGGAACTTCAGGCCAACGACGCCGTGCTTCAGAATGCGCCTGTTATCGCCTCCTATCCGTCGCGGGAAGAACTGGAAACCATGGAATACAGAAGCAAGAAGGAAATCGAGGGACAGGTGCGCCTGGTCACGGTGGAAGGCTATGACTGCTGTGCCTGCTGCGGCACCCATGTGGCGTCCACCGGGGAGATCCGTCTGATCAAGCTTCTCGGCGTTCAGAAGTATAAAGGCGGCGTGCGTGTTTCCATGCTCTGCGGGGAGAGAGCCTTCCGCGATTATCAGGTGAAACATGAGAACATTGTGGGAACCGCCCAGCTGCTCAGCGTAAAACCGGAGGAGGCAGGCGACGCGGTGGTGCGCCTGAAACAAAAGAATATTGAACTGAAAAAAGAACTGAAACAGCTGAAGAAGGCAGCGGGACCGCGCGGCTGAAAGACTGCGTGTTTCATGCAGCGTATTCGGATATTTTCAGACGTGCAATGGGAAATTTCTTCAAGTGATAACGACAGGCCGATCGTTAGAAAAAACAGATATATAATGGAGCAGGAATGAGTAAAGAAAAAGAGATTAAAACCAATGCCATGAGGATTCTGGACCGCCAGAAGATCCCCTATCAGATGATTCAATACGAATGTGAGGAGTTTATCGACGGAATGCACAGCGCCGAGCTTACCGGCGCGCCGGTGGAACAGTCCTTTAAAACCCTGGTGGCAAAAGGAAAAAGCGGGCAGTATTACGTCTTTGTATTGCCTATCGCGAAGGAAGTGGATCTGAAAAAAGCGGCGCGGACGGTTCAGGAAAAGTCGGTGGAAATGATTCATGTAAAGGATATCACGGCGGTGACCGGCTATGTGCGGGGCGGATGCAGTCCCATTGGAATGAAAAAACAGTTCCCCACAGTGGTGGAGCAGTCCGCCGGACAGTATGAAAAAATTTATGTCAGCGGCGGGCGCATCGGCACGACGCTGATCCTGGCGCCGGAAGACCTTTTGAAGGTCAGCCGCGGAACGTATGGGGATTTTACTTGACAGCGAGGAGGGAAAAACAATGTTATTTTTAGAATATCCGTCTTGCAGTACCTGCAAAAAGGCGAAAAAATGGCTGGATACCCATGGCGTGGCCTATGAGGACCGCCACATCAAAGACCAGAATCCCACGGCAGAGGAGCTGAAGGAATGGCAGCAGAGAAGCGGCCTGGAGCTGAAAAAGTTTTTTAATACCAGCGGCATGAAATATCGGGAACTGGAACTGAAAGACCGGCTGCCGAAAATGAGCGATGAAGAAAAGCTGGAGCTTCTGGCATCCGACGGGATGCTGGTGAAGCGGCCGCTGGTGATCGGCGACACGTTTGTGCTGGTAGGATTTAAGGAAAAGGAGTGGGAAGCGGCGCTGGAGCGCGTTTGAAACAAGGAGGGTTCCCTTATGCCGGAAAATGCTAAGATTAAAAACGCCGATGAGCTGGAGTTTGCCGTGTTCTGTATCGAAAATGTCGCGATACGACTGGGAAAGAGTGGCGAGGCGGTCTATCAGGCTTTGACGGATAAAAGTGATATCTTAAACAGTTACATCATTCCGGAATACGAAGTCCTCCATACGCAAAGTAAGGACTATATTGTTGAGGATATTATCAGTTTGATGGATGAAAGGGGAATCGAAGTATGACTTTGAGAAACCAAATCTGCAGATATGCTTGCGGACTCAGAGGGTTCTTGATGAATATCTGCGTTATGAAGGGAGTGAACAGATTTGAACGCCAATCCCATTTTACTGCAAAAAAAGTACGCCGGATTATTGAACTGTTTTCACGAAAAGAGAAGATTTCATTGGATGATGCTTTAGCTGTCTTTTATCGCTCTGAGTTATATCGTCTGGTCAGCGAAGGGGTTTCTGATCTGCACTGTATGAGTGATGAGTATTTGGTGGAAGATCTTATTGCGGAATATGAAAGGTAGTTCAACATAGATATTTCTGTAAATTTAGGAACGTAAAAATTTGCGGAAGCTGAATAACTGATAAACATATGAAACAGGAAACGGCATGATTGAGAACATGCCGTTTCCTGTTTTATGCAATCATATATTTTATGCCCACTGGGGCGTGCAGATTGCAGGAATGAATTTTCAAACACACTCTAGCATTGTCCAGGGATTTTTTACCACAGCGCCTTCTTAGCATCCTCCGCCGAAGCAAACGGTCCCGGGATCACAGAAAGGCTTCGGTTTCCGCCGAAGTAATCGCGGTTAAAGGTGATCGCCGTTCCGTCAGGATTTTCGAACCGCTGTTCCGGCTCAAACGCGCAGCCGAGAACATCGCTGTCGATCATGGAAACCGCGAAATCGCCCAGGTATTCGTAGAGATTCGTGGAAACCGCCGGTTTTCCATCCTGGCAGACCACGTCCACCGTTACCGGATGTTCGGTATCTACCAGATTCTTTGTCTCATTTTTGCAGGCCTTTGCTCCGTTAAAGTAAACGTTTCCGTTCACCCAGACAGGAAGCCTGTGGTTGTGTGCCGGGTCCAGTTTGGCCATATCCGGAGTGTCCGTGTCCATGTCGAACATCTGGATCCACTCATCATAGGTCGGATAATCGTCCATCACATGGGTGCCGACTTCCCGGTTCTCCTCATCAGTTCCCTCAGAGCTGTCCCGCAGGGTAACGAAAGGCTGCGCCGGCCATTTCTGGACAAAGATATTATTATAGAAACGGTCGTCTCCGTGAAGGATCGTCATAAATCCCATCACCTCTGTGCGGTGCGGAATATGGTACGGCGTGTAGCGCGGGCCGGTGCCTCCGCCGACACAGGTAAATGCGCCGCAGATCAGGTTGTGGACCATTGCCACGCCTTCCGTCGCCATGCGCAGCGTCACGTCAGACAGCAGAACGTTGTTGTCGATCAGCGTAGGGCCGTGTCCGACCTCCACGAAAATATCCTGGCTCATCATGCCGCCCTTCAGCTGTCTGGCAAAGTCCGGTTTCTGGTTGTCATGGAACAGGTTCTGGGTGATGCGGGTGCCCTGCGCCTCCCAGTCGCACCAGATGCCCATGGTGCAGTGATGGATATAGTTGCGGCGGTAGGTAACGTCGATGGCCGCGTGCATCTTAATGCCGGCGATCTCCGCGCCGCCAAGCTCCATCATATTGTTGATATGGTGGATATGGTTGTCCTCGATCACCGAGAAAACGCCGCCCATACGTCCGATGATGCCGCCCTGCTCACAGTTGTGGATGTTGCAGCGGCGGACAATGTGGCTTCCCACTTTCTCCTTCAGCCAGCCGTGGTACTGGCCGCGGCATACGGCGTCACGCTCCATCTGGGTGGGACTTTTCAGGTGTTTGTAGGTGAAGTAATGGTCGTTGTCCGGATCCAGATATTTTCCGAGAGAAATACCTGCGCACTTGCTGTTGCTGATCTCGCAGTCCTCGATGATCCAGCCTTTGGACCAGTGGGGACCGATCATGCCGTCCTGGTACGCGGCCGGCGGCGCCCATGTGGTTGCGGCTTTGTTGATGTTGAATCCGCTGACCGTGATGTAACCGACGCCTGTCTTTGACGGCATAAAGCATTCGCGGCGCACATTGATCTCCACGTTTTCCTCGTTGGGGTTTTTGCCCTGGAAATTGGCGTAGATAACGGTCTCGCTGCCGTCCTGCTCGGAATACCATTTATAGACGGATGCCTCAGGCTCCCAGGAACACTCGTACACTTCGCCTTTGATACATTCCTCCAGGTTCGCAGCCTCGTACATCATTTTATCATTCAGGTACACGGCGCCGGTGTGTTTGCTGCGGCCTGCAAAGTACCAGTCTCCGTATACATAAGTGGTATAGGGGTTATAGCTTCCGAATACAGAGTTGTCAATACGGCATACCCAGACATTGTCCTGGTACGGTTTCCAGCTTTTTACTTCCTCCGCTCCTGTGATCACCGCCCCCAGCGGCTCGGTGCTGCGGTATGTAATCCGTGCGTCTTCGGTTCCGGCGTTTTGGGGATTTACATATTCCCGGTAAACGCCCGGCGCTACAAGAACTTCGTCGCCTGGCCGGGCGATCTGCGCCGCGTTGTTGATATGCCGAAACGGCATTGTCTGCGAACCGTTTCCGTCACGTTTTGCGTTTGCGTCAACATAGATTTTCATTGAGTCTGTCCTCCTTACGCTTTTCCGGATTCATGGGAGTATCTATCCATGGGAATGGTCTGACGGTTCCGGACGGCGGTGCGCCGTTGTGTATAAGAACCTGGTATGGAAAAGATCCGGAATCCTGCTGTCGTGTTTTTGATTTTGGGTTCATGGTACACTATTTTACTTATGGCGTCAATATGAGCAAAGCACATAAATTTATCGAAGTAAAACTGTGCATAATAGATAAAAATACGCTGTTGCCGGACTGTTACCAGACCGGGTCATAGTTCGTAACAGTTCAGCCAGCTGAACTATTACACGCTTTGCGATGCACAGAAACTGCATTCCATGCAGTTTCGCGCTGCAGGCCTCGGGATTTTCGCACATTTTGTGCGAAAACACCTCGCGGGATAGTGCAGGCTGAACTGTTACTATAGTTCAAACATTTTCTGATAATTAAACTTGTATTTCCGGCAAAAATGTGGTAAGCTAAAAAAAGAAAAATTGTAATAACAGGAATATAAAACGTTTATATTACCGGTCGATTAGTAGAGATGAAATTTGGAGAATAGCTTATACGCTATAAGTCTGCGCATTTCTATATTGACTGGTTTTTTTGTGCCCAAAGTGGAATACTTCAGACCGTCATGATCCCGTGAGGTGTTTTTTTGCGCAGGATAGCTGTAGGCTTGCAAATGTTTCCATACGAAAGGAGAATGAATATGAACGCGTATTCCAAAAGTGAAAAAGGTTACAACAAACAGCTCGCCGCAGGTTATATTATCTATATGATGGGCGGCAGTCTTTTTCGAAAAAGCATCTGCATGAACCCCTGTGAGGAAAGCCATCTGTATCTTCATTACGCGGCTATGCCAGTCCGCAGGATGGAGGAGACGGAAGGCGAAGTGCTGAAAAGCCTTGCCAGGCTGGACGGCGAGTTTTGCCGTCTGCTGGGCGAACTGAAGTGTGAGGTGCATTTTCGCCGCGAAGGCGGGAGGTATCATGTGATCTTTTCCACCGGCGGGTTTGAGTCGGTGGAGGGGATTGTGGATGAGGACGGGAGGTTCTGGATTGAGGCTGTCTGTGCGTCCTGATATACGGGAGCTGTGACGCGCATCTCGCGAGCAGTGATTTTTAAACATGCATTTTTTCTGGACAGGATGCCCTTTTGGCTTGAAATTTTCGCGAGCAATGAGCCAGATACTCCGTTGCTCTGCAGCACTGCAAGCTTGACGCCCCGCTGCTTGCAGCGGGGTATCTGATTGCAGACACCGTAGCAGACAGTCGAAATGTGTGACGGGCTTCTATGAAAGAAAATATAAAACTTTTACCCTGTATTTTGTCTATCTTTTTTTGAAAAATCTGACAGGAGTAATTAAAACCAAAAACCTTTCACAGCCACACGAAGAAAATTCTATCAAAATTTTTATGGCCATTTGTCAGCAATTCACAAAACCGCAA
>JAGHIA010000008.1 GCA_017887445.1 Fusicatenibacter sp.
AGGTGGCGATGTGGTCCGGGTAGGTGATGCACACGTTGGGAGTCGTGCCAGTGGAGATGTTTGTGATCACGTCGTTGTAAATGTCGCCGTAGTCTGTGTACAGCCGCAGATTGACGGTAATGTTTGGATACATGGTCTGAAAATCCGCGATGGCCTGTTTGTAGATATCGGTCTGGGTTTTGTTGGTGTCGTTTTTGGCCCAGAAGGTAAGCTCGTACTTCCGGGAGGCATCAAATTCCTCCGGGACAGTGAAAGCTGCCTGTTCCCGGCTTCCGTGACAGCCGGACAGAACCGGCAGACACAAAACCGCGGCGGACAGAAGCGCCAGTGTTTTTCTGAATGATTTCATCCTTTCAATCCTCCCCTTGAGACGCCGGCCATGATCTTTCTGCGGAATACGAGAAACAGAAGGATCAGCGGAATTGAGATCACTACCACCGCCGCCATCATGGCCGGGATATTCTCACGGCCGAATCCGTTCTCACGGATTTCCTGGATCCCGTTGGACACCAGATAATAGGAAGGATCGTCGGTGACAAGCCGTGGCCAGACGTAGGAATTCCAGCATTCGATGACTTTCAGGATCGTGACCGTCACGATGGTGGGACGGCAGATGGGGATCATGACCTTCCATAAATACTTCAGATCGGAGGTTCCGTCCACCTTGGCGGCGCGGTACAGCTCGTCCGGCACCTGCTCGAAATTTTCTTTCAGCAGATAAATATAAAAGACGGAGGTGACGGAAGGAAGAATCAGTCCGGCGAAAGTGTTGCGCATGTCCAGATTCGTCACCGTTACAAAGTTGGTGATTACCACCAGCTCGCTGGGAATCATCATCAGCGAGAGAAACAGGGTGAACAGAAGATTCTTTCCGCGGAATTCCAGCCGGGCGAAGGCGTAGGCTGCCAGTGTGCTGACGACAATCATGATCGCCGTGGTGACGATGGTGAAGATCAGCGTGTTGATCAGATATCCCAGCAGCGGAACGGTGGTAAACGCGTCCACATAGTTCTGCAGCGTAGGCTCCAGGGTGTACAGGGCCGGCACATGTTCGGCGTTGTAGGCTCCGTAGCTTTTTACCGAGGTCAGGACCATCCAGTAAAACGGAAACAGGACCACCAGCGCCCACAGGCTCAGGAACCCATAGACCAGAACTTTCAGCGCCCTCTGGCGGCGGTTGGTCCTTTTCTGCATGTTTTGGAAGTCAAGTTGTTGTTCCATGTAAATACCTCTCTTAAGATGCTTTCTGTAACAGTTCAGCTGGCTGAACGGTTACGCTTTCTTTCTGCTGACCAGAAGATTGATGCAGGTGACGGTCAGGACGATGGCGAACAGCAGGATCGCCGCGGCGGACGCATAGGACGGATAGCCGCCGCTGTCGCCGTAGAGCATGTCGTAAACATATCCCACGATGGTGTTCATGCCGGAAGCGTTCAGGTCGGTGCCGAACAGAGCTACCGCGTCGCTGTAGGCCTTGAAAGCTCCGATGAAACCGGTGATCACCAGGTAAAAGATCATCGGCGAGATCATGGGAAGCGTGATTCTGGTAAACACCCGGAGTCTGGGCGTGCCGTCCACCCGGGCCGCCTTGTAGTAATCCTGGTTCACGGAGGCCAGGGCGCTGGTGAGCACAAGAATCTTAAACGGCAGCACCACCCACACGGTATAAAAGCACAGGACGAACATTTTCGCCCAGTAGGGGCCGTCGATAAAGTCCACTGCGTTTCCTCCGAACAGCTCGATGACCAGATTCACCAGTCCGTCCGTGTACTCGGTCTTCTGGAACAGGATCATGAAGACCAGACCCACGGCCAGCGTATTGGTCACATACGGAAGAAAGTAAATGGTCTGATACAGTTCCCGCAAGGGCCGGATAGAGCTCAGCCCCACGGAGATCAGCAGCGCCAGTCCCGTGGAGACAGGTACAGTGATGATCACCAGAAGAAATGTGTTCTGCACGGCCTGGAGAAAATACGGGTCGTGGAGCACATAGGAAAAATTGTACAATCCCACCCCATAATAGGTCTGGGACGCAAAGTTAAAGCCTTCTTCTATGGAATAGATAAACACGTCGATCAGCGGATAGACCATGAAGACGATTAAAAAGAGAAGCGCAGGCAGAAGATAAAGCCAGGCTTTTCCATTATTTTTTTTCATAAGTGAGAGATTCTCCTTTCCGTTGGCCTGGAGTGTGTTTGAAAATTCATTCCTGCAATCTGCACGCCCCACTTTGCGTGGAATCTGCCCCGAAACCAGTCAGCGTAGCCCGCTACGCCTCCTGGTTTCGGAACAAATTCCCCACAAACTGTGACGCACATCTTGCAGAAAGCAATTTTCAAACACGCTCCGGAGTGTGTTTGAAAATTCATTCCTACAACCGTTCAGTTTTGCTGAACGGTCACACGTTTTTCGCTGTCTTTTTCAAACAGGAAGGCTTTTCCCGGTTTCAGTGCAAAGCGCACGGTGGAGGAAGCCGTGTCCACGCGGGATTCCGCGCTGATGATGGAGCGCACGGCAGGACCGGTGCAGGCATCGTGGGAGGAGATTACACTCACGTCCCGTCCCATGACCTCCACCCGCTCCAGGCGGCAGGAAAGCGGTCCGTCGGACTGCAGGACAAATCCTTCCGGGCGCACGGCCGCGAAAACCTCCTGGTCCTTCACGCCGCCTGCGGGAAGCACCGGCTGGCCGCCGATGTACAGGGTCTGGCCGCGGACAACGCCCTCGAACACATTGATGGGCGGAGTGCCCAGAAACTTTGCCACAAACAGGCAGGAAGGGTCGTCGTATACCTGCTGGGGATGGCCCTGCTGCATCAGTACGCCGTTCTGCATGACGGCGATCCGGTCGCAGATGCTCATAGCCTCATCCTGGTCATGAGTGACGAAGACGGTGGTGATGCCGGTCTTTTTCTGAATCTTCCGGATTTCCTCCCGGGTCTGCAGACGCAGACGGGCGTCCAGGTTGGACAGCGGCTCGTCAAGAAGAAGGACCCGCGGAAATTTTACCAGCGCACGGGCGATGGCCACACGCTGCTGCTGGCCGCCGGACAGTTCCTTTGGCTTACGTTCCATAAGGTCTTCAATCTGCACCAGGCGCGCCGTCTCGGAAACCCGCCGCTCCATCTCTTCTTTGGAAAGACGGTCCTTTCCCCGGAGGTTTTCCAGCGGAAACAGGATGTTCTGGCGGACGTTCAGATGAGGATAGAGGGCGTAATTCTGGAAGACCATGCCCACGCCGCGAAGCTCCGGAGAAAGCTTTGTTACATCATCGTCTCCGAAGTGGATGGTTCCGCTGGTGGGGGTCTCCAGGCCGCAGATCATATTTAACGTGGTACTTTTCCCGCAGCCGGAGGGACCGAGAAGGCCTACCAGCTCGCCGTCGGGGATTTCCAGCGTGAAATCGCTGACGGCGGCGACTTCGCCGGGATTTTTCCGGCCGCGGCCGGGGAATTTCTTTGTCAGATGGTCCAGTACAATTTTCATTTTCTTTTTCTCCCTATTGTGTATTTCTGCGAAAGGGTAAATAAACATTGTGGAATGATCGCTTTGATTATAACGAATTTTTTTGTGGTTCTCAAGGTGCAAGTGTGTAAAAATGGTGGGACTGTGTCTGACGGTGCAACAGTTCGGCCAGGTCTGCGCATTTACTGTGCGGACCGTATGAAAACGTAGTGCCTGCAGGCATCCGGCCCATCGCGAAGCGATTTTTAATGGCCGGATCACATAACGATTCAGCTGGCCGGATAGTTACGTTTCTGTGCATTGCGAAGCGATTAATCAAAAATATCTATGGATATTTTCCGTACTTCAATGTATGATAAAAGCAGACAGAAATAGCCACAAACAGAAAGGAGCGCATACAAAATGAACATAAAAAAAGCAGACCTGATCGTTTTTGCCGGCCAGTCCAACATGTCTGGCCGCGGTACAAAAGAAGAAGCGGTAAAATGCCCTGCCGGCGCCGGTTTTGAATACAAGCCGGTCAGCAGGCCGGACACGCTTGTTCCCATCGAGGAACCTTTCGGACTGAACGAGGAACGGGAAGACGGCCTGTATGACCGGTTGTACAGCGAAAGAAGCGGCAGTATGGTGTCGGCCGCAGTGGCAGAATATTACCGCAGGACCGGCCGGCAGGTTGTGGCGCTGGCAGCATCTATGGGCGGAACTTCCACCCGGCAGTGGCTGGAGGACGGTCTGCTGACAGACGCGCTGGACCGCTTGAAGCAGACCTTTGCCTTTCTGGACAGCCAGGGGATCGCTGTGGAGAGGAAATATCTGGTATGGTGCCAGGGAGAGACCGATGCGGATTTTAAGGTTCCTGCGGAAGAATATATTGCGCGCACGGAAAATATCCTGGGACAGTTTGTGGAGCATGGAATTGAGAAATGCTTTCTTGTGCAGATCGGTCATTACAATTATGTGGATTGTCCCGAAGCCCGCGACGGCATGACCGGAGAGGAACTGGACCGCTGCTACGGAGTCATCCGGAACGCCCAGTTCCAGATATGTCTGGATAAAGGCGACGTGGTGCTGGCGGCCAGCTTTGAGCCGTATCTCCATGAGATGAAGGATGCGTTCCATTACAGACAGAGCGCGTACAATGAAGTCGGTCTTCATGTGGGAAGGAAAATGGCCAGGTCCAGATAGTACACCGTATATGAAATATCTAGTCAGATGACGCAGGATATTTTTTCGAGTGTGCATGTTCAAAAACGTAGGCGTAGCGGGCTACGCCGAGGCTTTTGGACATGTGCAATCGGAAAAATAGACAAGTCAGATGGTCTAGATATTTCATATACGGTGTACTAGTTAGAGTGTGTCTGAAAATTCATTCCTGCAAGCTGTGACGCACATCTTGCGGAAAGCAATTTTCAAACGCACTCGGATCCCTCGCAGGAATTGTGCGAAAGAGACATTGAACTGCGCAGGTTTTCGCAGCTATAGGACACAGAAAAATAAGAAGAATTGGGAGGTAAAGAACATGAAGAAAAGAATCCAGGTAACGGTCAAAGAGCCGCAGTATTCCGTGACAACAAATATTACGTTTGCCCAGGTGGACGGGTGGTTTGGCCATACGAGACAGGATCTGAAGCTGGACCTGATCTATCCGGAAGACCGCACGAGAACCTATCCGTGCATTGTGTGGATCTGCGGCGGCGCGTGGCTGAGTATGGACAAATCCGCGCATCTGGCGTATCTCTCGGAGCTGGCGCGGAAAGGCTTCGTGGTAGCGTCGGTTCAGTACCGGACTAGCAACGAGGCGAAATTCCCGGCGCAGCTGCAGGACGTGAAAGCCGGGATCCGCTATCTGCGGGCCCATGCCAAGCGGTATCACATTGATCCGGAAAAATTCGGCGTTATGGGAGAGTCCGCCGGCGGTTATCTGACCTGTATGGCGGCGCTGGCCGATGATCCGGCTTACGATGTGGGAGAGTATCTGGAATATTCCAGCAAGGTGCAGGCCGCGTGTCCCTGGTATCCGCCGACAGATTTCCGGGGATTTCCCTATGCAAACGAGGAGCAGTGCGCGGCGTCGCCGGAGTCGCTGCTGATGGGGAAAAATGTGATGCGTCACCAGGAGGAAGCCCTTGCTTACTGCCCCATCAGCCTGGTGAAGAAGGACGCTCCGCCGTTTCTGATCATCCACGGGGAGCAGGACCGCACGGTGCCTTTCCAGCAGGGCGAACTGCTCCATGACGCGCTGGAAAAGGAAGGCTGCGATGTAACGCTGCTGGCTATTGAGGACGCCGACCATGCGGATATGCAGTTCTTCCAGAAGGAAATCTGGGAGGAGATCATAGGATTTTTCGGAGAAAAGTTGTCAGAGCGTGTTTGAACATCCATTCCTTCAATCTGCGCGCCCCACTTTGCGTGGAAGCAACACGCTGTAGAGCGTGTTTGAACATTCATTCCTGCAATCTGTACGCCCCACTTTGCGTGGAATTTGCCCCAGAATCAGTCAGCGTAGCCCGCTACGCCTCCTGATTCTGGAACAAATTCCCCACAAACTGTGACGCACATCTTGCAGAAAGCAATTTTCAAACACATTCTAGGAGACATTGTTTTCTGATAGGAACCTTATCCTGCCGGATACTGGCAATTATCTTGATTGAACTTGTATATGCTTAATTGAATGCCCGTTATCGGCTGCTATGGCCGATAACGGGCAATGAACTTTCTACGGAATCTTACCTTTTGTGGATTTGTTAAGTCTTATTTATTCATATTTTTTCAGATATTCCCGGGCCGCTTTGGCCAGCTCATCCGGGCAGGAGTGGCCGCCGTGGCAGTCGATGCCCGACAGGCGCAGGGCCACGTCCTCAACGGACATCCCCTCTGCCAGGGCGGCCACACCCTGGGTGTTTCCGCGGCAGCCGCCCTCAAATACCACGTTGTGGAGAATACCATTCACCACGTCAAACTGAATCTCACTTGCGCATACGTTTTCTGTCTTGTATACCACATGTTCATCCTTCATTTAACATTCCCCTTTCTGCAGTTCTACATATCTTTGATACGTCGGATTGGTGCGAAGAAGCTCCCCGTGGGTTCCGCTGGCCTGTACTTTTCCGTTTTCCAGGAAAATAATATGATCGGCGTGCTCGATGGTGCGGAGGCTGTGAGCCACCACCACGGAGGTGCGTCCCTCCATCAGCCGCTGAAGGGCTTCTGTGATCTGATGCTCGTTTTCGGCATCCAGAGCCGAGGTGGCCTCGTCCAGAATGAGGTATTCCGGATCGCGGATCATCATGCGGGCCAGGGCGATGCGCTGCTTTTCTCCGCCGGAGAGACGGCTGCCCACATCTCCCACATCGGAGAGGATGCCGTCCGGCAGACGGTTCAAAATTTCCTGCACGTTGGCCTTTTCCACAGCGCTGTCCAACAGTTTTTCTCCGGTCTTTTCCTCCACGCCGTAGAGGATGTTGTCACGAATGGTTCCAAAAAGCAGCGGACTGTTCTGGGGCACCATGCCGAAGGATTCCCGCCATTCGTTGAGGTGAATGTCCTCGGCAGGGATGTCTCCGAAGAGGATCCGGCCCGATGAGGGCTGGTAAAGCCGCTCCAGAAGCTTAAGCACCGTGGTCTTTCCGGAGCCGGAGGGGCCCACGATGGCGGTGGTTTTTCCCTTGGGGATCACAAGTGAGAGATCGTCCAGCACCTTCTGTCCGTTTTCATAGGCAAAGCTTACGTTTTCCAGACGGATATCCGCGTCGGGAATGGAGAAGGAACGCTTCCGCTCCATGACCTCCCCCGGAGTTTCCACAATCTGGCTGGCGGTGCGGGCCGCGCCCTGCGACTGCTTGAGTGCCTGCCAGAAAAACACGAACTGATAGGCATAGACGGAGATGCTGCCCGCATACATGAAGAGGGTGACGATATCCTCACTGGTGAGCACCGCCTGGCTCAGAAGGTAACCTCCGAAGACCAGCACAATGGCCTGCACCACCGCGTCCATGGAGTAGATCAGCGGTTCGGAGATCATACTCAGGCGGGTCATGCGCACGTTGGCTTTAAAGTATTCTCTGGCGGCCGCGTCGTTTAAGCGGTCCTCGTCCTCCTCAGCGTTGAAGGCCTTGATCTGCTTTATGGAGCTTAAACGCTCGGAGAGAAAATTTGTGTAGCGCGCCAGCGCGTTCTGGGCCTCATCCTTGGCGTCATGCATGAAATGAGAGGGAATACTTGCCAGGATAATGAAGGGGATCAGGAGCAGCATCATCCACGTCACCTGGTGGTTGATCCCCCATACGGTCACCAGTACCACGCCCAGGGAGTAGATCGTGGAAACCAGATCGAAGCAATAGCTGATACCATAGCTGATGGAAGCGGTATCGTTGGTGACACGGCTCACCATAGAGGTGGGCGGTATCCGGTCCAGATCCTTCTGGGGCATATGTACGATCCGCTTCCAGACGATCCGTCTTAAGTTTCTGTCCGCCCGGTATCCGGTCCAGCTGCTCAGAAGAGAGAGCGGAATGTTGACGACGGTGGATACGAGCATCACGACGATATAGGTGATCACCAGGCTGCGGTCAAAAATTTCTCCTGCCATGATCTGGCCGGCCACCCAGGGCATCCGCATCAGGACGGTGGACAGGAGCATGGAGGCAGCCAGGTTGAAAATGTACAGGCCCCATGGAATTTTCGCTTCCCTGAGCAAACGCAGGAAAGGCTTCCATTCCTGTTTCTGTCTTTGCTTTTTCATGTTCTCTCCTCCTTTTCTCCCGCCAGTTTTCCGCCCGCCTGGAGACGGACCAGACGGCGGTAGAGCTCGTTATTGTTCATCAGTTCCTCATGGGTTCCTTCACCGTTTACCCGGCTGTTCTCCATCACGATGATGTGATCGGCCTGCTTCACGGTGTCCATGTGGTGAGCTACCAGAAGGATGGTGCGGCCTTCGGAGAGCTCTTTGAGGGTCTGCTCCACCTGATACTCCGACTCGGCATCCAGGTTCGAGGTGGCCTCATCCAGGAGCAGTACCCGGGCGTCGCGGAGCAGAGCCCGGGCAATGGCGATGCGCTGTCTTTGTCCGCCGGAGAGACGGGCGCCGTTCTCTCCAACCGGCGTGTCGAACCCTTTCTCAAAGCCCATGATGAAATCATAGGCGTCCGCTTTCTTTGCCGCTTCGAGGATTTTTGCCTCGGAGACTTTCCCCTGCATACCGTAGGCGATGTTGTCCCGGATGGTTCCGGAGAAAAGATGCGTATCCTGGGGGATATAGGCGATGTCTTGCCGCCAGCTCTTCAGCTCATACTCGGAGGCCTTGTGATCTCCCAGAAGGATTTCTCCTTCCTTTGGCTCATAGAAGCGTTCCACAAGAGAGAGAATCGTGGATTTTCCGGCGCCGGATGGGCCGACGATAGCCGTCACCTGGCCTTTTTTGGCGGTAAAGCTTACCTCGTTCAGCACATTGTTCTGCTGGTAGGCGAAGGAAACGTTATGAAAAACCAGGTCTTTGTTTTCCGCAGTGGCGTCCAGGGTGCCCGGATTTGCTTCCTCCGGCACGGAGGTTACGGCGCTGATGCGGGCGCAGGCACCCTGGTTGCGTTTGAGCGTCTGCCATTGTGCCATGATCATCTGCATTCCGTTGTACAGGGTGTTGGCGTACATATAGAAAGCGATCCAGGCGCTGACCTCCAGGGAACCCTCCTGGATCAGCCATACACCCATCAGAATGAGAAGGAGTTCCCTGAGTACCTGGGAGAGGGTGTTGGCGACGGATATGGCGCTTCCTGCCAGGGAGGACTGAAAGTTTACCTCCGCGTATTTCTCGATCCAGTAGTTTCCGTTGGTTTCCTCACGGTTTTCCTGGCCAAAAAGCTTCACCAGGGTAAGGTAGGGAAGAACCGCGGAGAAATAGCGGGTCATGTCCGAGAGTTTCCCCTGGATCCGGTTGTTCAGCTTGAAGTACACTCTTCCGGCGATGACGCCCACCAGGTAGCATACGGGAATGATGATTGCCTGGGAGAGGGCCAGCCGCCAATCGTAGTTGAAGATCAGCACAAGGGATCCCAGGAAGGTGTAAATACTGCTGAAAAAATAAGAGATACTGTAGGCAAAAAATTCCGAGAGCGACATGGTATCCTGGGTGGTACGGCTGATCAGATCCCGGGGTTCATGGTCTTCAAAATAGGAAACCGGGAGCCGGGAAAGCTTTTTCCAGATATAGCTCTGAAAACGCATATGGTTCAGATTGGAGGTATACCCTGCGACAAACTGAAGAAGCGCCGTCAATATGGACTGCCCCAGCACCACCAGCACAGCCGTGACGGCCAGGGCGGGCGTGAAGTTGCCGGCGTAGATATCCTCCGTGTATTCCGGGAAGAGAAGGGTCAGATACCCCTGGGTAAAATTGATTATGATACAGAGAAGGATCAGAAGCCAGGGGAGTTTCACGGAACGGATGAGGTGAAGGAAGGGTTTCCAGGACTGCTTTTTGTTCTCTGCTTCGAGTTCCACATTCTGACTCTTCATCATCTGTGTGGAGGATTGGTTGTTTCTTTTCGTCATCATACGAGTCTCACCACCTTAAATTTATCGTCATAATAGTTTGAGATCCTGCGGGAAAAACAGTTGATCAGCGTTTGACCCTCGTAGGCCTCATAGGTGAAACGCTCCTCGATCTCTCCAGGGTCGGCGCCGCGTTCCAGGTACGCTTTCTTCTCCTGCTCCCAGCCCTGCGGACTTACGTTCACTCCATCTTCGGCGGCGTAGAAAGCGCCGATGAGAAGAATTTTGCGGTTCAGAAGCACGGCCTCCCTTAGATAGGCCTCCTGCTCCGAGAAGGTTTTCAGGTGTTTCGGTACGCTCATAGCCAGAAGTTTTTCATAGGAGAGACCTTCTCTCTGGGCAGTGCGCTCCAGATCTGTCTTCTGGGCGGCCAGATCCTGGGATATCTCCAAAGAAAGATCGGAAAATTCACTGCGCTTCGCGGTCTCCCGCATGACGTACTCCAGGAGAACATTCTCCTTTTGGCGGCGTTTCCTTTGAATCAGGCGGTTGGCCTGATAGGCTCGGTAGTCCTCCACGCTGGCAACGCCCTCGATGTTCAGACAGCGGATCAGTTCATCCGTCACCGGGGGACAGACGCGGCGTTTGATCTCCATAAGACATCCCATACCGCCGCCCGCCCGTGGGGGAAGGGTAAGGGATGCTCCGGGTTCAAGACCGATGAGCGTCTGCTCCCATGCCGCGTCGAAAACGTTCTTCTGGACGTTGATCTGAAGGAGAGGACGTTCTTCACGGCGGGGCGGCAGCTCCTTCGAAGAGGCTTTCTCAGGACTGGGTGTGGGAGCCTGCAGAGCGTCTTTCCCTGAACCAGGTGAGGAATCCTGAGGAGCTGCCTCTGGCCGGATTGTAACGATATCTCCGGGGCGCACTGCGTCATATGCCGGTTCAATGGTCAGAAAGCGCACCGAAACCTTGGAGAGTTCCTCCGCCAGGAGATGTTCCTCCAGGGGAATTTCGAGGAGCTTTTCCGGTACACGGACCTGACGGAAGTCGTAAAGCTTCTGTATTTTTTTCTCTTCCATGGGCGTTTACTCCTTTAATGTGATAAAATTTAATTTTCTAAACTATACGTTAGAATTTCCGTTTGCGCAAGAATTTCTGCGCATTCGGCAGATTTCGCGCTTATTTGGCAAAAAAGCGATCGCGTCTCCAATAAAAAAGACATCAATCATCGGAAATCCGATTTTGATGCCTTTATTATGATGATGCCGGGGTCAAAAGCTGGCGCTCGCGGATGGGTTCTGAAAATTCACACGGTTTCGGAACCCAAGAACCTCTAAGCTTTCAAAAATTTGCTAAAACCGTGTCCCCAAAGAAAGCCATTTCTGGCTTTCGCGGCAGTCGCCAAATGGACATGCCAGCATGTCCGCTTGGCTCGTTGCCCGCGAAAACTCGCAAGCTCAAACAGCTTTCTTTGGGGACACAACGCAAATATTCACTGCAGCCGCAAGCACTTGCTGTTTGCGGCGCGCGAAGGTGATCCGGGGGTGAGCGGCTCCCTACACCTCTATCTCCATGGGAATGCGGGCGATGAAGCTTACGATACCGGTTCCGTGCTCCACATAGACAGTTCCTCCGTATCTTGCGGTGATGCGTTTCACAGTGACAAGGCCGATTCCCTCGTGGGAGCGCTTGGTGGAGTAGCCGGGTTGGAAGATTTTTTCGAATTCCTGGGGTTCTTTCTGGCAGGGATTTGTGACCTTGATGATGCAGCGGCGGCTCCGCTTCATGATGAGAAGCTGGATCCAGCGGTCGCCTGCCTCCTTTCCCTCGGTCTCGTCGATGGCGTTCTGGAGGAGATTTCCAATCACCGTGTTGATCTCGTAGACGGTGCAGGGGAGGTGTTCCAGCTGGTCGAGTATCTGGATTTCCATCTGGATTCCCCGGTTGGCGGCCATCTCAAAGAAGGTGTTTACCAAAGCGGCGATAGCCGGATTTTTCAGAGGAAGCATATCGTTGAGAAATTCCACATTTTTCACCATGGTGTGGACATACTCCCGGCACTCCTCATAGCGGCCGTTTTCGATCATGCCTGCCACCGCCTGCATGTGAAAATTGAAATCATGGCGTTGGGAACGGATGACCTGCATAAAATTCAAAAGCTCCGCCCGGTACTGCTGATCCACGATGGTCTCAAGACGTTCATACACGGTGGACACGGCCATTTTTCCGTAGGAAAAAAGCAGAGGCATGGTGATAAGTGAAAAGATCAGAAAGCCTAAGGCCCGGGGAAAATCCATCTCGCTCACGG
>JAGHIA010000082.1 GCA_017887445.1 Fusicatenibacter sp.
GGCAGGCGCAGGACTGCCAGTCCGGAGCCTGAGGCGCGCTGAGACGGGAATGCATCAGGCATTCCTGTCGAATCGCGCCGGTACCCGGCCAGGACGCCTCCGGGACGTTTAGATTTTTCGCCTTCTCACAGCCGCCCGCCATATCGCCATGCCGTCTGCCCCGCTCCGGTTTCGTCCCCCTCCCCAAAAGCGAAAAATTCGAAATTTCAGAAATATATTGTTAAATTTATATAATATACTTGAAAAAAAAGCGATTCTTTAGTAGAATATAGACCATAGGAAGAAGAACGGAAACGTGAAACTTCACATATGGGAGCGCAGAGCATACAGTAAGATGGCAAATCTGCCCTCCAAGACATCATTTATATTGGGAGGTATTACATATGGACGTTTTTAGAACTGACCGAATCAGAAATGTGGTCCTGCTTGGACACGGCGGCGCCGGAAAGACAACGCTGGCGGAGGCGATGGCGTATCTTTCAGGTATTACCAACCGTCTGGGAAAAGTAAGCGACGGAAATACCATCAGTGATTTTGATAAAGAAGAGATCAAACGTCAGTTTTCCATTTCAACATCGATGATTCCTGTTGTATGGGGAAAAAATAAGATCAACGTGCTGGACACACCGGGATTCTTTGATTTCGTCGGCGAGGCACAGGAAGCGGCCAGCGCGGCGGACGCGGCGGTTATCGTTGTTTCCGGAAAAGCAGGCGTCCAGGTTGGAACGCAGAAAGCGTGGGATCTCTGTGAAAAATATAATCTGCCCCGCATGATTTTTGTAACGGATATGGATATCGACAATGTCAGCTACCGTCAGGTGGTAGACCAGCTGACCGAACTCTATGGAAAGAGAATCGCGCCGCTGCACATGCCCATCCGTGAAAATGAAAAATTCGTCGGCTATATCAATATCGTCAAGAACAAAGGACGCCGTTACATTGACAAGG
Source organism: Fusicatenibacter sp. (assembly GCA_017887445.1). GTDB lineage: Bacteria > Bacillota > Clostridia > Lachnospirales > Lachnospiraceae > Fusicatenibacter. The sequence goes on from JAGHIA010000082.1 coordinate 949, forward strand.
ACAAAAAGGAAGAGTGCGAGATTCCCGAGTATTCCAAGGATTATCTGGAGAAATACCGCGAGACTTTGATGGAATCTGTGGCGGAGACCAGCGAGGAATTTATGGACCGCTACTTCGGCGGAGAGGAATTCTCCGTGGCTGAGATTTCCGCGGCTCTGGCTATGAACGTGGGAGACGGCTCTCTGGTTCCGGTGTGCATGGGTTCCCCGGTCAATCTTCAGGGTGTTTCCAATCTGCTGGATGATATCTGCGGATATTTCCCAAGTCCCGCAGACCGTCCGTGCGCAGGGCTGAATACATCCACCAACGAGATTTTCCAGGCAAACTACAATTTCCAGAAATCGAAATCCGCGACGATCTTCAAAACCATCGTCGATCCGTTTATCGGTAAATATTCTCTCATCAAGGTTTGCTCCGGTGTTGTAAAAAGCGACGATACTCTGTACAACGTGGACCAGGAATCCGAGGAAAAGCTGAATAAACTTTATGTGCTGGAAGGTTCCAAACCGATTGAGGTTCCCGAGCTTCACGCAGGCGACATTGGAGCCATCGCAAAGCTTGGCGACGCGAAAACCGGCGATTCCCTGGCGACAAAGGCGGCGCCGATCCGTTACGGAAAACCGGAGGTTTCCGTTCCTTATACGGCAAAGAGATACAAACCGAAAAACAAAGCAGATGTTGATAAGATCTCCCAGGCTTTCCAGAAAATGATGCAGGAAGATCTGACAATGAAAGTGGTCAATGATTCTGCCAACCATCAGACGCTGATCTACGGTATGGGCGACCAGCATATCGACATTATCGTCAGCAAGCTGCAGGAGCGCTATAAAGTAGAACTGGAACTGAGCAAGCCGAAGGTTGCCTTCCGCGAGACAATCCGCAAGAAATCCGACGTGGAAGCGAAATATAAGAAACAGTCCGGCGGACACGGACAGTACGGTCACGTAAAAATGCGTTTCGAGCCGTCCGGTTCTCTCGATGTTCCTTACGAGTTCTCTCAGGAAGTTGTCGGCGGTGCGGTTCCGAAGAACTATTTCCCGGCAGTGGAAAAAGGCCTTCAGGACGCGGTGGAATCCGGTCCTCTGGCGGCATATCCGGTTGTGGGCGTGAAAGCGGTTCTGTACGACGGTTCTTACCATCCGGTAGATTCCTCGGAAATGGCCTTCAAGACCGCGTCGAAGATGGCGTTCAAGAAAGGCTTTATGGAGGCTTCTCCGGTTCTGCTTGAGCCGATCGTTTCCATGAAGGTGATCGTGGAAGATAAGTACACCGGCGACGTTATGGGCGACCTGAACAAACGCCGCGGACGTGTGCTGGGAATGAATCCGGAGCACGGCGGAAAGACGGTCATTGAGGCGGACGTTCCGGAGCTGGAGATCTACGGTTATTCCACAACCCTCCGTTCCATGACCGGAGGCAGCGGCGAGTTCTCCTACGAATTCGCCAGATATGAGCAGGCTCCTTCGGATGTTCAGCAGAAGGAGATCGATGCGAGAGCAAGCAAGGTGGCAAACGACGAAGAATAGTCGTAACAGTTTAGATGCCCATGGAGCGTGTTTGAACATTGCTTTCTGCAAGATGTGCGTCACAGTTTGTGGGGAATTTGTTCCGGAATCAGAAGGCGTAGCAGGTTACGCTGTCTGATTCTGGGGTAAATTCCCCGCGAAGTGGGGCATGCAGGTCAGAACAGTAAAAAATGTTGAATATATATCAAGAGCAGAGAGTTGTGATGACTTTCTGCTTTTTTATTTTCAGAAAGGAATTGTTAGAGCCATAGGTATAAAACCCTTACCTGTGAAAAAATAAAAAAACCGAGGGGCTCTCGTAAAGAGAACCTCTCGGCAGCACGAACATCCATCTCCACAGATCTTAGGTAATGGATTCTTAGCTTCCGGAACATAAAATCAATAACAATGTTCGTGTTCTGTGACAATATTCATACACGATTGTTAGTTCTTTTGGTGATTATTTTTTTCATAGTCAATCAATGTACCTATAACAATTCCAGCTAAAATTCCTGCGCTTGCACAAATAGGAATAGCAAAAAGATTTTGCAAAAATACCCATACCACAACGCCTATGCAGCCACCAACAAAAAATCCTGCTAATAAACCAATGATTAAGTATCTATGAATGTTTTTCATATTGCTACCTCCTGCAACTTGGATTCTTGGCTATTTCTTAAATTATATCACATTGGCGTTCCTTATTCTACCTAAAAATCGCCGTAAACCGCATCCCGAGTAACCGTTCAGCGTTGCTGAACGATACGCTTCGCGATGCGTAGTGTACCATACGAAAGTAGAGTTTTGGTGGGGCTGAGAACTTTTTTTAAAAAGCGGCCTGATTTCTCAAGCCGCCAATATCATTTCGTTAATTGATCACTTGTCCGGTACAATCACCTCCCGTAGCGAAAGAAAATTACTGTTATTGCATAATCAATTCCCCTTTTTTAAGGCGGAACACAAGATCTGCTTGTTTTGCCAATTCATTGGAGTGCGTAACGGCCACAACACATTTGTTCATCTGATGCGCGCTTTCTTTCAGGATTTTGGCAATATCCCACGCAGTGTCCTCGTCCAGATTCCCGGTAGGCTCGTCTGCCAGAATCACCGGGGCCTCGCTTGCCAGCGCCCGCGCAATAGCTACACGCTGCTGCTGTCCGCCGGATAGCTTCAGTACATTCCGCTTCGATTCTTCTTTCGTCAGTCCCAGACGTTCTAAGACGGGCAGTGGCGGCAGCTTGGAGGTCAGCGCCACATTTTCCATGGGGGTGAGATAATCGATCAGGTTATAAGATTGAAAAATAAAGGAAACATGATTGCGCCGGTGGGCGGCAAGACCGGTTTTTCTGATATCTTTTCCGTTGAACAAAATCTGGCCGCTGGTTGGAATGTCCAGCCCGCCGAGCAGGGAGAGCAGGGTGGTTTTTCCGCATCCCGACGGGCCAAGAATCGCATAGAGTTTACCTTGCTCCAATTTACCGCTGACGCCCCGTAAAATGTTTTGCTGACCATTGTAAGAATACTTCAAATCATAAAATTCCAAAAGATTCATATGTGAATACCTCCTTGCGCGTGTTTGGATAGAGCGTTAATCCATTTGTGAGAGAATTTCTTTTGGCTGCAATCGAATCACCGTTGTTGCTGACAAGAGTACAGCCAGGATCAGGAGTAAGATGCCGATTCCGTACACTGCCGCCAGATCAGCAGAACCAATGACCATATGCAGGTCTGTCATCCCGCTGGAAGTTTGATTTACAAGAAAAGCGCCAATTTTGCTGCAGGACAAACGGGCCAGTCCCCAGGATGCCGCTGCGGATGGGATGGAAATCAACAGATTTTCAGATAGAAATTGCAGAAGGATCTCCCTTTTATTTTTGCCTGCTGCCATCAAAATTCCAGCTTCCTTTTTCCGGCCTCGCGTCCAGAGAACCAACAGGAGGGTGATTAAGGCTGCGCCGATGAGTGCGATCACAAGCACTGCTGTATCCATCATGGTCTGAAGCGAAGAAAGAGGATTCGAGATGAAATCAAAATTTTCCGTATCCGTGGAATAGGTAAAGGTCTTGTCCTTTAGTTCCGGCAGGTTTTGGATCGTCTTAAGGATATCCTGGACATTTTCCGCAGATTCCACATAGACATCCAAGGAGCCTAACTCAGTAGCTGTTCGATGAAAAATCTCGTTATAGCTATTCATGTCAATATAGCCCTGATTTGCGGGAATTTCATCGGACATCATGGCGTCTTTGGACATCCCTTCGGTACCGCTGAAGATTCCCACAATTTTGAATGCGTTTTCTGAATCGCTGTCCAGGTCATACATGGTTATGCTATCGCCTACGGATCGTCCGTTCTTATCCGCCAGCTCTTTTGAAATAAGCACAGCATAGGAATCTTCCGGTGTGATGTGGCGTCCATCTTCCAATGTATAAGTGCCATTCAGGAAATTGGAGCTTAGCTCCGAATTCAGAGTTACGGTATAGGGAACGGATTGCCCATGGCCGCCGGTATAATCGATGTTGAAGCTGCCGGAAAAGTATTCAAAATCCATGGCGGCGCCCCAATAGCCGCCATCGCTTTGGGCACTGTAGTTGACCACGCCATCCACTTTGGCAATGGCATCGATAACATCCTGGGTGATGTAATCCCCATTGTATTGGTAAGTGACTCCATTTCCATTTTGGATGCCTTCGCCATAATTGCTTTGGTTATTTTTATCAATTTCAATATGAATGGAAGCACCTACCGTTTTCTTTACTTGGGATGTTTCTTCGGCTGTAGCATGGCCTGCGGATAAAGCGATCAGAGATGCAGTAGCCAATAAGGTAAAAATAAAGAATAGAAGAGTGCTGCGCAGTTTTTGTCTCCAGCAATAACGGATTGCCCGTTTAAAAAAATTCATATCAAATGCCTCCTTAACTCATCTTTGTCAATATTTCTTTGGGTTTCAAGGCCAGAGTCATCATGCTGGATGCTAACACTGTCAGCAGTACCGCACAGGATTCTCCGAAAAACAGAAGGACAGATCGAAGAAACTCTGGGTTCAGATAGTCGGATTTGCCGCCAGTCTGCAATGCTGCTATTTCTGTCGCCTCAGTCAGAATACCAAATAAGGACTGATTTAATAGCTCTGAACAGAGTACAGACAATAAAAGTGCCAGGCAGAAACCGGAAGTCAATACAAGCCAATTTTCCAAAGCAAATTGTCCAAGAATCTCTGCTTTCGATTTTCCCACCGACAAATAGATCCCGATCTCATGGATGCGGCTTCGCATCCGGATCATCAGGATCAGCATGAGCGCCGCCATACTCAAAACAGCAGCAATCACAATAAGAGAAAGCGCTGTGTTTTGCATGCTTTGAAGCTGTCCTGCAATCTGCTCATACTGAAAATCATTTTCCCGGAGGATGTGATTCTCCCAGTCGATGGAATCAACAGCTTTCACCTGTTCCAGCAGATGCTCCAGTTCCAGAGGATCGGAAATGTAAAAGGCGATTTCTCCTTCATAAATTCCATCCTGCTGTTCCTGTAAATTCACCAGCAGGTGACTGTCAGAAAAGATATGGTTGACGGATTTTCCGGCTGTGGGTGCATCCGGACTGTCCTGAGAATTCGTACACTGAAAGATCCCCACAACTTCTGCTTCCACAAAAGCTGTCTTTTCCGGAATCGTGTCAATATACAAACCGTCCCTCTGGTCTAATCCGGCATGCGTCAAAGGGATAACATCGCCTATTTCCAAATCATTTTCCGCTGCCAGTTCCGCGCTGATGAGGATTTTATTCTTGTCCTGGGGCTCAATATGGCGTCCCGCAAGCAACGTATATTCCTCACTCAAAAACACATCGGTCAATTTCGAATACCGTACCGCAGTCACTTGTCCCATATTACTGGCTTCACTGTCGCCAGTCCCCGGCAGGAAGCGAAGCCGGTCACTCTTGGCGTAGCCATAATGTTCTGTGTTGTAGGCTCTCAATTCTTCTCCAACGATTGCTATCACTTCTTCCATGCTTTGCCGGGAGATGGTTGGCGTGGAACCTTCGCTGACTGTGCCATTTTCCATTGTCATTTGCGTATATGGCCGGATATAGAACACAGCGCCGATCTTGGTGCGCAGATCTCTGGCCGCCTGCCTGGTTCCATCCAGAATGGAAAAACAGGTGAGCAGAAGCGCAGACACCAGGAAGAAGATTAGAAAAAGCAGAATTGCTTTTCCTTTTTTGCGGACAAGAGAAAGGACTGCCCGCTTACATATTCCCATAAAAACACCGTCCTTTCCTATGATGTATTTCCATCATACAAAAGAACGGTTTATTTTTCGCTTAGATTTGGTTTAATTTTGATTTCGTGCGGATGAGAATGGCAAACTGGGAGTTGTCAATTTAAGTTTCGTCCAAATATATTTCTATCTTGATATATTCTTTATTTTTTGCAAAGGCGAAAGCCTCTGATTTTCTAATATGATCAAATATATTTTCGCTTAAATCTTCGTCCCAAGTTGCTTCTGTAAACACTTCATTTTCCTTGGTAGCCTTATATATAATATCTACATGAATTTGGTAAAACTCTTCATCGCCGTTTGGAAATTGTCTGACCAATGAAATTTGAAACACTGGTTCTTTCGCAAAAGTAGTAAATGTACCTGTCTCAAATAAAATCATGTCTTCCTCAAGTGGTATACTGCACATCTGCTCAAATATATCAACAATTTTTTCCAGCGGCATTTTATCTGTAATTTTATCCTTTAACATCTTAATCAAATTGTCCATTGATTTTACTCCTCCAAAATGCAATTTTCCCTGTTCTACAAGTGGGATTGGTATGCTTCAGATTATTTTATCATAGTCCCATCTGGCAAAATAATATCGCCATCATCCCCACTCACATCAAAAAATCCCACCTTGTGTTTTTGAGCTAAGCTACGCATAAGTTCATATGCCTCATCTACGACTGACCAAGAAAATGCAGCATAAATCACATCATATCCAATACAGTAATCAACCGTATGCTGTTCTAAATCTTCATCAAAAAGATCAAGATTTGGTGCATATTCCCCATTCATGGGCGGAAATTTTTCCTTCATCTCCATAAACCAATTTTGTAAAGCGGGAGAAGAAACACTAATCGTTTGATAATCGTGTTCTTCTTCCCATTCTGTTTGCTTTTCATACCATGCCATAAATTCTTTTTTTGTAGTAGGCGCTTTTGTTTTTTCAAAAACCATCAAATCATAACTCATATCTATAACCTCTTTCAAATTCCAATTCTATCTTCTTGCCCTTGCATTCAAGAAGTATCCCTCGCTTTCAGCCCGGTCAATTCTAATTTGTATCTCTCATTATATCAAAACTCCATAGTGAACGCCACACCAATCTCCGTGTTTTCTATCCGATATTGGAAACCATGTAATTCTAAGATATTTTTAACCAGGTAAAGGCCAAGACCGCTGCCGCCAGTCGCTTTATTCCTGGATTTTTCCACACGGTAAAAAGGAGTGAACAAGATCGGTAAATCTTCTGCCGGGATCCTGGCGCTGGTATTTGTCACTGTGAGTGCAGAAGCAGTAAGATGAAGGAATACTTCAGCGCCCTCCGGGGAGTGGCGGATGGCGTTGCTCAGGATATTATGAATGGCTTTCTCCAGCAGGGAGACATTGGCGGATACTGTGACCTCCCTGGCAAATTGGGAATGGATGATGATCTTTCGCTCCTTGGCCAGAGGGAGCAGTGTTTCTGTAACTTGGGTGAGTATGTCTGGCAGCGGCACGGATTCCGTTTTTCCTGCAAGGCCATCCATTTCGATTTTGGAAATCGTCAGGATTTCCTTTACCAGCCGCTCCATGTTTTCTACTTCCTTGAGGGCCTCCGGCAGCATTTTTTCTGTATCCTTGTATTTGCCAATTCCCAGGATCATGCTCTCAATCTGCCCTTTTAAGACGGTGATGGGTGTTTTTAACTCATGAGAAGCGGCTGCGAAGAATCCCCGGCGCTGGAGGGAAAGCTCTGTGATATGTTCCATATCCTCCAGAAGTTTTTGATTGGCAGCTTCCAACTCTTTCATCGCAGCATCCAGCCTTTTGGCCATAACATTGAGGCTGTCTGCCAAAACGCCAAGTTCGTCCGTGCGATTGATCTTGCAATCCCAGGTCATATCCAACTGCGACATTCGTTTGGAAATCCGGCTGATTTCGAGAACAGGCCGCACAAGTACCCGGCTGCAGAAGAAGGCTCCTAAAGCGGAAATAATCAAAATGAAAGCCAGCAGTAGAGGAAGCAGTTCCAGAAAAGCCATAGTCAACTCCGTACCGGCAGAAACCGGAGCTACTATGCTAAGAAAGAAGCTCCCGCCACGATCTGCGAAGGACACACTGACTGCGGAAGTCATGGTTTCCCCACGTTTGGCGCTTTCTTCGTCCAGCGTCCCAAAAGTCTGATTTACCGTGCCATCATCCAGAATAACAGAAGCTCGATTCTTCTGGCAAAACTGCTCGATGACTTCGGATACGTCCGCATAGTTTGTTTGGGATAGTGTTTCTGTAAGCTGCTGTATTTCATCCTCCACCCGGCTGCTGGCAACGACTGTGTAACTCTGTGGGAGAAAGAACATCACGATCCCATAGATAAGCAGGCTGCATAGGATGAGCAGACCGGCAATCCATAAAAAAACTTTTGCACTTAGGCTGTTTCTAATTTTCTTTACCAAATCGATATCCCACCCCTCTGACTGTTTCGATGAAATCTGTGTCCAGCTTTTTCCTCAGATTCATGATGTGAATGTTCACGGTTTTTTCTTCGCAGGCGATATCATATCCCCATACCTGATTCAACAGGTTATCCCGCGTAAATACCCGCCCCGGATAAGTCATGAAAAGTTCTAACAACTCATATTCCGTGTGAGTAAGGGCTATCATTTTCCCACCGGCAAAAACCTGGCGGCTGGTGCGGTCAAGCCGGAGATTTTCATGGATCAGAATCATTTCCTCCGCTTGATCTTCTCGCTCCTTTACCCGGCGCAGTACAGCTTCTACCCGCATCAATACCAATTTCACGGAGAAAGGCTTTGTGATATAGTCGTCAACCTTTAATTCAAATGCCTTTATTTGAGCTTCTTCCTCATCGAATGCCGTCAACATGATGACAGGCACCTTCGATTCCTGGCGGATCATCTCACAGACTGCATACCCATCAATCTTAGGCATCATGATATCCAGCAGAACAAGAGAGAATTTCTGCTCCCTGAATTTTGTAATCCCTTCCAGTCCATCATTGGCAACTTCTATGCGGTATCCTGCATCCGTCAACAGTTCTGAGAGAATCGACTGGATGGCAGTCTCATCTTCAATAATCAAAATTCGTTCGTTCAAAATATCACCTCGGATACAGTATAGCATCCTTTGATTTAGATTTGGTTTAGTTTTCAAAGTTTTTTAAGAAGAAAAAGCAATTCGATTTTTATCCCGCAAAATGTCACAACAGCAGCCAGCGTAAAATACTGCGCGCAGTTCGTCAGACAAAGATTTACACACCGTTTGCTCATTTAGTGGCATTTTAGCGCTCAATTTTGTACCTCTTACAATAAAGCAGTTGTGAAAATAAGACGAAGGATTATAATGATCAAAGGGAGGTGCGCTATGGATATTCAGATTGTTGAACACATAAAAGACACATTAAGTGTAATTATTCAGTGCAATAAAATTGATGCTGAAGTAATGAGATTAAAATCACATATTGAATCATTTGACAATAAATTGTATGCACAAAAAGATGGCACGCAATTCTGGGTTAATTTATCAGAAATATTATACTTTGAATCTGTAGACAACCATACATTTTTGTACACCCAGGAAGATGTTATGGAAATGAAACAAAGGTTATATGAACTAGAGGAAATTTTATCCGATAAAGACTTTGTACGAATTTCAAAGTCACTGATCGTAAACATAAATAAAATCCGCTCCCTAAAACCAGAGTTAAATCGCTCCATTTTAGTAACATTGTGTAATGGAGAGTTATTATATATTTCAAGAAAATATGTACCGTTTGTACGGAAACTATTATCAATATAGGAGGATAGCAATGAAAAATAACAAAAATGATATCATAAAATTTTTCGTTTGGATGAGAAATGGGATTGCTTTTTGCACAACGTGGCTTCTTATCCTCTGGATAGCATACTGCCATGTTTCCGGCCAACAACAAATTTCAGTAAGTATGTTAACGAAACTGCTGCTTTTTGTTATTGGTGGCGTGTCGATTTTCAATATTCTTTTTGCAAAAGTTTTTATTAAGAATTGGACTTTCACAAGAAGGCTGACCTGCTTTATGGTATTGTTCAGCTTATATGAGTGTCTAAGCTTCTATTGGATTGGAATTTTTAGCGGTATGGGAACATTTATTCAATGGATCGTTTTTATCGGAATTATATGTGCTCTTTTTTTTCTTTGTATTGCCATATACCAGTGGTATAGCAATAAGCAAGGAGAAATTTATACGCAAGCATTGATGAAGTATCAACAGCAAAGGAGAAAAGCAAATGGAAAATAGAAAAGAGTTCGTATCAACATTGCAGGAACTGAGAGAAGATAATATAAGAAAACAAAAAAGAGGATTGCATTTTATTGTTGCTTCTGTTTTTATCTGGGTAGCAGTCTTAGGGATCCATTTATCTTCATTGCCGGTTATGACAAAAAACTTATTTACCTTTTGCTGCTCAACACCATTAGTGCCATTGGCCTTTTTATTCTCCAAAATTTTGAAGATTGATTTTCAAAATAAGGAAAATCCACTTTCAGGATTGGGACTGCTTCTTTCACTTAATCAAATGCTTTATATATTGATTGCTATGTGGGTATATGCAGTTCTGCCAGAAAAAATGCTGATGGTTTATGCTATAATTTTTGGAGCCCATCTTTTGCCATATGGATGGCTCTATCAATCAAAAACATATTATGTTTTTTCTGTATTGATACCGATTATGGTATTAGTGCTTGGGATATATGCTCCGACATTTTTTATAGCAGTATTTATGCTTATCACAGAGATAATCTTTTGCATTTTACTAGTTATTGAAAATTCTTTCCGATAAGCGGATCCTTTCGCAGACAGTAAAACCACTGATCCGATGCGGCAGGCCCCATCTCGGGGCCTGCCGCGAGAAAATGTATTGTGAAGCGTGTTACAGCTTTTGAATCTCTCCGATCAGTCTGTCCACATCCTCCGCCTTTGTGGCCCATGAGGTGCAGATTCTGACCATCCGATGGCTGCCGTCCACTTTCTCATCCAAAGAGAGCACAAACTGCTCCGAGAGGGTTTGTACCGCCTTGTCGGGCAGAATCGTAAAGATCTGGTTGGTGGTATTCTGACACACAAGGGCAAAGCCTTTTTCCGTCAGCGCCTGGCGGATGCGGTCAGCCAGACCGTCGGCGTACCTTGCCAGCTGCAGATACAGCTTCATGCCGTCCTTCAGAAGTTCCAGGAACTGAATGCCCAGCAGACGGCCCTTGGCAAGCATTCCGCCTTTCTGTTTGATCATATAGCGGAAATCCCGCTTTAACTCCGGGTTGGTGATCACAATGGCTTCCCCGAACAGCGCGCCGCATTTTGTTCCGCCCAGATAGAAAACATCGCAGAATTCTGCCAGATCCGGAAGCGTCACGTCGCAGCCGGAGGCGGCCAGGCCGTAACTCATACGCGCGCCGTCGAGAAACAGATAAAGGCCATAGCGGCGGCAGACCTGGCAAAGCGCCTGCAGCTCAGACTTTGTGTAAATGGTACCAAATTCTGTGGGACTGGAAATATACACCAGCTTTGGCTGTACCGTATGTTCCGCGGAGTCATCGGAAAGATGGCGCTGCATCGCTTCCTCCACCTGGGCGGCGGTGATTTTTCCTTCCTGGTGTGGTAATCCGAGAACCTTGTGACCGGTGGCCTCCACAGAGCCGGTCTCGTGGACGTTAATGTGGCCGCTGACTGCGCACAGCGCGCCCTGATACGGCCGCAGGGCCGCGTCGATGACGGTCAGGTTTGCCTGTGTTCCCCCTACGACAAAATGAACGGCGGCATCCTCGCAGCGGCACAGTACGCGGATGATATCCGCCGCCTGCCGGCAGTATCCATCTTCGCCGTAGCCGATGGTCTGCTCGCTGTTGGTTTCCAGAAGTTTTTGCAGAATCTGCGGATGAGCGCCTTCGTTGTAATCACAATTAAAGTAGATCATTGTCTTCCTCCCTTGCCATGCTTTAAAATACAGAATAAACGATTAAATCAGAAAATTCAACTGTTTTTTCTTTACACGATTTTCAAGAGGAAGTATAATATTATTATTCACAGCAGCCGTAAACACCGTAACAGTTCAGCCAGCTGAACTGTTACGAATTGTTACTAAAAACCTGCTGTTTGCGGCGTGAGAACGTGATTCGGGTGTGAGAGCTTCCTATTCGCGAAGCAGATTTCAGAAAAAGCAAACACAAAAGAATTTGTCAGGAAAGGATAAGTGTGAGAGCAGATGAAAGAGTTCCGATATGATGATGTGCCTGTTGTGGAGACTTCATCAGGAAAAGTAAAAGGTTATTTTTACGACGGCGCGTACATATTCAAAGGTGTGCCGTATGCCTATGCCGAGCGTTTCCAGATGCCGGAGAAAATCTCCTGGGAGGGAGTCAAGGACGCCACCTCCTATGGATTTGTGTGCCCTCTGATGAACCAGGATACGCCAAACGGTGAGCTGCTGGTACCGCACCGCTACTGGCCCCAGGACGAGCATTGCCAGAACCTGAATATCTGGTCCAAGAGTCTGGACAGCGCCGCAGCCCGTCCGGTGATCGTGTGGTTCCACGGCGGCGGTTATTTCGCAGGTTCCTCCATCGAGCAGGTGGCCTACGATGGTTTCAATATGTGTATGCAGGGCGACGTGGTTGTGGTTTCGGTCAATCACCGTCTGAACATTCTCGGATATCTGGATCTGTCCCCGTTCGGTGAAAAGTATAAAAATTCCGGCAACGCGGGAACCGCGGACCTTGTGGCCTCGCTCCAGTGGGTGCACGACAACATTGCGGCTTTCGGCGGCGATCCCGGAAACGTGACGATCTTCGGCCAGTCCGGCGGCGGAATGAAGGTTGCGGATATGATGCAGATCCAGGAGGCGGACGGACTGTTTCACAAGGCGCTGATCATGAGCGGCGTCGGCAGTCCTTCTCTGATGAAAAGCTGCACCGGCGACGGACGCAAGATCGTCACGGCAATGCTTGACACACTGGGACTTTCGGAAACAGAGGTGGAAAAGCTGGAAACCCTGCCGTACTATGAACTGGTGAAAGCATACTCGGCTGTGGCTCCGGCCATCGCGGCGAAAGGTGGTTATGTAGGCGGAAATCCCATGGTCAATGATTATTATCAGGGAAATCCGCTGGAATACGGTCTGCGGGAATCCGCCCGTCAGATTCCGCTGATGATCGGTTCTGTTTTCGGTGAATTTATGGCTTTCCGTCCCGCGGCATTTGATAAGACCAACCTGACCCAGGAGGAGATCCGGGAGATCCTGAAGCCGGTGTACGGCGAACACACAGAGGAGATCATTTCCTGCTTTGAGGAAACATATCCCGGCAAGGCCGTGACAGACGTCCTCCTCCTCGACCGCGTCATGCGCCAGCCGTCCAAGGAGCTGGCGGCCATGCACGCAAAGGGAAACGGCAGCCGCACCTTCCTTTACAATTTTGTCTTGGATTTCCCGCTGCAGCACGGCAAAGCCGCGTGGCACTGCGCGGATATCCCGTTTTTCTTCTGCAACACTGACAAAGTGGAGGTTTGCTCCATCCCAGGCGTCACCGAGCGGCTGGAGGGGCAGATTTTCGGCTCGCTGATGAGTTTCGCGCGCACAGGAGCGCCGTCCGCGGACGGACTGCCGGAGTGGGAGAGTGTGACGGAGGAAAAAGAGCCGACGATGCTGTTCGACAGAACCTGTCAGGTACGCTGCAATTATGACGACAAGCTGTACCAGCTAATCGACAGCATCCTGCCGCCGTTCAGCCTCCACGGTTCCATATCGGACGATGAGATCCAGCATTAAAAGACGCAGCGAAACTGCGGAAATATTCGTTGCTATTTCTGTTGCCAGAGTATGTTTGACTGGAACCGCGAAGTTACTGGGAACGACTGTGAGCAAGTAACTGAATGTATAAAATTAATTTGGAGGTTATACACTTGGAGACATATTATCATGTGCCGAAGGCCCTGCGAAAGGACCCTGTGACCGTCACGGTTCCCGGCTCAAAGAGCATCACCAACCGGGCGCTGCTTCTGGCGGCCCTGGCAGATGGCCCCTGTATCCTTCGGGGCGTCCTGTTCAGCGACGATTCCCGGGCGGTGCTTTCCTGCCTGGAAGCGCTGGGATTTTCCCTGGATATCGATGAAACGGCCCGGACTGTCCGCATTGTGGGAACAAAAGGACGGATCCCCAGACCTAGCGCACGGCTCAACGTGCGCAGCGCAGGGACGGCCGCACGTTTTCTGACCGTATTTCTGGCCTTCGCCGGCGGCGATTACCAGATGGACGCATCCGAGCAGATGAAAAAACGCCCGATGGAACCGCTGCTTTCCATTCTGCGAAAGGCCGGCGCTGTGGTCACCTGCCAGGAAGCGGAGGGGCATTTTCCCTTCCGCCTGCAGTCGGATGGCCTGAAGCTGAGGGAAGTCACCGTGGACACGACCATCAGCAGCCAGTTTGCCAGCGCCTTTCTGATGACGGGAACCCTGCTTCCGGACGGACTGACCGTAAAGATGGAGGGCAGCCGCACCCAGGGCGCGTATATCCGGATTACCAGAAGGATGATGGAACAGTTTGGCCTGACCATGGAAGAACGGGACGGAGGATTCTGGATTCCCGGCGGCCAGCACACCTGCCTGTCGGAGTATGACGTGGAACCGGATGTGTCCGGCGCCTGTTATTTTTACGCCATGGCGCCTCTGCTCGGCATTGATGTGACGGTGCGCGGGATCCATCCGGATTCCATGCAGGGCGATCTGAAGTTTCTGTCTGTCCTGAAGGACATGGGATGTCCGTCGGAAGATACGCCTTCCGGTCTCTGTGTCCGCGGCAGCCAGACAAAGAACTTTCGCGGCGCGACTGTAAACATGAAAGAGTTTTCCGATCAGACCATGACCCTGGCAGCGATCGCCCCTTTTGCCTCCACGGAGACAAGGATCACTGGCATCGGACATATCCGTTTCCAGGAATCGGACCGCATCACAGCGATCTGCACGGAGCTGCGGCGCATGGGGATCGACTGCCGGGAGCTGCCAAAGGAGGAAGGAATCTGCATCCGTCCCGGGTGTCCGGCAGAAACAGTGGTCGAAACCTACGAAGACCATCGCATGGCCATGGCCTTTTCCCTGCCGGGACTGCGTACGGGAAACATTACGATTGCAAACCCGGCGTGCTGCCGGAAAACCTTTGAAAATTACTTTGATCTGCTGTCGGAACTTTTTCTTGACAAATCTTTGGCAGACAGGTAGAATGACTAGTACACCGTATAGTAAATATCTAGCCAGATGACGCAGGATATTTTTTCGAGTGTGCATGTTCAAAAACGCAGGCGTAGCGGGCTACGCCGAGGCTTTTGGACATGTGCAATCGGAAAAATAGACAAGTCAGATGGTCTGGATATTTAATATATGGGGTACTAATAGCCATAAAACTATAGAAAAAGACAGTGAAAAGGAAGAGTAGGAGCAGACGCAGGATCCAGAGAGCTGCCGGCGGAAAGTCCGCAAGCGACGAAGTGGAGAAGTTTGGTAACGATTCAGCTGACTGAATGGTTGCGGATATTTTTCATTTTGATATCGTTTGTGATCGTTCCTGGTGTGAGGCAGTGAATGTGCGCTTTGAACTGGCCTTGGAGTTTCTCCGCCGAAACGGAAACACAGTAGGCGGGGACGGAAGCTTTCCGTTACAGAAGCAATGAGCGCATCTGCGGTTCTGGGCATAGAATTTTATGATATGCACCAGACCATGGATGAAAAAGAGTGGTACCGCGGAAAGACAGCCTTTTCGTCTCTGTGACAGGAGACGGAAAGGCTTTTTGGGTTTCACAGGAAAGTTTTATAGGAAACTTGATGTTTTATGGATCCCTTTTGATGGTCTTTTCGCCGGACAGAATAACAGGAGGAAGAAGAAAATGGCAGTACCTTATAATCATAAGGCGATCGAAGCAAAATGGCGGGTGAAATGGGAAGAAAAGCCTGTCAATCCCAAGGTGGATGAAACCGGAAAGGAAAAAGAAAAATACTATTGCCTGGATATGTTTCCCTATCCGTCGGGCAACGGTCTGCATGTGGGACACTGGAGAGGCTATGTGATCTCCGATGTGTGGAGCCGCTATAAGCTGCAGCAGAATTACTATGTAATCCATCCCATGGGATGGGACGCTTTCGGACTTCCGGCCGAGAACTACGCGATCAAAATGGGAATCCATCCGGAGGTTTCCACAAAGCAGAACGTTACCAACATCAAACGTCAGATCCAGGACATCGCTGCAATCTATGACTGGGATATGGAGGTGAACACCACCGACCCGAACTTCTACAAATGGACCCAGTGGATCTTTGTTCAGATGTTCAAAAACGGCCTGGCCTACGAGAAAGAGTTCCCCATCAACTGGTGCCCGTCCTGTAAGACTGGTCTGGCCAACGAGGAGGTTGTGGACGGAAAATGTGAGCGCTGCGGTACTCCGGTGACAAAGAAGAACCTTCGCCAGTGGATGCTGCGGATCACCAAGTACGCGGACCGTCTGCTGGAAGACCTGGACAAGCTGGACTGGCCGGAGAAGGTAAAGAAGATGCAGACCGACTGGATCGGCCGATCCTACGGCGCGGAAGTGGATTTCCCGGTGGAGAACCGCGAGGAGAAGATCACCGTCTATACCACCCGCCCGGATACCCTCCACGGCGCAACCTTTATGGTCCTGGCGCCGGAACATGCCCTTGCCAAGAGCCTGGCGACAGAGGACCGCAAAGAGGAAGTGGAGCAGTACATTTTCCAGGCGTCCATGAAATCCAATGTAGACCGTATGCAGGATAAGGAAAAGACCGGCGTGTTCACAGGCACCTATGCCATCAACCCGCTGAACGGCGCGAAGGTTCCGATCTGGCTGTCCGATTATGTACTGGCTGATTACGGTACCGGAGCCATCATGTGCGTGCCGGCCCATGACGACCGTGACTTTGCCTTCGCGAAGAAATTTGACCTTCCGATCATCCAGGTCATCGCCAAGGACGGAAAAGAAATTGAAAACATGGAAGAGGCCTATACCGAGGCTTCCGGGACCATGATCAATTCCGGCGAGTGGAACGGAATGGAGTCCTCTGTACTGAAAAGAGAAGCTCCGGATATGATCGAGCAGAAAGGCTTTGGTCATAAGAAAGTCAATTACAAACTCCGTGACTGGGTATTCTCCCGCCAGCGTTACTGGGGCGAGCCGATCCCGATCATCCATTGCCCCCACTGCGGAAACGTACCGGTTCCGGAAGATCAGCTGCCGCTGCGTTTGCCGGAGGTGGAGAGCTACCAGCCCACAGGAACCGGAGAATCACCGCTGGCTGCCATCGACGAGTGGGTGAACTGCACCTGTCCGGTGTGCGGCGCGGCTGCGAAGCGTGAGACAAACACCATGCCTCAGTGGGCAGGCTCCTCCTGGTACTTCCTGCGCTATGTGGACAACAAAAACAATGAGCAGCTGGTTTCCAGAGAGAAAGCGGACAAATACCTTCCGGTGGATATGTATATCGGCGGCGTAGAGCACGCGGTGCTTCATCTGCTGTATTCCCGGTTCTATACCAAGTTCCTGCATGACATCGGTGTGGTGGACTTTGACGAACCGTTCACCAAGCTGTTCAACCAGGGTATGATCAACGGAAAGAACGGCATTAAGATGAGCAAGTCCAAAGGAAACGTTGTCTCCCCGGACGACCTTGTAAGAGATTACGGTTGCGATTCCCTGAGAATGTACGAGCTGTTTGTAGGTCCGCCGGAGCTGGATGCTGAGTGGGACGACCGCGGCATCGACGGTGTCAACCGTTTCCTGAAACGGTTCTGGAAGCTGGCCATGGACAATAAAGACCGGGACGTGAAGGCCACAAAGGAGATGCTGAAGATCCGTCACCGCCTGATCTACGATGTGACCACCCGTCTGGAAAGCTTCAGCCTGAACACGGCGATCTCCGCGTTCATGGAGTACAACAACAAGCTCATCGAGCTGGACAAAAAAGGCGGCATCGACAAGGAGACCATCGAGACCTTCGCAATCCTTCTGTCTCCGTTCGCGCCTCACATCGCCGAGGAAGTATGGGAGCAGTACGGACATACCGAGACGATCTTCCGCGCGGGATGGCCGAAACACGATGAGAACGCGATGAAAGACGACGAGGTGGAGGTAGCCGTACAGATCAACGGCAAGACCCGCGCAGTCATCAGCGTCGCTCATGACATTTCGAAGGAAGACGCGATCGCGGCCGGAAAAGAGGCTGTGGCAGATAAGCTGACCGGAACCATCGTGAAAGAAATTTACGTTCCGGGACGGATTATTAATATTGTGCAGAAATAAAGGCGTTTAAAGCGTGTTTGAAAATTGCTTTCTGTAAGATAAACATGCTCTGGCAGTTCTGATATTTGTAACAGTTCAGCCAGGTCTGTGCATTTACTGCACAGACCGTATGAAAACGTAGTGCCTACGGGCATCCGGCCCATCGCGCAGCGATTTTCAATGGACGGATGCCGTAACAGTTCAGCTGGCTGAACTGTTACTGATATTGAAAAAGAGGATTTTCCTGCAGGATTCAGACTTTTGAAAGTCTTGAATATCAACGGGAAAATCCTCTTTTACAAAACAGAAACAAACCTCAAACAATCGAGAAACCATATGTATTTGTAATAGCTGGCATAGAAAACAAGTATTTGCCAACGCTGCCTTGGCGCGTTATAATTGATTCAGAAAATCTGTAACAGTTTCGCCTAGCTGAACTGTCACAAAAATTTACAGGAAAAGAGGAATCCATCGATGAATGTAATAAAAAATCAGACCTTTGACGAGGAACGCGCTCTTTATGGCAGCCGTGATCTTCTGGCGGAAAATTGTTCGTTTGACGGACCGGCGGACGGGGAAAGCGCCTTTAAAGAATGTGAAAATGTTCAGGTAACAGACAGCTTCTTCAATCTGCGCTATCCCTTCTGGCACGATCACAACCTGAAGCTGTCCGGTTCTGAGCTGACGCCCCTTTGCCGGGCGGCTCTGTGGTACTCGGATCATATTGAAATCTCCGACTCCAAGCTTCACGGGATCAAAGCGCTGCGGGAGTGCAGCGATGTGACGATGAAAGGCTGTGACATTCTCTCACCGGAGTTCGGATGGTCGGTGCAGCGTATCCGTATGGAGGACTGCAGCGCGGAAAGCGAATATTTTATGATGCGCTCCAGCCAGCTGCAGTTTCGCGATGTGCGCATGAAAGGAAAATATTCGTTCCAGTACATAGAAGATTCTGTATTCGAGCATTGTACCTTCGACACCAAGGACGCCTTCTGGCACGCGAAGAACGTGGTGGTGCGGGACAGCGTGGTAAAAGGAGAGTACCTGGCCTGGTACTGCGAAAACGTGACCTTTGAAAACTGCCGGATCATCGGCACACAGCCGCTGTGCTACTGCAAGGGCCTGAAGCTGATCGACTGCGAGATGATTGACACGGATCTGGCTTTCGAACGGTCTGAGGTAGAGGCAAAGATCACCACCCCTGTGCTGAGTATCAAGAATCCTCTGTCCGGCCACATTACAGTTCCCAGGGTAGACGAGATCATCCGGGATATTCCGGAGGCCAAGGGAGAGATTTCCCTGAGTCGGTAGGAATCTTCCGGTAACAGTTCAGTCTGCCACTATCCCGCGAGGTGTTTTTGCACAGAATGTGCGAAAATCCCGAGGCTTGCAGCGCGAAACTGCATGAAATGCAGTTTCTGTGCATCGCGAAGCGGGCAACAATTCAGCAACGCTGAACGGTTGCATCTTCCGTTTACACAATGCAATGTTCCGTTGCGCTTTGACAGAACTATATGTAACAGTTCGGCCAGCAGAACTGTTACATATAGTTTCGCAGAAGTTGTAACTATTTCTAATGTCGGAAATTTATGGATGCAGGAGTTTTTGAGATGATCTATACAGTAACACTCAATCCATCGCTGGACTATACGGTCACTGTGGATGATTTTCAGACTGGGAAGACGAATCGCACTTCCTCCGAGAAACTGGCGCCCGGCGGAAAAGGCCTGAATGTCTCCACGGTCCTGAAGCATCTGGGAGTCCCATCCACTGCCTTCGGCTTTATTGCAGGGTTCACCGGCGAGGAGATTCAAAGAAAGGTGCAAAAAGCCGGGATTTCGGCGGAGTTTCTTGTGCTGGAACAGGGAACATCCCGCATCAACGTAAAACTGGCTTCCATCGACGGAACGGAGATCAACGGCAGCGGCCCAGATATCCCGGAGGAACAGCTGCGGCTATTGATGGAGAAGCTTTTCTCACTGCAGGCAGGTGACACGCTGGTACTGGCAGGCAGCGTTCCTTCCTCTGTGCCGTCGGATATTTACCGCCGGATGATGCTGGCGCTGCCCTCGAAGGAGATCCGTGTGGTCGTGGACGCGGTGGGCGGCACGCTGCTGCAGACGCTGCCGCTTCGTCCATTTCTCATCAAGCCAAATCATCAGGAGCTGGGCGACTTGTTTCACACAGCAGTGACTACCCGCAGCCAGGCGCGGCCCTACGCAAAAAAGCTTCAGGAAATGGGCGCGGTCAATGTGCTGGTTTCTCTGGCAGGAGAGGGGGCGGTCCTTCTGGACGCCAACGGTGTGTTTCACGAGACGCCGGCGCCCCAGGGGACGCTGGTCAGCGGCGTAGGCGCGGGAGATTCCATGATCGCCGGATTTCTTGCGGGATGGCAGAACACCTGCGACTACGGCTGTGCGTTCCGGCTGGCGGTAGCCGCAGGGAGCGCCACTGCGTTCTCCGATTCGCTTGCGCGGAAGCAGGAGATTGAAGCGCTGTACCGGAAGATGTGCTGTAGTACTAAATCCGTAACGATTCAGCCAGCTGAATAGTTGCCGCATCCGGCCATTGAAAATCGCTTCGCGATGGGCCGGATGGGATGCCCACAGGCACTACGTTTTCATACGGTCTGCGCATTTACTGCGCAGACCTGGCCGAATCGTTAGCTAAATCCCTTCCAGCATTTTCCGGAACTGGAGAGGGGAAAGATTTTTATATCTCCGGAAGATTTTGATAAAGTAGCTGGAAGTCTCAAAGCCGGTGGCCAGGGCGATCTCCGTGACGCTCAGAGAGGTGGAAATCAGCAGCTTTTCCGCCTCCGCCACCCGCAGACTGTTCAGGTAGTCCGGGATTTTCCGGTGCATCAGCCGTTGAAACGAGCGGGAAAAGTAACTGTAGCTGAACCCGCACAGCTCCGCCAGGCGGCTGACGGAAATATCCTGACGGAAATTTGTATTCATATACTCTAGGGCCGGTTCCAGAACCCGCAGCAATTCCTGATCTTTGGCGGTATAGTCAAAAGAAGCAGGATTTTTTTTATGCCAGTAGCGGATCATCCAAAGATAGATCCCAAGGATATGGTTCCGCACAGCCAGTTCATAGGCGTATTCTTTTTCGCTGCTTTCCTTTAAAATCCGGTGAAACAGCTGCGGCACCGGGGAACCGGCCAGGTCCTTTCTGGGGATCACCTTGTCCTGCAGCGCCTCCGGGGAAAGCAGGGGACGCAGGTAACCGGGTTCCAGTCCGGAACCGGCCAGATCGCTTTGCAGCAGCTCCGGGACGAAGCGCACGACAATGTAAGAGCCGCCGTTCTCCGAACGGGCATAAATGTGATGCACCTCCTCCGCGCTGATCAGCACCAGGTCTCCCTCCTGCCACAGATGCCAGGAGCCGTTGAGAAAAATCTGAAATTCCCCCTCCAGCCCCAGCAGCAATTCTATGTAGGAGTGGTAGTGGGCAGGATAGACGCTGCCGCTTGTGTCCGCCGTCTGCAGGTGGCAGAGGAACGGGCGTGGGATTCCGTCAATATAAGTTTTTTCTTCTCTGATATAAGTTTCCATAGTCACCTCATGACAAAAAAATGCGATTTTTAAACAAATCTATTATAGCATCTCTCAGGCAAATAAGATATGCTGATTGATAAGAAAATAAAAAAACACTGTAACAGTTCAGCGTTGCTGAACGATTATACGCTTCGCGATGCACAGAAACCGCATTTCATGCAGTTTCGCGCTGCGGGGCACGGGATTTTCGCACATTCTGCGCGAAAACACGCTCTAATGAAAGGCCGAACTGTTACAGAAATCTCTGTTTTTGATAAGAAAAAAGCAGCAATTAGTTGTATCTATTGTCTTAAAAGATCTGGGGAACGCCACATGGACGTCATGGGCGGAAAAAGTCTTAGAAACCAGAAAAAGCACAGGAGGATATCGATCATGAAAAGCAAAACATTTGGAACTGTAATTCCGGAACTGGCCGAATGCAGCAGGAAAGCGGCTGCGGAAGGAGCGGTACTGTTAAAAAACGACGACCATGTTCTGCCGTTTGTCAACGGGGAATGCGTCTCTGTATTTGGCCGCATCCAGTTTGATTTTTACCGCAGCGGAACCGGCTCGGGAGGGGCGGTCAACGCTCCATACACAAAAAACCTGGTGGACGGTTTCCGGGAAAATCAGGGGCTTTGCATCAATGAAGAGCTTGTTTCCGTCTACGAGGCCTGGCGGGAAGAGCATCCCGCCGACGACGGCGGCGGAGTCTGGGCCGGAGAGCCGTGGAACCAGGCGGATATGGATCTGACGGAGGACATCGTCCGGGCAGCGCGGAAAAAATCCCGCAAGGCGGTCTATGTCATCGGAAGGACCGCCGGGGAAGATAAAGATAATACACCCCAGGAAGGCGGCTACTGCCTGACGGCTCAGGAGAAACAGAATCTGAAGCTGATCACAGCGTTTTTCGAGAAAACCGTCGTGCTGCTGAACGTTGCCAATATCATCGATATGACCTGGGTGGAGGACGACGCTTACCAGGGCCATATCAAGGCAGTCCTGTACTGCTGGCAGGGAGGACAGATTGGCGGCCTGGCGGCGGCGGACGTGCTGTCCGGCGATGTGACGCCCAGCGGAAAACTGACAGACACCATTGCCAGAGAGATCAGCGATTACCCCTCTGACGCAAACTTTGGCGGCCGGAAGGAGAATGTCTATCAGGAGGATATCTATGTGGGATACCGGTATTTTGAGACTTTCTGCCCGGAAAAGGTTCTGTATCCTTTCGGTTTCGGTCTGTCCTACACAGAGTTTTCCCTGAAACCCATCTGCGCTGAGACGCTGGAGGAAAACGGCAGCGCCTCCATCCGGGTACAGGTGCAGGTGGAAAATACCGGCGCCCGGCCTGGAAAGGAGACGGTGCAGCTTTATGTCAGCGCGCCCCAGGGCGCCCTTGGAAAGCCGGCGCTGGAGCTGAAAGCTTTCCAGAAAACGCGGCTTCTCCAGCCGGGCGAGGCGGCCTGCCTTTCACTGACTGTGCCTGTGAACGCTCTGGCCTCCTATGACGACAGCGGAGCATCCGGCGTCAGATCCGCCTATGTGCTGGAGCCTGGCGATTATCGCTTCATGATTGGAAACAGCATCCGCAGCCTTCAGCCTGTGGCGGTGGACGGTAAGGACGTGTGGACGGTTTCTTCCCTGACCGTCACAGAGCAGCTGGAGGAAGCTCTGGCCCCGGAAACGCCATTCCGGAGAATGAAACCCGGCGCGGCGGGAGAAAACGGCGTTTACGGTCTGGACTACGAGCCTGCGCCGCTTGCCACAGCAGACCTGGAGAAACGGATCCAGAGCAGACTGCCCGAAGAACTTTCCCAGACCGGAAACCGCGGCATCACCCTTCGCCAGGTGGCGGACCGGGAGGCTTCCATGGAAGAGTTTATCGCTCAGCTTACCGATGAGGATCTGTCCGCGATCGTGCGGGGAGAGGGTATGAGCAGTCCAAAAGTTACGCCGGGAACCGCGTCCGCTTTCGGCGGAGTGACCGATTCCCTGATCCGTCTTGGAATTCCCGTAGCCTGCGCGGCGGACGGCCCGTCCGGCATCCGCATGGAAGGCGGCTACGCGGCGACCCAGATGCCCATCGGCACACTGCTGGCCTCCACCTGGAATCCGGAGCTGGTGGAAGAGCTGTACACCCTGGAAGGGAAAGAAATGTATGCCAACCAGGTAGACACCTTGCTGGGTCCCGGCATGAACATCCACAGACATCCGCTGAATGGCCGGAATTTTGAATACTTCTCCGAGGATCCCTATGTGACCGGACGTTTTGCCGCGGCCGCGGTCCGCGGTATCCGCGCGGGCAAAGGCGTGGCCACCATCAAGCATTTTGCCACAAACAACCAGGAAACCGCCCGTTCCGAGGAGAACAACGTGGTTTCCGAGCGGGCGCTGCGGGAAATCTACCTGAAAGGTTTTGAGATAGCGGTGAAAGAAGGAAAGGCTCAGTCCATCATGACCTCCTACAATGCAGTCAACGGCCATTGGGCTGCCTCCAACTACGACCTGAACACCACGATCCTGCGGGGGGAATGGGGATACCAGGGAATCGTGATGACCGACTGGTGGGCCAGCATGAACCATCCGGTACTTGGCGGCCCCAGCAGCAGGACATGCGCTTCCTATATGGTAAAAACCCAGAACGATCTGTATATGGTCGTACCCAATCACGGAGCGGGCGACAATGTGTTCGGAGACGATCTGGCAGAAGCGCTGGAACAAAAAGAACTGACCCGGGGAGAGCTGCAGCGGTGTGCGGCGAATATCTGCCGGTTCCTGATACAGGTTCCGTGTATGGACCGGGATCCGAACCAGCAGGAGAGGATCGAACTTCAGAAAGCTGCCGGCCAGGCGCCGAAGGGATGCGATGTTAAAATCCTGAAGGACGGTGAACGGTATTCCATGGATTTTGAACATCCGCTGGCGTTGTGCGTGGAGGAGCCAGGCGTTTATTTTATGGAGGCAGGTCTTTCCTCAGCGTCTCCGGAAATGTCTCAGGTATTTATGGAATTTCTTCTGAACGGCCAGACGCTGCTCCAGGTGCAGATGGGCGGCACCCGCGGCGCGGTCACCAGCAGAAAACTGGCAAAAACGGAGCTGGAAAAGGGATATTATCTTCTGGAAGGCAAGCTGTTAAAACCGGAGCTTTCCATTGAATGGGTGACCTTTCATAAACTGAAATAAGCAGGAAAGTTACAAATCTGTACCTTAGCCGTACCCCAGCCGTAACCTTCCTTTGCTATGATAGAACTGTGCGGAAAACAGAGTATGCTTGCAAGAGACAGTCAGGCAGCTTCTGACCCGGAACATCCGGGCTCTGCACAGTTTTATCTGTACGAAAGGGGATACGGCAATGAAAGCAGGAAAGAACGCCTGCGCCGGACAGCAGTCTGAACGGCAACACAGATTTTTTATCGTACCTGGGCGCATCGTCACAGAAAGATCCTTCTGGCTTTTTGTGATCACCATGGTGACAGCATTTCTGCTCACAACGTTGATCCTCTCTTTTGAGAGCTTTCGTCATAAAATCATGGACGCCAGGCGGGAACATTATCAGGCTGTCTGTTGGAATCTGGACCGGGAATCCGCCGCGGCGCTGGCCGGCACAGCATGTGTCGAAACTTCCGGACAGGTACTGTGCGGGCCGGTTGTTGAAAAAAGCGGACAGCAGATTTTGCCGCAGGCTCCGGACGACGATTATTACCGTCTTGCCCAGGTGGAGTGGCAGAAAGGCCGCGCGCCGGAATCCGCCGGGGAGGCCGCGCTTACCCAGGAAACCCTTCAGGCCCTTGGCCAGCCTTCTGCCAGAATCGGAGACAGGATCCGGTTCCCCCAAGGTCAGGAGCTGACTCTGTGCGGCATTGCCTGTCAGCCGGAGCGTGAAGAGTCCCTGCCGGTTTATCTGACCTGGGAAGGACTCCGAAAGTTTAGTAAAAATCCAGAAGCGTATGCGGTCTTTTTCCGCTTTCAGGAAGGAATGGCAGAGGATGAACAGATGCTGCGGCATGCGGCCGCAAATCTTTCCAGACGGCAGTCCGGCGGAACCGTAAGCGTCTCTGAAGCCTTTGTGACTGCCCTTGCCACAGACCTTCTGGTTCCCGGTACTGTTATGTGTACGGGCATTGTGCTGCTTCTTGCCCTGTATTATCTGGCGGTTTCTCTTCTGTTTTTCAATACTCTATAGAAAAAAGTTATGGCGAACCATACGCCAGAACTATTGGAAATATTCTTTTTGGCGCGATATAATAGAAAAAAACGGAAGGAGAAGCAGACAATGATCTATAAAGAATATCAGGACCTGAAGCTTTCTGCCCTTGGCATGGGCGCAATGAGACTGCCGGTGATCGACGGCGACGATTCCAGAATCGACGAGGCTGAGGCCTGCCGGATGGTGGACTATGCGATGGAGCACGGCGTCAATTATTACGATACCGCCTGGGGATATCACGATGGAAATTCCGAGCTTGTGATGGGAAAAGCGCTGGCAAAGCATCCCAGGGAAAACTTTTATCTTGCCGACAAATTCCCTGGCTACGATCTTTCCAACATGGACAAGGTAGAACAGATTTTTGAGAAACAGCTGGAAAAATGTCAGGTGTCCTATTTTGATTTTTATCTGTTCCACAATGTGTGCGAGATGAACATTGACGCGTATTTGGATGAGAAGTACGGAATCTATGAATATCTGATGCGCCAGAAAAAGGCCGGAAGGATCCGCCACCTGGGATTTTCCGCCCACGGAAGCTACGACGTGATGAAACGGTTCCTGGAAGCTTACGGAAAGGATATGGAGTTTTGCCAGATCCAGCTGAATTACCTGGACTGGTCCTTCCAGGACGCGAAGGCGAAGGTGGAACTGTTGAAGGAATATCACATTCCTGTCTGGGTCATGGAACCGCTGCGCGGCGGAGCGCTGGCCTCCCTGGCGGAAGGAGACGCTGCCCGTCTGAAACAGCTTCGTCCCGGCGAAAATGTTCCGGCATGGGCGTTCCGTTTTCTTCAGACGGTTCCCGGCGTGACGGTAACGTTGTCCGGTATGTCAAATTTTGAGCAGCTGCAGGAAAATATACATACCTTTGAGACAGACGCGCCTTTGAACGACACTGAAATGGAAGCGCTGCTGTCTATCGCCGACCAGATGGTAAAAAAGATTGTTTTGCCGTGTACTGCCTGTCATTACTGCGTCAGCCACTGTCCTCAGGGACTGGATATCCCCGGACTGATCGCGCTGTACAACGAGCACTGCTTTACCAAAGGCGGGTTTATCGCCCCGATGGCCATGTCCGCGATCCCAGAGGAAAAGCGTCCCAGCGCCTGTGTGGGATGCCGCAGCTGTGAAGCTGTCTGTCCGCAGCAGATTAAGATTTCTGAAGCTATGACGGATTTTGCAGCGAAGCTTGGGATGTAAGCGCCTCGCCTGTCCAGAGATAGCCGATTCCGCGGATCGTCCGGATATAACGATGCGCCTGATCCTCCAGCTTGGAGCGCAGGCGGGTCATGTTGACTGTCAGCGTATGATCGTCGACGAAATTTCCGTTGACGTCCCACAGCTGTTCCAGCAGCATCTGGCGGGTGACGATCTTCCCCTTGTTTTCCGTTAGAATCCGAAGAATTTTAAATTCGTTCAAAGTCAATGGCAGACGTTCTCCTTTTCGAAACGCTGTCATTGACAGAAAATCGAGAGACAGAAACGAATCCTGAAATTCCTGTGTGTTTACAGGTTTCAGGATTCGTTCTATTTTTTTCACCAGAAGCTTCATGCCAAACGGCCGGATAAGAAAATCTTCCGCGCCCAGCGCCAATGCTTCCAGAAGCGCCTGTTCTGTTTCCGGCTGGTCAGACTTCTCAGCCATCAGAAAAATCCGGATCCTGTTGGGAAAATCCTTCCGCTTGTCAGCCATACGGCATAATTCCAGTCCGCCTCCGTCAGGCCCCTGCAGTTCCGAAAGCACCAGAGAAAAATTTCCGGTCTGCAGCAGCCGTCTGGCTTTTTCCAGGCTGTACACCGCAGTGGGGATATAACCTGCCGCATCCAACGTATGACATATCTGCGCGCTGAACATCCAGTCGTTTTCCAGTATTAAGATTTGTTTCATGTCCGTCACCTCTTGGCTGCCAAAATATGTTTGAAAATCGCAACGATAGGACAATTATAAAAAATCATATGGAAAAAGGCAAGAAAATGTCACAAAACCGATGTGATAATATTTATAACGGTTTGACAGGCTGAAAAGTTACAAGTTTCAAGCATGGTAACCGACATAGAGCCTAAAGACTGCTCCATTCATCCGGCAACCCCCTGTCCGCTGTGCGCGCGGCTGATTATTCAGGCTGGGATTCGGAATGTTATCCTCCGGCAGGGAGAAGGTGCAGATAATTATATAGTCGTACCCGCAAAAGAACTGGAATGGTTTTATGAAACATGAGAATAAAAGTATAAGACAAAAGAACATAAAAAAAGCAGATAACGGGAATCGAACCCGCCTCTCCAGCTTGGGAAGCTGGCGTTCTACCGATGAACTATATCTGCATGTAGATTAGTATAGCACGTTCGAAAAAAAATTCAAGAGTTTTTTTGTTTTTTGTTCCGTCGGCAGATTGTCACGATAGACGCGATGGGAACGCAGAAAGAGATTGCGGAAAAATCCGAAAGAAACGGGCGGATTATGTCCTGGCGGTAAGAGGGAATCAGGGAACCTTGTATGAGGATTTGAAGGCAGGTACCGGGACGGGGGACGCATTCATGCGTTTGTCGTGGAGCGTGAGCGTCATTTCCTTGCAGTACAAAGTCTCTTTGTGCTATACTTAATCCAGTGATGTAAAAGTCAAAAGAAACGTTGAAAAAAATGTGTATCAACACGGAGGAGATCATGGAATACAAAGTATTTGGCAATACGATCATTGCGAGAATTGACAAAGGCGAGGAGATTCTGGAGCAGGTGGAACAGATTTCCCTGAAAGAAAATATAAAACTTGCCACAGTCCAGGCCCTGGGCGCAATCAGCGAATTTACCGCCGGCGTCTTTCTGACAGGGCAGAAGCAGTATCACTCCAATGAATTTAAAGGGACTTTCGAGATCGTGTCTCTGACGGGAACCATCAATACCAAGGACGACGCGTTTTACTGTCACCTTCACATCAGCGCCGGAGACGGAAACGGCCAGGTGTTCGGCGGACATCTGAACCGGGCGGTGGTCAGCGCCACCTGCGAAATGGTGATCACCTGTATCGACGGACGTGTGGACCGGGCATATGA
>JAGHIA010000009.1 GCA_017887445.1 Fusicatenibacter sp.
AAATATCCAGACCATCTGACTTGTCTATTTTTCCGATTGCACATGTTCAAAAGCCTCGGCGTAGCCCGCTACGCCTGCGTTTTTGAACATGCACACTCGAAAAAATATCCTGCGTCATCTGGCTAGATATTTAATATACGGTGTACTAGCTGATAGTTACAAAAATTCCTCCCAGTGCTCCCGGAAAAATTCGTAATAGACCTGCACGTTTTCCAACTGCGTCCACCGCTTCACATCCACCGGATCCTCGTCCAGATCGTAAATCTTCGCGCCGCGCATAGCCAGCAGAAACGGCGAATGGGTGGAGATCACAAACTGACAGCCGAAAAACCGCGCCGAATCCTCCAGAAACTTCGCAAGCTCCAGCTGGCGTCCGGGGGAAAGACTGTTCTCCGGCTCATCCAGCAGATACAGACCATTCTCACCGATCTTCTCGCAGAAATACGACCATGCGCTCTCCCCGTTGGAGTATTCCCGCACATTTCCCGGTGTATTGGCCCGCACATATTTGGACTGGGTTTTCCTTCTGGCCAAATTGACTTTTTTCAGCGTATCGTAGTCGTCCATGGAACGCATCCGGAACTTGGAATACTTCATTTCCAGATATTCCTGGAACAACTCCTCCCTCCGAACCTCCACGCCGTTGTTCAGCGAGCGGATATTCAGCATATAATCGAACACGTCGTCGCTGGTGATGATCCGGCTGTTTCCTGGGATTTTTCCGATCACCTCCGCCTGGCAAAGCTTCAGATAGTCTTCAAAAAATTCCGAGCGGTTGTAGGGCGTATCCCGCTCCAGTCCCAGTTTCGCGGCGATCACGTTCAGCGCCGTGGTCTTTCCGCAGCCGTTTCCTCCGTAAAAGATCGTGACCGGCTCAAAATCCACTCTGCGGAATTTTCTCCTGGATAAAATCTGGAACGGATAATAAGAATCGTAACAGGTCCGTTTCAGGCGGGCATCGTCCGGACGATAAAAAAAGTCTGTCTCCTGTTCTTCCTCCGGAAACTGAAAATTTTCCAGGTATATCATAACGGTTATCCCTCCATGATGAATATCTGTAACTGTTCAGCCAGCTGAATAATTACGGCATCCGTCCATTAAAAATCGCTTCGCGATGGACCGGATGCCTGCAGGCACTACGTTTTCATAGGGTCTGCGCAGTAAATGCGCAGATCCGTCGGAACAGTTTCAAAGGTTTTAATTGTTATAAGCTGTCCGCGTATGCCTGCACATCCTTCCGGAACTGTACCCAGGCATCCTCATGCTCCACAAAATACTTCGGGCAATCCTTTCCCGTCACGTCGTAATGCCGGATCACATCTTCCGAAGAAAGCCCGAACCGGTGGCACAGCCATCCCGTCAGCTGCACCATGGACTGATACGTGGCGTCGTTAAACTGTCCGCTCTCGTCCGGATGACAGCACTCAATGGACAAGGTATCGCTGTTCCTGTCGTTGGAAGCGTAGGCCCACTCAGAGCTTGGAATACACTGAACAACTTCTCCGTCCAGGCCGATGATAAAATGACTGCTGGCCTTTGTGGACTGAGCATTCTTCAATCCCTCGAAATAATCGCGGTTCTGCTGAGCAGTACTACCCGGATTGGCCGTATAGTGGATCACAATGCCCCGGATCTGCTCCAATGCGATCTGAGGCCGCGACCATTCGTTTGGTGTCAGAAGCTCCACCTGGATCGGCGGCGCACCCTCCCACTGAACGCTCGTGGTATCTGTCTGTATGTCCACAGGCCCGCTCGGTCCGGAGCCGGACAGCTTTCGGATTCCCAGCACAAGACCCAGCACACAAAGCGTCACAACCCCCGCCGTACCCAGAATCCTCCGGCGGACCTGCGCCCGCCTCCTTTTTCTTGTCATTCGCGAATAACGGTATCTTGTTCTCTTTTGCCGCATGTTACTATTCCTCCGTACTCTCCGGTATTCCGAACCATTCCGGAAGTCCCTGCAAAATTTCAGTGGAAATATCTTTCTTTTCATTTTGGTCTGTAATAAATTCTATCATACTATCACTCACAATTCCACAAAAAAAGGTACCCGCAAAGCATTGCCTCACACAATGCTGCGGATACCGTTTTATTCACGCACATTTAACGCTGTGCAACCCATTCAGCTGACTGAATCGTTGCAACACTGTATAACGTTGTGCGGAAACTATTCCTGTCAGTCATTCTCCACCGTATAGTTCGGAGCTTCTTTCGTGATATGGATATCATGGGGATGAGACTCTTTCAGGGAGGCTGCCGTGATCTTCACGAACTTTCCGTTCTCTTTCAGTGTCTCGATATCTTTCGCGCCGCAATATCCCATACCGGAGCGGATTCCTCCGATCAGCTGGAATACCGTGTCTTCCACAAGACCCTTGTATGCCACACGTCCCTCGACGCCTTCCGGCACCAGCTTCTTGGCGTCGGTCTGGAAGTAGCGGTCCTTGCTTCCATTCTCCATGGCAGCGATGGAACCCATACCGCGGTACACTTTGTACTTTCTTCCCTGGAACAGCTCGAACTCTCCCGGACTCTCGTCGCAGCCTGCAAACATACTTCCCATCATGCAGACATTGGCGCCTGCCGCGATGGCCTTGGTCATATCTCCGGAATATTTGATACCGCCGTCGGCGATGATCGGGGTTCCGGTCTTCTTGGCTTCCTCATAGCAGTCCATGATCGCTGTGATCTGCGGTACGCCGATTCCTGCAACCACACGGGTGGTACAAATGGAACCAGGTCCGATTCCGACTTTCACCGCGTCGGCGCCTGCCGCGATCAGATCGCGGGTAGCCTCAGCCGTAGCAACATTTCCTGCGATCACCTGCAGCTCGGGGAATTTCTCCTTGATGCTGCGCAGTGTTTTGAAGATATTTGCGGAATGTCCATGGGCGGAGTCGATAACGATCACGTCTACATGAGCGTTCACCAGAGCCTCCACACGCTCCAGAACGTTTGCGGTGATACCCACGGCCGCGCCGCAGAGCAGACGTCCCAGATCATCCTTGGCCGCATTCGGGTATTTGATGGTCTTTTCAATGTCCTTGATCGTGATCAGGCCCTTCAGGTTGAAGTCGTCGTCCACGATGGGCAGCTTCTCTTTTCTGGATTTGGCAAGAATCTTCTTTGCGTCCTCCAGGGTAACGCCAACCTTCGCGGTCACAAGTCCGTCGCTGGTCATACAGTCGCGGATCTTTCTGGACATATCTGTCTCAAATTTCAGATCGCGGTTTGTAATGATTCCCACCAGCTTGGTGCCCTCTGTGATCGGGACGCCGGAAATGCGGAATTTTGACATCAGGTTGTTTGCGTCTTCCAGTGTATGTTCCGGAGACAGGAAAAACGGATCAGTAATAACACCATTTTCCGAACGTTTTACCTTATCCACCTCGTCTGCCTGCTGCTCGATCGACATATTTTTGTGAATGATGCCGATTCCTCCCTGTCGTGCCATCGCAATCGCCATACGGTGTTCGGTTACCGTATCCATACCTGCGCTCATCATAGGAATGTTCAGCTTGACTTTTTTGGTCAGGTACGTCGTAATGTCCACCATGTTTGGGGTTACTTCGGAGTACTGCGGTACAAGCAGCACATCGTCAAAAGTAATGCCATCACCAATAATTGTGCCCATTTTCTTCTCTCCCTTTCTTCATTCGTCATTGTATGCAACCGTTCCGCAGACCCGCTCTTCGCGGCACAGACCACCGGAAACATTTTCTCCGGCCAGACCTGCTGCCTTTGCCGAACGATCGCGTTTATGGTTCTAATCAGTTTACCAGACGCCGTGGAAACTGTCAATCATAAAATACTTTTCTGGGCATCTTGCTGCGGATATCTTTCAGCATCACTTCATTGGGTTCAAAGATCACCAGTTCCATCTGGTTTTTGTTGGAGATCACAAAACCGTACGGCTTGTGTCCCTCACCGCTGATGCCGGAAGAGAAGTCCACCTTTTTCAGACTGCGATTGTTTTTATAGGAATCCAGACGGTGGGAATTCCACGGAGCCATGATTTCCATGGAAGAAAGATCGTAGCTGGCCGCCCGTTTTCTCCTGGATTTGGAGAAGATCCGGTCCACATCCAGTTCTCCGTTGACGTACAGATACTCAAACTCCACATTCAGCCGCGGAAGAAAAATGTAATCCACAATGCCGAGAATGATCGCGCCGATCAGCAGAAAAGGAATCAGCACCAGACCTGCCAGCGCAAACAGTACCGTAAAAGTGATCAGCACGCCTTTGATCAGCTGGTCCTTTCCTGAAGGCTTTTTGGCCACCATAACTTCTGTGTACAGATCGCTCATGTTCAGTTGTCCTCCTCAAGGTAATTAATAAATGCTTTTGTTGTATCCAGATTCTGTGCATTCGCCAGGACTGCCAGATATACCGGTTCGTAAGAAGTAAGGCTCATCTCCTGATACCGCGCCGAGTCTGTGATCTCTATGGCGGTGTCCCCCTTGGAGATATTATATTTCTGACATTCTTCCTCTGAGAAGAGCTCCGTCAGATCCATAAAATATTCCTGCCCCTCGAAATGTTTATGGGCATCCTCGTTGCAGATCATGATGTCCATTCCCTGGGCGGCCGTCACAGCCGCGAATTTCATGATCGTGTTGTAGTCGCCGTTTTCCGCAATATTGTAACCGAAAGAATAGCTTGTGTCGATGCCGACCCTCTGATATTTGTCCTCCGGATTTCCCAACACCTGTTTCAGTTCCTCCTGCACCGGCTCCACCGAATCAAAATTGCTGGAATTTGCCACTCCGATGCTCAGGATATCGTAATACTTTGAATTCTCTATCTGGTTTCTGATGATAAAGATCAGTGCGATCACTCCAATGATACCGAAGATCAATGGTTTGTAATAGGTCCAGATATACCCCAGTTTTTCTGTAATGGTCATTTCCGAGAGTTTTTCCCGTTCCAGTTCCATCTTCTCTTTTCGTGTTCTGTCCGACTCATAACGTTTTGCCATCTGTCTCTTTCTCCTTCGCTGGTAAATCCCCGTAACAGTCCAGCCTGCCCTTATCCCGCGAGATGTCTTCGCGATTTTGGGGCAAATTCCCCGCAAAGTAGGGCGTGCAGATTGCAGGAATGAATTTTCAAACACACGCCAGATCTGCGGCACGAAACTGCTTGAAATGCAGTTTCAACTGTTACCAATCCCCCCCGGTCGTGCCCTCAATTATATCACAAAAAAGGGCCATCGTCTACCACGATAGCCCTTTAAATTCACCGCCGGATATCCACCGGAGCAACGGCTCAGCCAGCGGAATCGTTACTCACCGGATTCCGGCTTGGAATCTTACATCATTCCCATATCGCCGCCTGCCGGTACTGCCGGAGCCGGCTCTTTGATCGTGGACACAACGGACTCGGTGGTGAGCAGTGTCGCTGCAACGCTGGTAGCGTTCTGCAGAGCGCTTCTTGTAACCTTGACCGGATCCAGGATACCTGCCTGGATCATGTCCACATATTCCTCCTTGTATGCGTCAAATCCAACGCCCGGTGTGGATTCTTTTACTTTGTTGATGATCACGGCGCCTTCCAGTCCTGCATTCGCCGCAATGTGGAACAGCGGAGCCTCCAGAGCTTTCTTGACGATTCTTGCGCCGGTCTTCTCATCTCCGTCCAGAGATGCAACCAGTTCTTCCAGTTCTTTTGTGGCATGAACGTACGCGGAACCGCCGCCTGCGATGATTCCTTCCTCCACTGCCGCTCTCGTAGCGTTCAGGGCATCCTCCATACGCAGTTTTGCCTCTTTCATCTCAGTCTCTGTAGCTGCGCCTACGCGGATTACCGCTACGCCGCCTGCCATCTTGGCAAGTCTCTCCTGCAGCTTCTCTTTGTCAAACTCAGAGGTGGTCTCCTCGATCTGCGCGCGGATCTGAGCAACTCTGCCTTTGATCGCCTCTTTATCGCCGAAACCGTCAACGATGATGGTGTTTTCTTTCTGAACCTTCACGGATTTCGCGCGTCCCAGCATATCCATGGTAGCGTTCTTCAGCTCCAGACCAACTTCCTCGGAGATTACCTGTCCGCCGGTGAGAACCGCGATATCCTCCAGCATTGCTTTTCTTCTGTCGCCGTAGCCCGGAGCCTTGACAGCAACTACGTTGAAGGTTCCGCGCAGTTTGTTCAGTACCAGCGTCTGGAGAGCCTCGCCCTCAACGTCCTCCGCGATGATCAGCAGGCGGGCACCGGTCTGTACGATCTGCTCCAGCAGCGGAAGGATTTCCTGGATGTTGGAAAGCTTCTTGTCGGTGATCAGGATATACGGATCGTCCAGAGTCGCCTCCATCTTCTCCATATCGGTGCACATATAAGCGGAAATGTATCCGCGGTCAAACTGCATACCTTCTACCAGTTCCAGTTCGGTCTGCATGGTCTTGGACTCCTCGATGGTGATCACGCCGTCGTTGGAAACCTTCTCCATAGCGTCCGCAACCATCTGTCCAACCTGATCGTCTCCGGAGGATACGGCTGCGACTCTCGCGATCTGCTCCTTGCCGTTAACCGGCTGGCTCATGGATGCCAGAACCTCTACCGCTTTGTCTGTGGCTTTCTTCATTCCCTTTCTCAGAACGATGGGGTTCGCGCCTGCCGCCAGGTTCTTCATTCCCTCGTGTACCATTGCCTGTGCCAGTACGGTAGCTGTTGTGGTACCGTCTCCGGCTACGTCGTTGGTCTTGGAAGCAACTTCCTTGATCAGCTGCGCGCCCATGTTCTCAAAACCGTCGGCCAGCTCGATCTCTTTTGCGATGGTCACACCGTCGTTTGTGATGAGCGGAGCGCCGTACTGTTTGTCAAGAACAACGTTTCTTCCTTTCGGTCCAAGGGTTACGCGGACGGTGTCCGCCAGTTTATTTACGCCAGCTTCCAGAGCTGCTCTTGCCTCTGCTCCGTATTTGATCTCTTTTGCCATTTTTATCTGCCTCCTGCAAAATTATTAGATTTGATAGGTTTCGGTAACCGTTTTGTCTGCGGCTGTTCTGTCTTTATTTTACGATTGCCAGAATGTCGCTCTGTTTTACGATGATGTATTCCTCATCCTCCAGTTTTACGTCTGTTCCGGAATATTTGGAGTAGATCACCTGATCTCCTACGGAAACCTCCATCTTTACTTCCTTGCCGTCTTCAACGGTTCCCGGTCCCACGGCTACTACCTCTGCCTGCTGGGGTTTTTCCTGTGCCTGACCCGGAAGAACGATACCGGATTTGGTGGTCTCTTCTGCTTTCAGCTCTTTCAATACAACTCTGTCACCTAAGGGTACTAACTTCATGATCTATTGCCTCCTTTAAGCTTTCCTTTTGTGTTATTAGCACTCATTACAGTTGAGTGCTACTTGATGGTTCTTATCATAGTGTTTCCGGCGTCATTTCGCAACTTGATGTTTTTTTGCCATATCTCTTTTATTATGGTTTTTGCTCTTGTTTACTCTTATTTTCTTCCATTTTCACACTTTTCTTATTTTTTGAGATTTAATAATCTGTTTATATTTCCACAGAAAAACAGCTTCCGCAAAAAAACATCGCCGGATGCAGCCGGTGGAACGCTAATCATTCTTCCTTTGCACCGTAATCTTCTTTTGCGGAAGCTGTCTGTGTGTGGCAGTTCAGCTACGCTGAACTGTTACGAACTGTTACTATGCTTCTTCTGCGGGAGCCTGTCCTTCTCCCTTGTTTTTCAGGTTCTTTCTCGCCTTGATCTCATCCAGCTCATCGAAAATGTAGTCATTGAGAACCTTAATGTAGGTACCCTTCATTCCGCTGGAACGGGATTCGATCACGCCGGCGCTCTCAAACTTGCGCAGCGCGTTGACAATCACAGAGCGGGTGATTCCCACACGGTCGGCAATCTTGCTGGCGACCAGGATTCCCTCGTCTCCGTCCAGTTCGTCAAAGATATGGGTGATCGCCTCCAGTTCCGAGAAGGACAGCGTATTGAACGCCGACTTCACAACCTGCACCTTGCGGTTCTCCTCCACATTTTCTTCGTTGACAGAACGCATCATCTCAAGGCCAACCACCGTTGTGCCGTACTCGCTGACAATGATATCGTCGATATCATACTGGGGGTCTACGCGGTACATGAAAACTGTGCCGAGACGCTCCCCTGCAATGTCAATGGGGCAGATGATAGCCTTGTATCTGGAAACGCCCGGATGTTCAAATCCCAGAGTCTCCAGATTTACGTTTTCCTTGGTGGACAGAACGCTGAGCAGCCGGTCGTTGAGCAGACCGTCCACATATCCTCCCACCTTGTCGTCGATCAGCTCTGTAATCTCCTCGACTCCCGGACACAGGCTGATGCCAAGTACCTTTCCTTTTTTGCTGATCACCAGAATGTTGGAATCCAGGGTTTCCATCATTACCTCACAGATGTCGTTGAATACAACCTTGGTTGAATGATTATTATGAAGTAACTTATTGATCTTTCTGGTTTTATCAAGTAATTGTACGCCCATCGAATTCTCCTTTCTTATTATTTCCATTCTTCCTGTGTTAATTTCATTCTATCACGGAATTTTTCGAAAATCAACGTATTTTTCAGACAAATGGAAGTATTACGAAAAAAAATTTTCCAGGCGCACGTTTCCGTGGACATTCTATTACGATTCACAACAGCCGCTATGCACAATAGCTGCTATTCACAGCAGCCGCAGATACTGGCTGTCTGCGGCGTAAACAACAGGAAACAGTAACGTTATTCCCCGTCTTCTTTTTTCCGGGTCTCCACATATCCGCAGTGTTCGTCGGCACAGACCAGCTTATTTCCCTTTTCCAGCATATAGCCGCCGCACACCGGACATTTTTTCGCCGACGGTTTCTGCCAGGACATAAAGTCACAGTTGGGGTTATCCTCGCAGCCATAGTATTTCCGGCCCTTTTTGGTCTTTTTGAGAATCACTTCTTTTCCACATTTCGGACAGGGAACGCCGATCTTTTCCAGATACGGCTTGGTGTTCTTGCAGTCGGGGAATCCGGGGCAGGCCAGGAACTTTCCATGGGGACCGTATTTTACCACCATATTGCGGCCGCAGTTTTCGCAGATCACGTCTGTGACCTCGTCCTCGACCTTAACTTCCTCCAGTTCCTTCTCCGCCTGCTGTACTGCTTCCTCCAGATCCGGCCAGAAATTCTCTACCACCGTTTTCCAGCGGATGGTACCGTCTCCGACCTTGTCCAGCAGCGCCTCCATGTTGGCAGTGAAATTCACGTCCACAATACTTGGAAAGGCCTGCTTCATCATATTGTTGACCACCTCGCCAAGCTCCGTCATGTACAGGTTCTTGTTTTCCTTGGCCACATAACGGCGGCTGATGATGGTGGTGATCGTCGGGGCGTACGTGCTGGGACGTCCGATGCCCAGCTCCTCCAGAGTTTTCACCAGCGACGCCTCGGTATAGTGGGCCGGCGGCTGTGTGAAATGCTGCTGTTTGTCAAACTCATCCAGCGTCAGCGGCGTGTCCGTGTCGATGCCGCGGACCACCGTGTTATTTTCTTTTTTCTCGTCCTCCTCCTGGGTGTAAACAGACATAAAACCTTCGAACTTCACACGGGAGGACGCCGCCGTAAACAGATAGCCGTTTCCGGTGATCTTGGCCGACGTGGTCTCGTAGAGCGCCGGTTTCATACGGCTGGCCACAAACCGCTTCCAGATCAGCTGATACAGGCGGAACTGATCCCTGGAGAGGGATTCCTTCACCAGCACCGGTGTGCGGGTCACGTCGGTGGGACGGATCGCCTCGTGGGCATCCTGGGCCATTTTATTCTGGTTGCCGTTGCC
This sequence comes from Fusicatenibacter sp., assembly GCA_017887445.1. Lineage (GTDB taxonomy): Bacteria > Bacillota > Clostridia > Lachnospirales > Lachnospiraceae > Fusicatenibacter. The sequence continues at coordinate 9,794 of JAGHIA010000009.1, forward strand.
GTTTTCTCCCAAAGCCGCAAATCCCGGACCGTACTGCTCGCTGATATAGGCTCTTGCGGCTGCGTCCGCTTCGTCGGAGATCCGGGTAGAATCCGTACGCAGATAAGAAATCAGACCAACGGTCCCGCTGCCTTTGACATCCACGCCCTCATACAGCTGCTGGGCCAGACGCATGGTTTTCTGGGTGGAAAAGTTCAGCACCTTGGACGCTTCCTGCTGCAGGGTACTGGTGGTAAACGGAAGCGGCGCTTTTTTGCTCCGCTCGCCTTTTTTCACCTCTGTGACGGCAAACGTTGCCCCTTCCAGATCCTGCAGGATCTGCTCCATTTCCTCTTTGGAGGAAATCGTGTATTTTTCTCCTTCTTTTCCGTAGAACTTGGCCACCAGCGGCTTCCTCTCTTTGGGAATCGCAAAATGCGCGTCCAGTGTCCAGTATTCTCTGGGGATAAACGCGTTGATCTCCTCTTCCCGGTCCGCGATGATACGCAGAGCCACCGACTGTACACGGCCGGCGCTGAGTCCCCGCTTGATCTTTTTCCACAGTACCGGACTGATCTCGTAGCCAACCATACGGTCCAGACACCGGCGGGCCTGCTGCTCGTCCACCAGATCCATATCGATTTCTCTGGCCTCTTTAATAGAAGCTTTGATCGCGGTCTTCGTAATCTCGTTGAAGGTGATCCTGCGCATTTTGCTCTCGTCCAGGTTCAGAGCCTTGGACAGATGCCAGGAGATTGCCTCCCCCTCCCGGTCCGGGTCAGTCGCAAGATAGACTTTTTCCGCCTTCTTCGCCGATTTTCTAAGAGACGCGAGAAGTTCTCCCTTTCCGCGGATCGTAATGTATTTCGGTTCAAAATCGTGTTCCACATCGATGCCAAGACGGCTCTTTGGAAGGTCACGGACATGTCCCATGGACGCGGCCACCTCATAATTTGAGCCGAGAAATTTCTTGACTGTCTTCACTTTTGCGGGTGATTCCACGATTACAAGATATTTCGCCACCTTATTGCCTCCTACTGATTTAACCAAATTTAGCTAAATATACACCAAAAAGTTTTTTCTTGCAAGTCCCTTTTCTTCTGAATCGTGCCCGAAAATTGCTTTCTGCAGGATTCTGCGTTCTCATACGGTCTGTTCCGTACATGCACAGACCTGGCTAAACGGCTGCCACATTCTACCTTTCCCGGAGATAATAGGCGTTTTTTCCTTCCTCACAGAGCAGTCCCTCCAGCTGAAGTCCCACCAGCAGCGCGGTAAGCTCAGGAACCGGAACCCCGGAAACCCGATGGAGCTCCTCCAGCGTATGACTTCCGCCGCGAAGCGCCTGAAGAATGTGCTGCTCCCTGGGCGTAAGCTTCCTGCCTGTCCCGGGAACCATCCCCATAAATTCCTTTGCTCCGTCTTTTTCCTGGCACGCTTCCCTGTCCGCCGCCTGGGAAAGCCTCCACTTTCCCGAAGCGCTCAGTTCTTCCAGCAGGGCCGACGGATGTACCGCGATGCCCGCGCCCTGCGCGATCAGGCCGTTGCTCCCCTCGCTCAGCGGGTCGTTCACTCTTCCCGGCAGCGCGTAGACGCTTTTCCCCTGCTCCAACGCATAGTCGGCGGTGATCAGCGCGCCGCTTTTGTTTCTCGCCTCCACCACCAGAACCAGGTCCGACAGGGCGCTGATGATCCTGTTTCTCTGAGGAAAATGCCAGGCCAAAGGCCGTTCTCCCGGTGAAAACTCGGAGAGAACACCGCCCTCCTGCTCCAGGATCTTCTCCATCAGCGGATAGTTTTCCCTGGGATAGCAGATGTTTACCCCGCAGCCAAGCACGGCGAAAGTCGCCCCGCCGCCCTCCAGCGCCCCCTGGTGGGCGGCGGCGTCCACACCGCTGGCCAGGCCGCTGATGATCTGTACACCGGCTGCCGCCAGTTCCCTGGCAAACCGCCTGGCCTGCTCTCTCCCATAGGCGCTGCAGGCGCGGCCGCCGACAATGGCCGCCGACGGCAGCTCTTCTTTTGGCAGCCTGCCCTTCACATAAATCCCCTGCGGCATACCGGAAAATGGTTTCATCCGTTCCGGATAACCGCTGTCCCCTCTGTCATAATATACAATCCTGTCCATGTAATTATACCCTCCAGATTTTTTTGTCCATGCTCCGGAAACACAGAGCCTCCCCCACCTGTGCCGTTCCGATTGTTCCGCTGCCTTCCATATCCGCAATGGTCCGCGCCACCTTCAGCACCCGGTGGAAACCCCGGGCGCTCAATCCCAGGGAATCGTAGGCTTTCTCCATCATCCGCGATGCCTCGGGTGTCAGCGGACAGAATTTTTCTATCTGCGCCGCCGTCAGCTCGCTGTTAAACCTCTGCCGGCTCCCCGAGTACCGCTCCTGCTGCGCCTCCCTGGCGCAGGCGACGATCCGGCGCATCTGCGCGGAGGTCATACCCTCCCGCCGTTTGGCATTTCCCTGAGACATCAACGTTTCACAACTGACCGCCGGGACCTCTGTACACAGATCCATACGGTCCAGAAACGCCTGACTGATCTTCCCAAGATACCTGGAGATCTCTCCGTCTGTACACCGGCAGCGCGTCCTGTCCGGGTAATACCCGCAGGGACAGGGGTTCATGGCCGCCACCAGAACAAATGCCGCCGGGAACAGATAGGTTCCCTCCTGACGGGATATGAGGATCTGGTGTTCCTCCAGCGGCTGGCGCAGAAGTTCCAGCACTTTGCGGGACATTTCCGGCAGCTCATCCAGAAAAAGTACGCCCCGGTGTGCCAGGGTGATTTCTCCCGGCGACGGGAACCGGCCGCCGCCCACCAGCGCATGGGCCGTGATACTATGATGCGGCGCGCGAAACGGCCGTTTTTGGATCAGCGGCTGGCCTGACGGCAGTAAGCCTGCGATGCTGTAAAGTCTTGTCACCTCCAGCTGTTCCTCCCTGGTCATGGGCGGCAGAATCGTGGGAATCCTGCGGGCCGCCATGGATTTTCCGCTGCCCGGAGGACCCAGAAACAGCAGGTTATGAAAGCCGCAGGCGGAGATCAGCGCGGCGCGTTTGACTCCCTCCTGACCGAGGATATCGTCAAAATCTTCTTCCTGGGCCGGAAACTCCTCCCCGGGGCAGACTGCTTCCTGCTCATCTTGCGGCCCGGGAATTTCCTGCGCCGGTTTTTCACCGCAGCAGTATGCGAGAAGCTCTTTCAGGCTGGAGATTCCCCAGGTTTCCTCCATCCTGGCCTGCTTTCCCTCGGCCAGATTGGCTCTTGGGAGGATGCAGGCCTTCATTCCTGTTTCCCGCGCCTTCAGCACAGACGACAGCACGCCGTTGACGGCCTGTACGTCGCCGTTGAGCCCCAGCTCCCCGATCATCATTGTCTCCTCCAGGCTTTTCGGAGGAATCCTTCCGATTGCCAGCAGTACGGCCGCCGCGATGGGAAGATCAAACCGGGGGCCGTCTTTGCGTATATCGGCAGGCGCCAGGTTGATCACAATGCGCTTGGGCGGCAGAACGATCCCCATATTCCGCAGCGCCGTGCGCACCCGGTCCTGCGCCTCCCTGACCTGTGCGCTCACATAACCGACAATCGTAAACATTGGCATTCCGTCGCTGACGTCCGCCTCCACACGGACCGGAACTGCCTCCACTCCATGAATGACCATGGACCATATCCGGCAAAACATACACTTCCCCTTCCTTTTTTCTGCCTGTACCGCGGGAATGGGACTGGTTTTGCCCGCCGCAGGGTCTCACAGGCATATTTTTTCAGCTGGTAATCTCGATTGCAACGATTCAGCTGGCTGATTCGTTACTCTCAATTTACTGTTTTTAGGTTGTGATTGAAATTACAATGGAAATTCAGAGCGGGACAGGGAACAGTTGTCATTGTTACATCTGTTCTCGAAACTGCTCTATAAAGATTTCTGATTTCGAACTGCCCGACAGGGCGAAGCAAGAAACATATCTGAACCCGCATTGTTTCGGATATGTCTGAACGTGTGTTTGAACATTCATTCCACACAAACTGTGACGCACATCTTGCAGAAAGCAATTTTCAAACACGCTCCAGTATAAAATATCCGGCCGGAAACGTCAATGGTTTCGGGATATTTTTCTGATATTTAAGAATATTTATAATTTATTTCAAAATTTTTTAGATTATTTTCTTGAAAATATTGAAAGATTTCTCTGTTTTATTACATAACCATACCCATGATTATGGCAAATTTGCTGGCACAGCAACCACTTTCCGGGTGTATCACGAAGAATCAGCCGGCACAGTTGCCTGCGCCGGCTGATTCCCACGTTAATCCACGTTAATCCACGTTGATCCACGTTGATCCACATTTATTCACGCTTATTCTTCAAAACATTCCCTTAGCTTCTCCACCGCGTTTTTTTCAATCCGGGAGACATAGGAACGGCTGATTCCCAGCCGGGCGGCAATGCTCCTCTGGGTTCCTGTCTCCTCCCCGAACAGTCCGTAGCGCAGCGTCAGGACCTCTTTTTCCTTCTCATTCAGCGCCGCGTCAAAATAACGGTAAAGCCGCTGACAATCTTCTTTTTTCGTATAGAAATCGGCGGTATCCTCGCCGCTGCCCTCAATGATATCCAGCAGATGGATCTCGTTTCCCTCCTTGTCGGTGCCGATCGGCTCGTAGAGGGAAATCTCGCGGGAGGTTTTCTTTTTGGCCCGCAGATACATCAGCAGTTCATTATGGATACATCTGGCCGCATAGGAAGCCAGACGGTTTCCTTTCTCCTGATCGAAGGTGGTCACAGCCTTGATCAGGCCAATGGTTCCGATGGACAGAAGATCGTCCTGCTCCTCATGCAGGCCCTGGTATTTTTTTACCACATGGGCCACCAGGCGCAGGTTCCGCTCGATCAGGATATCTTTCGCCTTCTCATCGCCCCTTTTATATGCCTCCAGGTATGCTTTTTCTTCGGATGTAGTGAGAGGCTTCTGGAATGGTTCCATGGACGCGCACCTCAAAAAGGGGATTTATCTTTATCATATGTGACAATCCCAAAAATCGTGCTTTTCCATGTGTCCCTTTCTTATTCCGCAGGAACCGTTCCGCGGGGCCAACGGATCGCGCCGGGCGGCCCTGCTATTCGAGAAACGTCTCGTGAATGGCGCGCATGGCTGTGTCCGCCTGCTCCTCCTGTACCAGCGCAGTGATCCTGATCTCCGATGTGGTCACCATTTCCGTGTTGATGCCTGCGTTGGCAAGTGCGCCGAACATTTTCGCCGCAACGCCGGAGTGGGAACGGATGCCCGCGCCCACAACAGATACCTTGGCCACTTTTTCATCATAAGTCAGCTTTTTGATCCCAAGAGTTTCCGTATGATTGTTCAGAATCTCCATCACACGGTTCAGATCGGTGCGGGCAACGGTAAAGGTGATCGTCTTGGTACCGTCCTTGCCCAGCGTCTGGATCATGACGTCAATATTGATATTGTGCTGGTCCAGTACGTTCAGCAGACGGAAGGTGCTGTCCGCATCGTTGACGAGTCCCGCGACTCTTACTCTGGCTACATTTTTATCGGCTGCAACGCCGCTGATCAACATTTTTTCCATCTTCTGATTCTCCCTCACCAATGTTCCCGGATTGTTATTCATACTGGAGCATACCAGCAGTTCTACGCCGTATTTCTTCGCAATCTCCACGCACCGGCTGTGCAGGACCTTCGCGCCAAGGGACGCCAGCTCCAGCATCTCGTCGTAGGTAACCTCTTCCATCTTCCTTGCGCCTGGCACGATGCGCGGATCCGCCGTATATACGCCGTCCACATCCGTATAGATTTCGCAGACGTCCGCGTGCAGTTCCGCCGCCAGCGCCACCGCCGTCGTGTCGGAGCCGCCGCGGCCAAGGGTTGTGATATCTTCATATTTATTGATTCCCTGAAAGCCGGTAACCACAACGATTTTGTTCGCGTCCAGTTCCTTGCGGATCCGCTCACAGCTGATGCGCTTCAGCTTCGCGTTCTGGTAATCGGAAGTGGTGTACATGGGCACCTGCCAGGCATTCAGGGACACAGCGGACACACCCATGGACAGCAGTGTCATTGTCATAAGCGATACAGACACCTGTTCACCGGTGGACAGCAGCATATCCATCTCCCGGCGGGACGGGTTGGGCGTGATTTCCTTCGCCGTCTGAATCAGGCCGTCGGTTGTTTTTCCCATGGCAGAGAGGACGACCACTACCTGACTTCCCTGGTTTTTCTTTTCAATACAACGTTTTGCCACGTTGCGGATCTTTTCCAGATCGGCAACGGAGCTTCCGCCAAATTTCATCACGGTCAGCATTTGTTTTCCCCCATATGGTCTTGATTTTTTGCACTTCTTACAGTATAGCGAATGGAGGGGAAAAATGCAATTTATTTTCGAAAATTAAAGGCGGGTAAATGCGCACACCCTCCGCCTGCCCTGCTCCGCTTTCTGGCTTATGCTTGCCCGTTTTCTGACTTACATTTGCACCGCTTTCATCTATCATGTAATAACGGATTTGATTTGCGTTGTTTCTCCAAGAAAAACGGTTTGGATTTGCGGATTTCCGGTTCCTAAACCGTATGAATTTTCGAAACCCATCCACGGGTGCAGGCTTTTGGCCTTGACTTCATATGTTTATGGTCAATCTCCTTTACAGCCAGTGCGGAATTACCTATCTATTCTATGGCCGCTTTAAAACCGCATAATTCCACTGCCGCCTGGAAACTGCCATAGTTTTCGATAAAATCTTCTTCTCTGTATTGACCGCCGTTTTGTTTGTATTGGTCATAGGAGATTCGGGGACTATTTGTTTTGCGGCCTGCGCTGTTTATGTCGGCAAGCAGCTCGTCGCTGAAGCTTGGATTTTCTTTTTTCATATGCCACCTCAGGATGTCCGAAAATGAATTGTCTTAGTAGTTCCAGTACACGGTGATCCGCAGGCTTTCCGGGTCCTGGCTGTACTGGTAGGAGGTCTGCGCAAGATCGTATCTGGTGCACAGGTAGGTGGCCGCCTCGTCCATGACCTGGGGAAGGACGGCGGAAGCTTCCTGGTAGGCTGCTTCGCTGGCGTATTTGAAATCGGACCAACTGTCTCCCCGGTCGATATCCTGCTGCATAAGGGCGAGCATTTCGCTTTGGGACGCCTGTTCAAAATACCGTCCGTTCCTGCGATAGTATTCCAGCTGGGTGGATGTGCAGGCGGGAAGCGTCAGTCCGGCATCCGGCGTATGGGTCCGGTACAGTTCTGTGTCGGGGACACAGAGATAGTCATAATAGGTACGGTTCTGGCTGGCTCCGGTCCCGGCTTCCATTCCCTCGCTCTGCACAAACACCGGATCGCCGAAGGTGACGTCCACCTGATAATATTCGCCGTCGCAGGCAACGATATTCCATGCGTGGCTCTGTCCCTGGTTCACTGTTCCGGTCACATAGATGCTGTAGATACCGGCCTTTCCTGTCAGATATTGAAACGCTCTGGAGTAGCCGGCGCATACGGAGCGGCGGTTGGCAAATACGCTGTAAATATTCTGATTGTCGGTGGAGTCCTCCGCGTAGTCGGTCTGGTCCACCAGCCAGTCGTAGAGATAACGGATTTTTTCGTAGGTGCTGCCCTCCGCCGGAAGGCCTGCAAGACATTGCGCAACGGATTCGTCGATCTGCTGCTGGCGGGCGGCGCGTTCTTCGGAAGCACAGGTGTATTCCGGCCGCACTTCACAGTATTTGAGCGCGCCGGAATAGCTGGTGGTCTCCACTGTGCCGCTGCACCAGAAAAACTCCGGGTAGTCCATGAACACCCAGGTGCAGATTTCATTGACCGCATCCGGCTCCTGGCCATGTGTGACGATAACCTCCTGGCCTTCTTTGATCCCCTGTACCAGTTCCCGGTAAATCTGGCGGGATTCCTCGTCCAGAAGGCTGTAATAATATCTCTGATCCAGTTCTTCCTGGCTCAGCGCTTCCTGCTGAAACTTCCCAATGTCCGAATGAGCGTTGTCCACCTGGTCCTCTGTGCTGGAAACGGAGGATTCTGTGTTCACCAGTTCCGACTGCTCCACCACTTTTTCCGGCAGTCTCTCCGTGCCGGAACATCCCCACAGCAGCGACACCGCCACAGCCGCGGCCAGCAAAAATACCGTCTTCCCTCTGCGGGCAGAGTCCGCCCTGTTTTTCTCATGATCCGGGCTGCTGTTCTTCCTGCTGTCCGCAGAATCATTTCCGGCAGACCCTTTCACAGATGTATCTGTTCTTCCTATCTGCTCTGTTCTTTTTATGTTTCTCGCTGTTTTTATGCTTTTCGTTCCCTTTATGTTTTCCGTTCTCTTTCTGCTTCCCATTCTTTTCATTTCTGTTCCCGTGTTTTTTTCCATACTTACGTTTCTGTTCTCGTTCATTTCCTTACTCACCGCCTTTTCCCTCATTCTTACCTCTTTCATTGCGCACTGGCTGCGCCAATCAAAAAACCCGCTATAAGCAATGGTAGATCCGGAAGTTTACTTCCAGACTTTCCCTCCGCTTCTTCCGAACCGTTACGAGAGATACTGTTTCAGAAATTCATACATCTGCTCCTCCGTGGGCGGACAGCCTTTCAGGGAGTGGGTGAAACAGCTGGTACAGCTGCCGATGCCGAGACGGCCTGTTTTCTTCCGGTACCCCTGTCCGATGGCGATCCTTGTGTCCAGCTTTTCCAGCAGCCCCTCTTGTTTCAGGCGGTCCAGCGCAGGGATCAGATAGCCGTAGCAGGCGCTGCAGGACTCCACCTCCTCCACGGCATCCTGAAGTTCCACGATTTTTCGCTCTCTGGGAAGTTCTGTCTGCTGCTCCGGTTCATTGAGAGCGCGGATCTCCAGCCGGGAAAGGTCCGCGCTTCCTACGCCAAGTTCCTCGGCCATATGGATATACGGCACTTCCTGCGGCTCATAGTGCAGCATCCGGCACACATAGGCGTCGCACAGTACCGGGTCCACCGCGGCGATCAGCCGGTTCATCACCACAGGGTTGCCCCCGTCCTCAAAATCCAGGTCTCCGCAGATGTTGTCCACCAGGATAAAATCCTGATGAATCCCTGCGTTCAGGTGGGCAATCGGTTTGTGAAGTCCCATCCCGTGAAAATGCCGCTTTTCCCGGTTGGGGATCAGGCCCTTCATATTTTTCAGCGCACAGGTGATCTTAGTCTGACAGTGGCCCTTCAGCACCGGAAGATTGATCAGGACATCCAGCTGCTTAACGCAGTCACAGATTTCCAGCTCCATACCGGCACAGTCTTTTGTATGCCAGCCATCCTTCTGGGTATCGATAAACGGGACGCCGTACTCCTGCACAAGACGGCTGTAGCCGCAGACCTCAAAGGCTTCGCCGGTCCGGTCTCCCACCCAGGAGCCTTCCAGGATCACAAGGTTGTGAAAGCCATGGGCCTGCAGATATTCAATGGCTCCGGCCACCACCTGGGGATGGGTCGTCGCTCCCCAGGACGCCTCGCTTGGGGATACCAGATTCGGCTTCAGACCGATACGGGCGTCTTTCGACGGGATCCTTTCGGCAAGATTGGCGGCTTCCAGAAGCTGCTTGGCCATTTCTTTATACTCTGTGCCGTATATCATGATCAGTTCGTTGTCTTTCATTGTTTTTCTGCCTTTCGCTTTTTGCTTTTTCCAGTTTCTTTGATGGTATCATACTTTGCGGTGGGTTACAAGCGGGGAAGGGGGCGAAAAGGCGGACGAAAGCAGCGCGGAGCAGGCGGCATCGTGTGTACGGGGGCGTCTGCCCCGCGCTGCTTTCTGGTTGTGGCTTTTTGCAATAGTGTGTACGATTTATGAATTGGCTATGATGAATGTTCAAATCATCCCGTGACTTGAAGCGCAAAACTGTATGAAATCAAATCTCTATGTATCGTGAAGTGTGCATAGTCCAGAAACGCTGAACAATTAGGTTTTATACTGGATTATATTTTGTACAAACATAGAGAAAAGATAGAAAAAAACAGGGATAAATGTTAGAATGTAAATAATAAGTTACGGATTTCACTTTGCGGAGGTTTGTGTTATGAAAAAAAGAAAGTTCATCATTTTATTAATCATAATCGTGTTTGTGATATTATTGTTCCCTGTCCGTATGAACTTAAAGGATGGAGGAAGTGTTCGATATAAAGCTTTGGTTTACGAGGTTACCAGGCTCCATCAGCTTTCACCAAATGTCGATGGCGTGAAACCGTACATGGATGGATTTGAGGTTAAAATATTGGGAAAGACCGTCTATAGAAAGACCAATGAATAAAGTCATTTACTCCGCCAAGTTGTACTCACAGGAGAGATCGCAGTCAATGAAAAGAATTACCGAATGAACGAAAGGCGAAGATACCATTGAAAGTATCTTCGCCATAATAATTCCGCCTGCGGCTGTAAAAAGCACAAGTACAGCGGCTGCCGCCAGAAACCGTATCACGCCTGCCGTCAATGTTTTTCCTGTCTGCACGTTCTCATGCCTTCTGTTTCAGCCGGATGGTTTTCTCCTTCAGTTCCCTGGCGGCCTTTTCCGGTTCCTCCGCCTTCATAATGGCGCTGACCACACAGATTCCCGCGATGCCTGTCCCCTGGAGTACGTCCATATTGTCCGCGTTCAGTCCGCCGATGGCGTTGACTGGGACCGGCACGGCTTTGCAGATCTCCTGCAGGGTGGAGACCTTTGTCAGCACTGTTTTTACCTTAGTGGTGGTGGGATAGATCGCTCCCACGCCAAGATAATCGGCGCCCTGTTCCCAGGCTTCCATGGCCTGCTCCACGGTCTTGGCCGTAGCGCCGACGATTTTGTCCGGCCCGAGGATCCTTCTTGCATCCGCCACGGGAATGTCGCTCTGTCCCACATGAACCCCTGCCGCGTCCGCAGCTGCCGCCACGTCCACCCGGTCGTCGATGAGCAGCGGCACCTGGTACTGGTCGCACAGGGCCTTTACCTTCCGCGCCAGCTCCATGTATTCCCTGGCGCTTCTGTTTTTCTCCCGCAGCTGAAGCAGCGTTACGCCGCCGCGAAGCGCTGCCTCCACCGTCCGGAGAAAGGATTCCTCCGTATGATAACTGCTGTCTGTCACCAGATACAGCGTGGAATCCATGTTTTCTCTCCATGTATTACTCATTCCACACACTCACCTTTCTGTATGTCTCGATGGTTTTCCAGGTGCAGACGGAGAGCTGGTCCATCAGCCGTAGCTGATACGTTCCGCTTCCTTTCCAGTCCTCCGCCGCAAGTTCCCCGCTGATCCCGAACATCACGGCTCCGAGAAGCGCCGCCGGAAGCAGCCGCCCTTCGCCAAGCCATGCGGCGGTCAGGGCTGTCACCATACAGCCGGTACCGGTGACCGACGCCAGCCGTGGGGAACCGTTGTCCACAAAAAACGTATGGCTTTCATCTGTGATCACATCTGTCTTCCCCGTGGCCATCAGAACCGCGTCATGGCGCGCGGCCAGTGTCCGCAGTTCTCTGGCGATCTCATCCCTTGTTTCGTCGCTGACCACGTCCTGGGGCCGGGCGTCCACACCGCTGACGGCGATGGTTTTTCCCTGTTCCATAGCGCCCAGCACACGAATTTCCGACAGATTTCCCTTTAGAATCAGCGGCGGCAGTCCGTTTTCGTCCGCGAAGGTTTTCCGCATTTCAAGAAACCCCCGCACCAGCGATCTTCGCAGTCCGCTGCAGCCGATGCCGACCATATCGAGAACGACGGGAATCCTCCGCCTTGCCGCCTCCTCCCCCGACAGAAGCACAGAGGCCCGCCTTGCGTCGGTGATATTCCCAAGATTCAGCGCCAGAGCCGCAGCCGACGCCGTAATCTCCCGCACTTCCTCCGGGTGCTCCGCCATGATCGGCCGCGCGCCCGCCGCCAGCACCACATTGGCGCAGTCGTGGATGGAGATGGGATTTGTGATACAATGGATCAACGGTGCCTTTTCAGGCACCGCCTCCATGATTTTTTCCATCTGTTTCCAGATGGATCCTTCCTTGTTTAAATTTTCCAAATGTCCTGTCATCTTGTTTTCTTTGCTCCCTGTCCGGCTTCTTGCGTGTCATGACCTTTGCTTCTGCTTTCTTTTGTGGCCTTGAAATAGAAGGCTGCCAGCAATTCGATCAGCAGAAATGCCGCTGCCGGAATACCGATGGTCAGCTCCCCGGTCATGTGCAGGAAATTTCTCATGACCACATACACGGCCAGAAATACAAGAATGCCCAGCACAGCGATCCCGATGGTGTCCGCCGCGCTGCTCTCCGGCTGCTCCCGCACGGGAGAACCGAGGGTATCCTGAAGCCGCGCCAGCACCTTGGCCTGGTTCAGATACTTCAGGAACAGGAAGGCCACGCTTCCGCCGATGAGTGTTCCGCAAATAAAGCTTGGCACATAAAACATCCAGGTCAGTCCGGTACGCCCCATCAGTCCGGCCATAACCGGATAGGAAACCACCGCTCCGATGATTCCGGTTCCGATCACCTCTCCGAGTACCGCGTAGATCATCCGGCCTTTGGACACACGGTACAGAACTCCCGACAAAAATGCGCCGAACACAGCGCCTGTCAGAGCAAGAGGCGGAATCCCCATGAAGGACATTCTGAGGATCCCGATCAGAACCGCGCAAAGCAATGAATACCAGGGGCCCAGCAGCACAGAGCAGACGATATTGATGAAATGCGCCATGGGACACATTCCCTCCACCCGCAGGATCGGCGAGATCACCACGCCCAGGGCAACCAGCATCGCAAGTAACGTCATTTTTTGCAGCGTATTCTTTTTCATTTCTTTTTCCTCTTTTCCGTATATTCTTTCGGTCGGTACTCTGGTACCCTCTCAACCTGGCGCACAGGCTCCCTCGCTATACAGAAGGGCAGAACGCATCCGCGCTTCGCCCCACTTTCCCGGACTTCCCCAGGGAGCTCCCCCTTTGAAAGCTGTTTTGACGCAGCGGTCTGGCTTGCTGCCATCCCGCCCGCTACAAAACTTCCGGAAAAGATTTTATGAAGTAATCGTTCCGCCTGCCGCAAAGCGCGCGATCATTTCGCAGAACTTAAAGGCTGTTTTCCCGTATCCGTTCAGCCTGTTGTCATCCCGCGAGGTGTTTTCGCGCAGAATGCGCGAAAATCCCGAGGCCCGGAATTGCATGAACTGCAGTTTCTGTGCATCGCGAAGCGTGCAATCATTCAACAGAGCTTACGGTTGCTTTACCAATACTTCCCAAAATATGTGTCGTGCAGGCAAAACCCGTGATTCATGGGGCCGCTCCCGGCGCCCAGATCCAGCATATCCGCCAGCGCCGCCGACAGATATTCTTTTGCCCGCTCCACCGATTCCTCCAGCGGATATCCCTTCGCCAGATTGGCGGCGATGGCGCTGGACAGGGTGCATCCGGTGCCGTGGGTGTTGGGATTGTCGATCCTTTTTCCCCGGAACCAGCGAAGGACACCGTCTTTATACAGCAGATCGTTGGCGTCGTTTCTCTGGTGCCCGCCTTTTAAGAGCACCGCCGTATGACACTCTGCCCCGATCTGCGCCGCAGCTTCCTCCATCTCCTGCTCAGTCACAATGCTCCGACCGGAGATCACTTCCGCCTCGGGAATGTTGGGCGTGATCACCGCAGCCAGGGGGAACAGTTCCTCCCGCATTACCTGCACCGCGTCCTCCTGCATCAGCCGGGAGCCGCTGGTGGCCACCATCACCGGGTCCACCACAATGTTTTTCGCGCCGTATTCCTTAAGTTTTCCCGCCGCCGCGCGCATCAGCGCCGCCGACGGCAGCATGCCGATCTTCACCGCGTCCGGCCGGATATCGGTAAATACACAGTCCAGCTGTTCCTCCAGAAACTCTGGCGTTACCTCCATCACAGAGCGCACGCCTGTGGTGTTCTGGGCGGTCAGAGCGGTGATAGCGCTCATTCCATAGACGCCGTTGACGATCATGGTCTTAAGGTCCGCCTGGATCCCCGCGCCGCCGCTGGAATCACTGCCGGCGATGGTCAGCGCCGTTTTTATCCGTGACTCCGTACTTTTTTTCATGTTTCTTTCCATCCTCTGCTCCTTATCTTTACCGGTTCCGCCAGATTTGCGCAGGAAATGCACAAGCCACCACCGCGGAGCGGCTTTCGGCGGCCGGCGGATAAAACATCATTCGTCAAAAATGCTGACGATCTCTCCCTCCAGGATACGGTTCATATTTTTCACCGCGCAGAAGTTTCCGCACATGCTGCAGGTATCTTCCTTCTCCGGCTTAGCCTCCTCACGGTAACGGCGCGCCTTCTCCGGATCGATGCACAGGCGGAACATTTCTTCCCAGTCCAGATTCTTTCTGGCTGTGCTCATCTCCCGGTCCCAATCGGCGGCGTGAGGGATGCCCTTGGCGATATCCGCCGCGTGAGCCGCGATCTTGGAGGCGATAATTCCCTCCTTCACATCGTTGACATCCGGCAGGCGCAGGTGCTCCGCCGGGGTCACATAACACAGGAAGGAAGCGCCGCTGGCCGCCGCGATAGCTCCGCCGATCGCCGCCGTGATGTGGTCGTAGCCCGGGGCCACGTCCGTCACCAGAGGCCCGAGTACATAGAACGGCGCGCCCTGACAGATGGTCTGCTGGATCTTCATGTTTGCCTCGATCTGGTTCAGCGGCATATGCCCCGGTCCCTCAATGATGACCTGCACATCCTTCGCCCACGCCCTTCTGGTCAGCTCACCCAGAGTCACCAGTTCCTCGATCTGGGAGATATCTCCCGCGTCCGCCAGACAGCCGGGACGGCAGGCGTCGCCAAGGCTTAACGTCACATCGTACTCCCGGCAGATGTCCAGGATCCTGTCGTAATGCTCATAAAACGGATTTTCCTGTCCGGTCATCTCCATCCAGGCGAAGATGATGGAGCCGCCGCGGGACACGATGTTTGTCAGACGTTTCGCCTCCTTGAACCGCTGGGCCGTGCGCCTGTTGATGCCCACATGGATGGTCATAAAGTCCACGCCGTCCTTCGCGTGCATCTCCACGATCTTGATCCACTCCTCGGAGGTGATCTCCTTCAGCGCCTTGTGGTAGTACACCACCGCGTCGTAAATGGGCACGGTACCGATGATGGCCGGGCACTCCGCGGTGAGCTTTCTGCGGAATTTCTGCGTGTCGCCGAAAGAGCTCAGGTCCATGATGGACTCGGCGCCCATCTTCACCGCGTCGTTGACCTTTTCCAGCTCCATATCCAGGTCCTTCCAGTCTCTGGAGGTTCCCAGGTTTACGTTGATCTTGGTCTTCAGCATCGAGCCGATGCCGTTGACCTCCAGGCAGGTGTGCAGTTTATTGGCGGGGATCGCTACCTTTCCCTCGGCCACAAGGCCGCGCAGCGTCTCCGGATCCATATACTCTTTCTTCGCCACACATTCCATTTCTTTTGTGATGATGCCTTTTCTCGCGGCATCCATCTGTGTCGTATAATCCATACTGTCTCTTCCTTTCTGTATTTTCTGTAAGCAAAAAACCTCTGTTCCACGCAGGAACAGAGGTTTACGCCCATTGCCGCGACCCCGGATACGGTCCTCTGAAACATTCCCTACGTTGGCATTACCCAAATCAGGTGATACAGGTCGAAGTTGATGACTTCCTCTCAGCCCGCCTACGAGCTCCCTGGTTCTGTGTCTCAGTTTAGCACTTTGCCGCACATGCGTCAATCACTTTTTCTGTTTCTCAAAGCCGTACACCCATTTTCCCCGCAGGAACAGGGCCAGGAAGATCACAGAGCTGATGCTCCAGGTCAGTGGGTACGCCCAGAAGACCACCCGGATATCCGGAATAAAATGTACGGTGACGGTAATGTAGGTCACACGGAGGATGCACCAGACGCACAGCATAACGATCATCGGGACCGTGGCCTGCCCGGAGCCGCGCAGGATTGCCGCGATACAGTGTGAGAACGCCAGCAGACAGTAAAACAGCGTGACGGTCCTGGCCTGAGCCACGCCGTAGGTGATCACCTCCGGATCGCTGTTGAAAGCCGCGATCAGCAGCGGGGCCGCCAGGTTGATCACAATGCCCACCAGCTCCGCCAGCGTGACGGAGCACAGGATTCCGAAACGCGCGCCTTTTTTCGCCCGTTCATACTGCTTCGCGCCCAGGTTCTGGCTGACAAAGGTGGTCAGGGCCATGGTGAAGCAGGTAACCGGAAGGAAACCGAAGCCTTCGATCTTTGAGTAAGCGCCGCACCCGGCCATGGCCATCCGCCCGAAGGAGTTGATGTTTGACTGCACCACCACGTTTGCCAGGGCGATCACCGAGTTCTGGAACCCGGACGGAAGACCGTTGGCGATAATCTGACGCAGCATCGGCAGATCAAACCGGATATTCCGCAAATACAGCCGGTATTCCTCCGGCGCCCGCAGCAGATGGTTCATACAGAGAAATGCGCTGGCAAACTGAGAAATGATCGTCGCCAGAGCCGCCGACCACACGCCCCATCGGAACACTGCCACGAACAGCAGGTCCAGCGCCACATTGATGCAGGAAGAAACGATCAGGTAGATCAGCGGATGGCGGCTGTCCCCCACCGACTGATGAATGCCCACGCAGATATTATACAGGACAAATCCGATGGAACCGGCAAAATACATGCGGAAATACTCGGTGGACTGGGGCAGCACCTCCGCGGGAGTTCCCATCAGCACCAGGATCTTCGGAGCGAAAAACATACCGATCACCGTCAGCGCCGCTCCCGCCGCCAGGCCGAAGGCCACCGTCGTATGGATCGCCGTCTGCAGCCGTTCAATCTGCCGCGCGCCGTAATACCTGGCGATGACCACCCCGGCGCCGAGAGCGATGCCGTTGAAGAAACCCACCATCAGGAAGATCAGGTTGCCGGAAGAGCTGACCGCCGCCAGGGCGTTGCTCCCGAGAAAGTTTCCCACGATCAGGGAATCGGCAGTATTGTACAGCTGCTGGAACAGGTTGCCCAGAAACAGCGGGATCGCGAAAAAGATCATCTTCTTTGAAATACTGCCCTCTGTCATTAATGTCTTTGTGCCTTGTGTGCTCATGTCACAGTTCTCCTAGGATTCATCAGATGTAGGGAGGGTGTGGCGGCCGCCGGCAAAAAAACGGCCGTGAAAACTCCTCAAAAATTTGCAACCATTCAACCAGCGAAACGGTTACGAAAAATAGTTACGGCATCCGGCCATTGAAAACCCGCTATGCGATGGGCCGGATGCCCACAGGCACTACGTTTTCATACGGTCTGCGCAGTAAATGCGCAGACCTGGCTGAATAGTCACCAAAGATTTTACTATATTTTTTGAAAAAAGTTAATACCCTGTGTGCATCTTCCTTTTTTTCTGCTATACTAAGGTGTCAAGGACAAAAGCGGGCGCCCGCGCCGCAAACAGCAAGTGTTTGCGGCTGCTGTGAACAGTAACGATGGGTTCCGGAAACTCATCCCTCACAAACTGTGACCCACGTCCGGCGCAATTTTCAAACACGCTCGAAAACGGCAAAAAATTTTGACAACAGAGGTAAATAATGAACACACAGGATTTTCTTCAAAAACCGGTGCGGGAAATTTTCTTCCGCTACCTGCTCCCGTCGATCCTCGGAACGATGGTGACTTCCATTTATGTGCTGGCCGATACCATCATCATCGGCAAAGGCATCGGGGCCGTGGCAATGGCCGCCCTGAACATTGCCCTCCCCGTGTACAATATTTTCTTCGGCTTCGGCCTGCTGTTTGGAGTGGGCGGCTCCGTGCTCATGTCCATCTCCCGTGGAAAAGGTGAAACCCAGCGGGCCAACGGCTACTTTACGGCTTCTCTTCTCTTAACGCTGGCGTTTCTGGCGGCGTCCATGGTGATCTGCGTTTTCTTTATGGAAGAGATTGCCTGGCTTCTTGGCGGCACAGAGGAGACGATGCCCTATATTATGGAATATCTGCCCTATATCGTCTGGGGCATGGGCGCGTTCTTCTTTTCCGCCTACCTGCAGACTTTCGTGCGCAACGACGGCGCTCCAAAGCTGGCCATGAACAGCGTGATCATCGGCGGAGTCACGAATATTATTCTGGACTACGTTTTCGTCTATCCCATGGATCTGGGAATGGGCGGGGCGGCGCTGGCCACAGTGATCGGCTCTGTGCTGACGGTGGCGATCCTTATGAGCCATTTCTTCTCGGGAAAAAATCAGCTGCAGGTCACTGTAAAGGGCATCCGCCCGGCGTTTTTCCGGGATATTATGGTCAACGGCTTCTCCAGCTTCTTTATCGAGGCGGCCTCCGGCCTGACGATCTTCGTGTTTAACCTGCAGCTTCTGCGGTATGTGGGAAACACAGGCGTTACGGTGTTCGGCGTCATCAGCAATACAGCCATCGTTGTCACCTGCCTGTGCAAGGGAATCAACCAGGCGGCGCAGCCAATCCTTTCCACAAACTTTGGCGCGGGAGAGACAAAGCGCATCTACCAGGTCCTGACACTGGCGCTCAAAACCTCCGCGGTGGTCTGCGCAGTTCCGGTGGCGCTGGGACTGATCGTCCCGGACATGTTTACTTACATTTTCCTGCATCCGGACGCAGAAATCCTGGCGCTGTCCGCGCCGGCTGTCCGCATTTACTTTGTGGGATTTCTGCTGATGGGCATTAACATGGTCTTTATCTGCTACTTCCAGGCGGTATTCAAAAACGGCTGCTCCCTGCTGCTGTGCCTGCTCCGCGGGTGTGTGCTGGTCATTCTCTTCGCGTACCTGCTCCCGGCGTTTCTTGATCTTACCGGCATCTGGGCCGCTTTTCCGGCGGCGGAGCTGGTGACGATGGTCATCGGCATCTGGCTGACGGCGCGAACAGTGAAAAAAGAGCTTGGCTAGAATAACCGGGCAGTTCCGTTGACGCAGAATATTTACCGTCGCAGGCGTAACGTGCTGCACCGTCTTTTTAACATGCGTACCCGGAAAACAGTAATTTTCACAAAAAGGCGCCCGCTCTCTTTTTGAGCAGCGGGCGCCTGTGACGCACCTCTTGTAAAAGGCAATTTTCAAACAAGCATTAGCGTACTTTTTTCTTCATATAAAATTCGATTTCCGGTATGGTGCGGGGAATGTCCGCGGACAGATTTTCGCAGCCGTCTTCTGTAATCAGACAGTTATCTTCGATCCGGAAACCGATGCCCCATTCCTCATGATAGATGCCGATGTCCACACAGAATACCATACCCGGCGCGACCTTTTCCGGTGTCTGGACCATATCATGGCAGTCGTACCCGATATGGTGCGCTCCGCCATGCCACATATAGGTCCCGATCTCCCCATAGTTTCTGCAGACACCTGCCTCCTTCAGCCGCT
The DNA here is from genome assembly GCA_017887445.1 of Fusicatenibacter sp. GTDB lineage: Bacteria > Bacillota > Clostridia > Lachnospirales > Lachnospiraceae > Fusicatenibacter. Next base: position 29,099 of record JAGHIA010000009.1, read on the forward strand.
CAAAATTATACTTTCTTGCGGTCTGATCTACCTCCCGCATCAGAAACCCAGGTTTCAGGATCTCAAACATATGATTGGAAGTCGCAAGGGCACATTCATACAGAAGCTTCTGCTTTTCGGTAAATGTTCCATTGCAGGGCCATCCCCTGGACACGTCGGTGACCAGGCCGTTCCATCTGGCGCCCACATCGTTCAGGACCATGTCTCCGTCCTTCGCCTGTCCTGTGTAACTGTAATAGTGGATGCAGAAATTGTTCTGCCCCGCGGATATGATCGGAGGAAAACCGCTGCCTTCTGTTCCATACTGTCCCAGAACATAATCAAACTCTGCCTTATACTGATATTCGTACATTCCCGGGCGGGACGCTTTCATCATGGCGCGGATCCCTTCTCCGGTGATTACTTCCGCCTTCCTGATCGCCTGGATCTCACAGGGCTGCTTGATCGTCCGGAGCTTTCTCAGAACCGGCGCCGCGTTTTCCTGCTTCAGATAAGGATACTGCGCGGACACTTCTCTTTGGAAACGATGAACGGAAGTATCCATATCCTGCGGATCATATTTCTCCGCATCCAGATAAACCGCGCTGTAATTTCCGGAAACCGCCAGCCTGTGAAAATCACCGCAAAACTGACTGTCGTACCCGAAGCTTTCCATACCGGACTGGTCAGCCGCCTCCTGTGCCTTGATCCTTTTTCCACTCCAGCGCTCCGCCAGCATATCCGGTGTGCGAAGATAAAGCTTCTCCCAGACCTCTCCACCGGATCTTTTTCCCGCCAGCAGAACCAGACCTTTTTCCTGCAGGCCGGTTAGATAAAGGAAATTCCGGTTTCCAAAGTAATCATAGCACTCGTCCGCCGATCTTCTGATCTCGTCTCCAGAGAAAATCACCGCAAGGGAGCCTTCCGGCAGATGGCGGTACAGACGATCCCGGTTTCCCATGTAATACTCTTTGTTCATCATTTCTGTTCCATCTCCGCTCTTACTTCTTGAAAGCATGTTACGATAAAGTCGATATCTTCCTTCGTATGTGCCGCGGACACCTGGGTACGGATCCTTGCCTTTCCTTTGGGAACCACCGGATAAGAAAACGCCACCACATACACGCCTTTGTCCATCATTCTCCCGGCAAACTCTGCCGCCGTCTTCTCATCATAGAGCATGACCGGCACACACGGATGGGTTCCTTCGATGATATCGAATCCATTCTCCGTCAGCAGCTTGCGGTAATACGCCGTCGTCTCTTCCAGATGATCCCGCAGAGCGGTGCTTTCCTCCAGCATATCGAACAGTTCCAGACTGGCGCCCACGATGGCCGGAGCCAGGGTATTGGAAAACAGATACGGACGGCTTCTCTGTCGGAGCAGATCGATGATCTCTTTTCTTCCGGAAGTATAGCCGCCGGACGCTCCGCCCAGCGCCTTTCCCAGCGTTCCCGTGATGATATCCACACGGCCTTCCACACCGCAGTACTCCGCGGTTCCACGTCCATGTTTTCCAAGGAAGCCAACGGCATGGCTGTCATCCACCATGACCAGCGCATGATACTTGTCCGCAAGGTCGCATACACCTTTCAGATTGCAGATGATCCCGTCCATGGAAAAAACGCCGTCTGTGGCGATCAGCTTGATCCTTGCCCCCGCCTGGTCTGCCTCTCTCAGCTTCTGTTCCAGATCTTCCATGTTGTTGTTTTTGTAACGATACCGCATTGCCTTGCACAGACGGACGCCGTCGATGATCGACGCGTGGTTCAGCTCATCGCTGATGACCGCGTCCGCCGCGGTCAGGATCGTCTCGAACAATCCGCCGTTGGCGTCAAAGCAGGAAGAATACAAAATGGTGTCGTCCGTTCCGAGGAAACCGGAAATCTTTTTTTCCAGCTTTTTGTGAATATCCTGGGTTCCGCAGATAAAACGTACCGACGCCAGACCGTACCCCCTCTCGTCATAGGTGCGTTTCGCCGCTTCGATCAGCCTTTGGCTGTCCCCCAGACCGAGATAGTTGTTCGCGCACATGTTGAGCACTTCTCTTCCATCCTCCAGGCGGACTCGCGCGCTCTGGGCCGAAGCGATGGGCGCTTCGGCCTTAAACAGGCCTGCCTCCCGGATCGCTTCCACCTCTTTTTTATAAATATCTAAAATATCATTTTTCCGTTCCATGGTTCTGTCTTTTCCTCTTTTCCCGCTGAGTATGTTTTTGCTTATCCGTTCAGTTTTGTCCAGTCGAGAACAACTTTTCCTGACTGGCCGGAGATCATCGCGTCAAATCCCTTTTCATAGTCACGGATATCGAAGCGGTGTGTGATAATCCCGGAAATATCCAGGCCCGCCTGGATCATGGTAGACATTTTGTACCAGGTATCCCAGACTTTTCTTCCATAAATCCCGCGGATGTTCAGTCCATTGAAAATGATCGTCTCAAGGTCCACCTGGGCATCCTGTCTTTGCAGTCCCAGAAGCGCGATCTTTCCGCCATGCTTCATGTTATGGATCATATCGGACAGTCCCGCCTGGCTGCCGGACATTTCCATTCCGATATCAAAACCTTCCGTCATGCCGATGGCTTTCATCACATCCGTCAGCTTCTCTTCCTTCAGGTTTACCGTCCTGGTGGCTCCAAGCTGCTTTGCCAGCGCAAGGCGGTAAGGATTCATATCCGTGATCACCACATGGCGGGCGCCGGCAAAGTTCGCGATGGCCGCAGCCATCATTCCGATGGGACCGGCTCCCGTGATCAGCACGTCCTCCCCCAGAACATCATAAGACAGAGCCGTGTGGGTCGCGTTTCCCAGCGGATCAAAGATCGCGTACAGCTCTTCCGGAATGTTCGGATTGCACGGCCACACGTTGGAGGCCGGAAGGACCAGATACTCCGCGAAGGCACCGCTGCGGTTTACGCCCACGCCTTTGGCGTCCTTACAGTTTTCCTTGTGTCCCTCCAGGCAGTTCCGGCATTTTCCGCAGGTAATATGACCTTCCCCGGATACCAGGTCGCCGATGCGGAAGCCCTTGACGCCCTCTCCAACCTCAGCAACCTCTCCGACGAACTCATGGCCTGCGGTCAGTCCTACCGGGATGGTGTGCTGCGCCCATTCGTTCCACTGATAAATATGTACGTCCGTACCGCAGATGGCCGTTTTGCGGATTTTAATCTTTACATCATTGGGCCCCACCTCCGGAACCGGTACCTGTTTCATCCACAGGCCGGCTTGTGGTTTTTCCTTTACCAGGGCCCACATATATTCCTTCTTCTGCACGGTATCCACTCCCTTCGCTTATTTTCTTCTGACAGAGATCTGCCCCGCAGCAGGAACCTGGAGCGCCAACAGATCCAAGGGGCCGTCATGGCGGGATGTCCGGACCACTTCACCCATACAGTCTTTGATAACAACTTCATACTGTCCCGCGGTTTCCGATTCAAGAATGATCCTGGTCCCCTTTGTTCCGTTCAGGACGATATAGTCATCCACCTCTTCCGGAAGCTTCACCGCTTTGTTTTCCGAGTACACAGCGGCGATTCCCTGTTCTTTGCCAACTGACCACACGATCGGATACAAGTTGTGCGGCTCCTGCGGACGAATCTGCTGTTTCTGGAGAACGTCCTTGTGCTCTTTCATAAATCCCACCCAGAAGCGCAGCATGTTTCTCATATCTTCGGTGGAATCTTCCAGTTTGACAGAGATCTGTACCGTGGAAAAAATGCTGGAGATGATCTGAAGCGCGGCCAGCTCCGGTTTCTCATCCATATGCCACATCAGCGGATCGGAGTGAACGGTGGTGGAGCCGGAAAGCATTCTCAGATCCACAATCCCCACTCTGTTCCGGATCGCGGAGTTGGGGCAATCGGTCACACGGAACATATTTCCATATCTTCTCATATTGGGACCGATATAACGCTGACGGAACTCTATCATAATGTCCGGTTTCTCTTTTGACAGACTCTCATAAATCTGGGTCATCAGAGTGTCCAGGGCCTCCTGCACGCTCTTAAAGTCCATCCCCTCCTGATACGCCGGCGACTCGCTTCTCTCCATGATTTCATCGATAAAATCAAGCTTAAAGCCGTCCAGATCCCATTCTCTTACTGCCTTCACATAAGTTTCTGTCAGATAAGCTCTCACTTCCGGATACCGGGGATCCAGCACGCCTGTGTTCACAGTCGGATCCGCGTTGAAACAGAGCAGCTTGTCTTTGAACGCCTCCCAGTGTCTGGAATTTTTTCCGATAAACGGCACGCTGTACCAGATCATATATTTCATGCCCATATCGTGTACCTTCCGGATATGGCCTTTGAAATCCGGAAATCTGTTCCGGGAAACCTCCCAGTCCCCGCAGAACGCGTAGCCTCTGTTATTGTCGTCCGTCTGCCACCCGTCGTCCAGGATCACCGTCTGAAAGCCGGCCTCTGAGGCCAGTCTGCATTCTTTCTCGATCTCCGCACCGGTCAGATTCTGATGGTAGGAATACCAGGTAGAGTAAACCGGCTCCCGGGTTGCCTCCGCAGGAACGATCGGAGCCAGGCCACAATCCTCCTCCCACCATCTGGAAACATTGGCAATAGACTCATAAAACGGGAGATTTCTTCTGTCCATCAGAAGATCCATCTCGTAGGTTCCTGTTCTGACAACGTAGGCATCCGGTACTCTGATCTGGAACAGCACGGTACCGTCCTCTTCATGGATACCCGCTTTTATGTCCATAATTTCTTTTGCCTCAGAAACCGCTATGGTAAATCTGTTCTGGCCGTCTTCGCTGAACACGCTCATGACCGGCGCTGAACTTGCGGTCATGCTTCTGTAATATCCGGCCCAGTCCGCGTTGATGGAACGGTTGAATCCACAGCTCGGATGCCAGATTCCGGCACAGTCCAGATATGGGAACGTCCATACCAGTTCGCTGGAACCTTCTGCCCCCGCCTCGCTGCCAATCCATTCAAAGTTCACATGATACACAAAAACATCTTTTTCCGTGAGATCAATCTCAACCCGTATTGCATTTCCTGTTTTTATTTCTGGCGTCATCATTTTTCTCTTATCCTCTCTGCTAGAGTGTGTTTGAAAATTGCTTTCTGCAAGATGTGCGTCACAGTTTGTGGGGAATTTGTTCCAGAATCAGGAGGCGTAGCGGGCTACGCTGACTGATTCTGGGGCAAATTCCCCACAAAGTGGGGCGTGCAGATTGCAGGAATGAATTTTCAAACACACTCTAGAGCGTGTTTGAAAATTCGTGATTGTTTCACCTGGCTGAACGGTTACCCGTTACGCAAGTTCAACCGTCAAGTTCAACTGTCATATCCGGCAAAACCTTGATCCCATTCACCAAAAGCTCCTGGCTCGTCCTGTTTTTGAACGTGATCCTCTGATCTTTATAGGAGATATCCGCCTCCCCGTCCAGCAAAGGACAGTTTTGGACAGAAAACCACTTTACCGTTCCGTCAAGCGCCGGAGCTATGGTCACTTCCCTCTTCGGCGCGTCGATCCGGATCCCTGCGGCTCCATACAGATAGCTGCCGACAACCGCGAACGATACTTCCGGATACTCTCTCCTGTTCAGCTTTGGATCGATCAGTTCTCTCAGCCAGTAGTAGGCCTTCTCTGTCTCTCCATGGCTATAGAAAATCTCCGGATAATGGGACATGCTTTCCACATTGATACGTTCTCTCTGTCCCATGCTGTACTCATGAAGCTTCTCCATATGCTTTCTTTTCTGCGTACTGTTTTCCAGTACGCGGTAATAAAGCAGGGAAAGCCCGTGGCCCATTTCCGGACTGTGGACCAGCTTTCCTCCCTGTTCTTTCACCTGGTAGAACTCGCCTGCTTCTTCATCCCACCACTGATCCTCCAGCATTTTCTGAAGAGCGTCCGCTCTGCCGGCACACAGTCCGGCGGCAGCTTCTTCTTTTCTCAAACGATAGAGTTCCGCCGCCGAACGGTATCCCCGGATTTCAATGGCCAGCATATCGATCAGCGCTTCCGCGTTCTCAAAAAGATCGTCTTCGCAATACGAAGGGATCCCCAGGCGGGAATGGGGGTACTTTCTTTCCAGAAGCAGGTCCTGGTCTTTATCCCACCACTGGGCATACGGATGGATGGTCCAGTCATAGAACCGTACAAAATCCTCATCTGTAACGTAATCCATATCACCGGTGAGCCGGTACATCCGGTAGCAGACATCCAGCAGCTCAAAATTGGCAGGAAGGTTATACCAGAAATCTTCATCGCTGGCGTAATCCACAGGACAGGGCCTGTAGTCTTTGTCAATTTCCCAGAAAGTACAATACTGTCTGCTCTTCGCGATGTTCTGTACAAAACGCCGCAGCATATTTTTTGTGTGCGCTCTCAACCCCAGCATTTCCGCCCCGGCCGCGTGGTGCGCCACGTCCCGGATACAAAAGGACATTCTGGCAGGAAGCGCCGCCTCGTACCAGTCTCCCACCAGGTCGCCTTCATGACTGTAGGACAGCGCCATTTCTTTTGCCCATGCAAAGCCTTTGTTTAATCCGTCATCTGAGGAAATAAATGTAATTCTTCCTTTCATGCCCAAACCCCCGTCTCAAATTTGTAATCATTCAGCCATATCTGTGCAGTGAATGCACAGACATCGCTGAACGGTTACCTGAATTTTACTGTTTTACCGCGCCCAGTGTCATACCCTGTGTAAAATATTTGGAGAAGAACGGATAAATAACAATGATCGGCAATACTACGATAATGGTGATCGCCGCCCGGATCGTAAGCGGCTGGATACCGCGCATGGCCTCCGCGATCATGGTAGAATCCGTCATATCCTTCAGGGCGTTGGCCTGATTCAGCATACGGTACAGAATCACCTGCAGCGTATCCCATGTTCCGCTCTTGCTGTACAGGTTTACATCGAACCAGGAGTTCCAGTGACCTACGCCCACATAGATGGCGATACATGCCAGCATCGGTTTGCTCAGCGGAAGCACGAACTGATAAAAGATCCTGAACTCACTGGCCCCGTCCACTCTGGCCGCTTCAAACAACGCTTCCGGTATATTCTGAACATAGGAAGCACACAACAGCATGTAATAGGCGCTGAAGATGCTGGGCAGCCAGTATACGGTCAGTGTATCGACCAGTCCCAGGGCGGTCATCAGCAGGTATCCGGGGATCAGTCCGCCGCCAAAATACATGGTGATCAGGAACAGGATCCTCATGAACTTTCTTCCCGCGAACTGGCGGCAGCTTACGATATACCCCAGCAGCGCGTTACCAAGCACCGCTGTCACCGTACCGATCACCGTCCGCAGGATGGAAACCATCGTGCCTTTGTAGATATCATCGTTGTTCAACACATATTTATAATTTGCCAGGCTGAATTTCCGCGGCCACAAGTAAATCCCGCCTCTTACGGCATCGGTACCCTCGTTCAGTGAGATCGCAATGATGTTGATGAACGGGTACACAACGATCACCATAAACATTAGCATCAGGATCACATTGGCCACATCAAATACTTTGCCGCTCTTTGTCTGTTTAATGTAAAAAGGACGACTCATGTTTACTCCTTTCATGTCGCACGAACTGCGCCAATAATGGCAGATTTGGAAGCTTCCTTCCAGACTTTTAGAAGATTGCAGTATCCAGTTTCTTCCGGCAGAACCAGTTGGTGGCCCATACCAGGAGCACGCCGATGACCGACTTCATCAAACCTACCGCGGTACCAAGAGAATAGTAACCAAGCTGGATACCATACCGGTAAGAATATGTATCGATAACGTCCCAGTACGCCTGCGTTGACGCGTTGCCCAATACAAGGTGCTGATCAAATCCGGCGTTCAGGATACCTCCGATCCCAATGATCCACTGTACAACGATGGTGGGAAGGATCGTTGGAAGGATAACGTAGCGGACAACTCCCAGCCGGGTCATTCCGTCTACCGCGCCTGCTTCGATCAGCTGTGTATCAATACCGGACATTGCGGAGATATAAAGGATCGCGGACCAGCCGGTTGCCTTCCACATATTGACCAGTGTGTACATAACCCAGTAATATTTTCCTTCCGTGAGAAAAGGAACCGGCGCGTCGATCAATCCGATCCTCAGCAGGATATCATTGACCACGCCTTCGTTAGACAGCATGATGAAGATCATACTTCCGGCAACTACCCACGAAATAAAATAGGGCAGATAAGAGGTTGTCTGGACAACGGTTTTGAACTTTTTGTTGTTCAGTTCGTTGACACACAGAGCAAAAAGGATCGGCGCCACAAAGCCAACGGTCAGACTCAGAAGACTCATGGCCAATGTGTTTCTGAGCAGCTGGAGAAAGGTGGGATTCATCACGAAATCCCGGAAATACTTCAGACCCACAAACTCACAGTCAAAAATCGACATGCCCGGGATATAATCCACAAACGCTATGATCAGTCCGCCCATGGGAACATAAGCAAAAACAACAACCCAGATGATGATCGGAATACAAAGCAGCCATAACTGTCTTTGCTTATTAAACGATTTTATCATGTGTTTCATTTTTTCTTTCATATCTAAACCCCCTGATCACAGAAAGATTCAGAAAATGGAAGCTTATTGCGCTTCCATTTTCTCCATATTGGCCTTGTAGTTATCGCTCAATGCCTTTTCCAGGGTCTCAACGCCAGCCGAGGTCAATGCACTCTGCAGATTCTTCCATGCCTGTTCAAATTCCTCGTCGCTGTTCGCCTGTACCGCCGCGCCCCAGTTTGCTTTCCACGCGTCGGCCACTGCCTGCTCCGCGATTTTCTGCTCATCGGTCTTCACACGCAGAGTGAGCGCTGAGGAGTCGTAGATGGTATCTTTCAGGTTTTCGATCATGATGCTCTTCCATTTGTTTTCGTCATACCACATCTGGTTCGGCCAGAAATTGTGCTCGCCGTCTTCCCATCTGGACTGGTCAACAAACAGCCAGGGCATTCCCTCTTCGTAGTAAGCGTTATCATAGGACCACTGCTCGTTTAAGATCTGCTCTCTCGCGGTGGGATCTACTTCCCAGTTTCCATCCTCGTCAATATTCCAGAACTTGATCTCTTCGCCGGTATCGCCGATCTCTGTGCCGTTGGGAAGGCCCCATCCGGTTAACGCGGTACCCATATCGGTAGCCTGGAAGTTGATGAATCTCATGATTGCTTCCGGATCTTTTGCTTTATCGGTAATGATCGTACAGTAGCTTCCCAGATAGTTCTTGCCGCTCAGGTATACATTTTCCGCGTCTTCGTCTTTGAATCCAATCTGGATAAATCTCTTGTCTTCCGGTGTGTCAGGATCTACAGACTGCCAGATCTCGTGACCAGAATTATAGGTGATCCACCATTCGCCTACACAGCCTACAACTCTTTCAGAGGAGAATTTTGTCTGCCACTGCTCGTAATTGTTGGCGAAGGAATCCGGATCCAAAGTTCCGTCCAGATGGAAGCGGTTGAAGTACTTGGTCATTTCTTTTCCTTCATCGGTAAAGGCCCAATGTGTGAAATTGCCTTCGTCGTCAATCTTGTAGCCAGACTTTAATCCCCAGAAGCCGCTCAGCATGGCCGGGTCTGTATAGTGACCGGAATCCGAATAGAAGGAAAGCGCGTATCTGGACTCACCGTTGGGCGTGGTCGGGAATTTTTCCAGGATCGCGTTCAGAGCGTTATAGTAATCCTCCGGTGTCTCGATCTTAGGAGAACCGATCGCCTGCCATTCATCATAACGGATATGCGCGCATCTGTCCGGAAGCTCTACAATCGCGCCCATCAGAGTCGGAACGTAGTAAAGCTTTTCCTCGTCATCCAGGAACAGGCTGTAATGATCTCCCATACGCTCTTTCACATCCGAACCGACGGTATCCATGTACGGAGTAAGTTCTACCGCTTTTCCCATCCTCACAAATTTCTCTACCATGGAAAACGGTACATATGTGATCACATCCGGGTAATCACCGGAAGCCAGGGCCAGGTTGAGCGCTTCGGTTCCGTCACCGGAAACGTGCTCTACATTCATTTTTACGTTGAACTCTTCCAGCAAATAATTGAGGTTGTTTTCCTCTCCGACTTCCTGAGCCTCCAGCGGCGCATAATAGCCGGAAGCATCCAGGACGCTGATCTCCAGTGTTTCCTTCGGTTTTTCCCAGCCAAAACGGTTCACCTCACCGCTTCCTTCGAAGGATGATTCTTTCGGCTCAGCGGCGTTCTGACCTCCGCCTCCACAACCTGCCAGCATCGAAGCTGCCAACGTAGCTGCTACCATAGCGTTGAGTACTCTTTTTTGTCTAGCTTTCATTTTCTCTTTGGAAATCCATTGTTCTGGACTTCCCTCCTCCTTATATGATTTTTTTGAGTTATTGAAGGGAACTCATGCCCTGATTCACACTTTTCGGATACAGAACAGTCTCGAGAAATTGTCTCCCTGCTGTTCCCATGCCACGCCCGCAAGTCCGGAAGAACTGTCCGAAACGCTCATTCCTGCATACATCAGTTCATCTCCGCCGAAAACACCGTAATCCATTTCTGCCCCGAAGGTTTCCTGCACATGATATTTTGCCGCCGGATCCAGCCCTTTCAGGTAAATTCTTTCGAATTTTCCGTTGGCCGGTTCCATGATCCGGAAATATGCCATCAGAGCTTCCTTTCCATCCTCGGAAACGGCCATCCATGCAGAGGAATTGTTTTCAAACGGACTCTTCAGACGGTAGAAGACACCTTTCTGTATCGTGCCCCTCTTTTCTTTCATAAACGCAATCTGCTTCTTCATGGCTTCCAGTTCTTCTTCCGGAAGCTTTGTAATATCCAGTTCATATCCGAAGGTACCGAAATAGGCCACATTCGCTCTCGTATCCAGAGAAGTACTCCTGCGCACCTGATGGTTTGGCGAAGCGGAAACATGGCTTCCCATGCTGCTGACCGGATACACATAAGAGGTCCCGTACTGGATCTTGATCCGGTCTACCGCATCCGTATTGTCGGACGTCCATGCCTGCGGCGCGTAATACAGCATACCCGGATCGAACCTTGCCCCTCCGCTTGCGCAGGACTCAAAGAGGATATCCGGGAATTCCCGGATCAGACGCTCATATAACCCGTACACTCCAAGGATGTATTTATGTCTTACCTTGCCCTGATCGCTTCTTCCCCTGCCATTGGAAAAAACTTCCGAAAACGCGCGGTTCATATCCCATTTGATATAAGAGACAGGGGCTTCCCGCAATATTTTTCGCATCTGTTCATAAATATAATCCACGACCTCCGGTCTGGAGAAATCGAGTACATACTGGTTTCTGCTGTGGCAGTAATTTCTTCTGAGATCCGCAAGCAGCCAGTCAGGGTGCGCCCGGAACAGATCGCTGTCTTTGTTTGTCATTTCCGGCTCAAACCAGAGACCGAATTTTAATCCCAGGCTCTCCACCTTTTTTGCCAGTCCGGTAATTCCCTCCGGCAGTTTTTCCAGATTCGGATACCAGTCTCCCAGCGAACAATTATCAAGATTTCTCTTGCCGAACCAGCCGTCGTCCAGTACAAACAGCTCGATCCCCAGCTCTTTTGCCTTTCCGGCAAGTTCCAGTATTTTCTCTTCGTTAAAATCGAAATACGTTGCTTCCCAGTTATTGATAAGGATCGGTCTTTCTTTGTCACGCCATTTTCCCCGGGCAAGTCTTGTACGGTATAATTTGTGGAAGGTCTGGCTCATGCCGTTGATCCCCTGATCAGAATACACCATTACCATTTCCGGTGTCTGGAAGCTTTCTCCAGCTTTAAGTTCCCACCGGAATTCGTTGGGATGGATTCCAAGGACGACCCTTGTCACATCGTAATTGTCCACCTCAACCTGCGCCAGAAAATCACCGCTGTACACGAGGCTGAAGCCTATGGCTTCGCCTCTGGATTCATCCGCGTTTTTACGCTTCAGCATAAGAAACGGGTTGAACTGATGGCTGCTGCATCCGCGCATGCTGTACACGCCCTGAATACCGTAAGCCAGCTCTCTGCTGCATACATGGCGTTCCCTGATCCACGACCCTGCAAGCTCTGTCATTTCATACTCTTTGTCCGGAAGGTCGAGACATCCGCTCATACAGTTCAGAAGCGCAATCCCTTCCGGATGCTCACAGACAAAGCGCGTATTTCTGGTGATCACCGGAAGATCTTTATAGATCGTATAGGAAAGGATCAGTTCCGTATGGATCAGTTCATCCTCCAGCACAAGTTCCAGGGTATCCGCTTCGTCTTCCGACTCCACATAGGTGGCAGGCAACCCTTCCAGCGCTTTTTTTCCGCCGAATATACGATGACTCTTGTATTTAAAGTCCACCACCCTGCTTCCGTCTTCTCTTTCCATCTCAAAAGCGGGATATCGTGTATCTCCGGAGCCGAAGGCCGGATATTCCTGGCGAAGGTGTTCCAGCGAGAATTTGCTTTCTCCTTCAAACGGATACGGCGCCATATCTCTTCTGGCATACTCCACGAGATATCCGAAATCCTCCCTGTCCGCCAGACGCTTTCCGTAATAGACATGTCCCGCCTGTCCGTTTCTCAGTATCTTTATAATGTAGCTGATATCCTTGTTATAAAGATGAAACTCCTGCGATTTTTCATGAAACAAAATTGGCATGCTTTTTCTTCTCCTTCAGCTTCTTGCATAAGTATTAGTAACAATCTTACATAAATATTGGTAACAATTTCTTGACTTTCTGAGTATTTTTCCTTATTATAAAATAGTATAGATATGCTTTCCCCACAGAAAACCCCCGCACTGCTGTGAAAGGATGATCCTCATGAAGTTAAATAATTTCTACAATACCATCGATTTTCAGTGTCTCGATAATATCGCCCACCAGACCAACGACCTGTATCTGACAAGGTGCGGACTTCAGCATTGTCCGCCCACGCATTCATGGGGACCCAAGAAACGGCCGCAGTACCATCTGCATGTGATTCTGGACGGAAGAGGATACTTTGAAATCAACAGCAACATCTATCACCTGAAACAGGGACAGATCTTTCTGATCCCGCCAAATACTGTATCCCGCTACTATGCGGACCCCTGCAATCCATGGACCTACGCGTTCATCAGTTTTCAGGGAAACAAAGCCGAAACTTATGTACAGCAGGCCGGTTTTTTGCAGACTCCTTACATCAGGGACTGTGTTCTGGAACCGTCCGAATTTTCCTCCATCATCCAGAAAATGATGGAGACCACGCAGCTGACCATCACCAATGAACTTCGCCGTGTAAGTCTTCTGTTTGAATTTTTTGCCTTCCTGACTTCCACAAACCCTTCGACACAGGAAACTCTGAAAACCCACTACGATTACCTGCCGGAAACTTATTTTGAATATGCATTGAAGTACATTGAACTGAACTATCAGCAGAACATTCGCATTCAGGATATCGCTGATTACATCGGGATCACACGCTCCTACCTGTTCTACCTGTTTAACAGGGAACTGAACATGTCACCCAAAAAATACCTTCAGCAATACCGCATAGAAAAAGCGAAACATCTGCTTCTTTCCTCGGACACCTTTATCAGGGACATTGCCCGGAATGTAGGGTACGAAGATTCACTTGCATTTTCAAAAATCTTCCGAAGCGTAACCGGATACTCACCGTCAGCCTATCGAATACACAAATCAGATTCTTCCAAAACCTGACTGCTTTCACTGTCCATATTATACTTTGGCGCAAACACTTAACGTATAGAAAAATGATTGATTTATATGTAATTTTGTTCAATGGTTCGTCATTTTTGCTAATTAATTCGGATCATCCACCGATCTTCATATACATATCATCTCATGCTCAACGATAGCACACAGCGGATAGCTGATATTTTCAACAATCAGACCCGTCCGGCGCTTTCGCAAAAAAAGCACCCCAGACTATGAAGCTTCTTTATCATAGTCTGGGATGCTTTTTCTTTGGCATTTATCTCAAATGCCAGATATCCTCATTATACTGTTCAATGGTACGGTCGGAGGAGAAGAAGCCTGCGTTGGCGATGTTGATCAGGCACTTTTTGTTCCACTCGCCGCGTTTCTCATAATCCTTGTAAATCTGCTCTTTGGTCTTGATATACTCTTTCAGGTCCAGCAGCGTCATAAACCAGTCTTTGTTCAGCAGCTCCTTGTACAGACGCTCCAGGCTCACATGGTCGCCGATGGCCAGCAGCTCGTCGCTGACGATAAAGTCCACCAGCTTCGCAATCTCCGGGTCCTTGTCATAGAAGGATTTGGAGACATAGCCAGCCTGCGGGTCCTCCTTCTTTTCGTCGTACAGATCGATAACGTCCTGCGGCTTCTTTCCGAAGATATAGATATTGTCGTCGCCTACCAGGTCGTGGATCTCCACATTGGCGCCGTCCTCGGTTCCCAGGGTCACCGCGCCGTTGAGCATGAACTTCATGTTTCCGGTTCCGGACGCTTCCTTGGAGGCCAGAGAAATCTGCTCGGAAATGTCCGCTGCCGGGATCACCTTCGCCGCCTTGGAGACATTGTAGTTCTCCAGCATGATCACGCGGAAGTACGGACTTACCTCCGGGTCCGCGGCGATCAGTTCCTGCAGGCAGAGGATCAGGTGGATGATGTCCTTGGCGATGGTGTACGCCGGCGCTGCCTTTGCGCCGAAGATCATGGTGACCGGCGTTTTCGGCTTGTTGCCCGCCTTGATGTCCATGTACTTGTAGATGGCGTACAGAGCGTTCATCTGCTGGCGTTTGTACTCGTGGAGACGTTTTACCTGCACGTCAAAGATGGATGTCTCGTCCACGTTCAGGTTCTGGGTCTCATACAGATAACGTTTCAGCTCTTTTTTGTTGTTTGTCTTGATCTGCTCCAGCTTTTTCAGGACCTTGGCGTCGTTTTTGTATTTCAGCAGCTTTTCCAGCTCCATGGCGTTCTTTTTCCAGCCGCTTCCGATCAGGCTCTCAATATAACCGGCCAGCTCATGGTTGCAGTGGAGCAGCCAGCGGCGGAAGGTGATGCCGTTGGTCTTATTGTTGAATTTCTCCGGATAAATGTCGTAAAACGGCTTCAGCTCGGAGTTTTTCAGGATTTCCGTGTGCAGAGCGGCCACGCCGTTGACGGAGAATCCATAGTGGATATCCATATGGGCCATGTGTACCCGGCGGTCCTTGTCGATGATGGCCACCTCCTGGCCGGGATATTTTGCTTTCGCGCGGGCGTCCAGCTCGAAGATGATCGGCAGCAGGTGGGGCACAACCTCCTCCAGATAGTCGATGGGCCATTTTTCCAGCGCCTCGGCGAGGATGGTGTGGTTGGTGTAGGCGCAGGTTCTGCTGACTACGCGGATGGCTTCGTCCAGGGTGAATCCTCTCTGCTGCAGCAGACGGATCAGCTCCGGGATCACCATGGACGGATGGGTATCGTTGATCTGGATGACCACATGCTCATCCAGGTGGTGCAGGTCATATCCCTTCTCGTCACACTCCTTCAGGATCAGCTGCGCGCCGTTGCTGACCATGAAATACTGCTGGTAGATACGCAGCAGATGGCCCGCCCGGTCGCTGTCGTCCGGGTACAGGAACAGGGTCAGGTTCTTCTGGATCTGATGTTTGTCAAAGTTGATGCTGTCCTGGGGCACAATGCTCTCGTCCACTGTGTCAACATCGAACAGATGCAGACGGTTGCAGCCGGATTCATAGCCGGGCACGTCGATATCGTAAAGGACGGAACGCATGGTAAAGTTTTTAAACGGCACCTGGAAGGATACCGGCTGCTTTACCAGCCAGCTCTCGTTGGTGATCCAGGGATTCTTTACTTCCTTCTGTTTGTGCTCCACAAACATCTGGCGGAACAGGCCGAAATGGTAGTTCAGGCCGATGCCGTCCCCCGGGAGTCCCAGTGTCGCCACAGAATCCAAGAAACATGCCGCCAGACGGCCAAGACCGCCGTTACCAAGGGACGGTTCCAGCTCCATTTCCTCGATCTCCGTCAGGTCTCTGCCGTGCTTTTTCAGGGCCTCGTTTACCTGGTCGTACAGACCCAGATTGATCAGGTTGTTGGACAGAAGTTTTCCGATCAGGAACTCCGCAGAGATGTAATACAGCTTTTTGCTTCCCTCGTTTTTGGGGCGGGAAGCCATCTCCTGCTTGGTCAGCACCATCAGCGCCTCAAAGATCTCGCTTTTGGTGCAGTTGTTGATATCTCTCCCGAAACGTTCTTTCAAAAGGTTCTGAATTCTTTCTTCCATTTCTTCTCTCTCCTTTTCAGGCTATTTATCAGTTCAACCATGTCTGCGCCTTTACTGCACAGACCGTATGAAAAAAACATTGCATCCGGCCGCGAATTGATTTTCAATGGCCGGATACCGTAACCGTTCAGCTGGCAGAACTGCTACGAACATCATTTTCAGATTCTACAAACCGGGTTATCCCGCCTGCAGGTACAGCTCCTAGCAGGCTCCGGCATCTGCTATATCTTTCAGACTGCCGGACAGCTTTTGGTGGACTCGCGGATCACCAGTTCCCCGTCGAACACCTGCGCCGACGGTTCTTCCTTGCCGTCGATCATGGCGAACAGCTTCCGCGCAGACTCTGTGGCCATGGCCTCCACCGGCTGACGGATGGTGGTAATGCTTGGGATGTAATACGCTCCCACGTCGATGCCGTCAAAACCAGCCACGGAAATATCCTCCGGCACCCGCTTGCCCGCCTCCTTCAGAGCGCGGCAGGCGCCGATGGCCAGGGTATCCGAGGTGGTGTACAGGGCGGTAAACTCCACCTGGTCTGCCAGCAGCTGACGTGTCAGCTGGTAGCCGGTTTCAAAGGAATAGTTTTCCTCCCGGGTCATATGGCGCACCAGGGCGGGATTCCAGGGGATCCCCCGGTCCTCCAGCGCCTTACGGTACGCGTCCAGCCGCAGGCGGCCGATGCTGATATCATCCTCGCAGGCGGCCAGTATGGCGATCCGCCGGTGGCCGCAGGAGCAAAGATAGTCTACCATTTTATAACTTTCCCGGTAGTCGTCCACAGAAACGCTGGCACAGGGCTGCTCTTCACTGCCCCGGATGCCCACGGTGGTGACCACATAAGGTACCGGAATCTGCTTCATTTTCTCCTTCGGATGGGTGAAGTTTCCTCCCAGGAACACAAGGCCCCGCAGCCGTTTTTCCTTGACGATCTCAATGGCCGCGTCCACCTCGCTGGCTTTTTCCTCCACCCGCTCGATGATACAGGAGTATTTCTTTTTTCTGGCTTTTTCCTCGAAAATACTGATCATGTTGTTGAAAAACATATTGTCCATGCCCTTGACCAGCACGGCGATGGCTTTGGCGTCGGAGCGCTTGAGATTGCGGGCGCTGTTGTTGGGCACATAATTGTATTCCGACATGACCTTCAGGATCATTTCCTTTGTCTCCGGATTGATGTCCGGATGATTGTTCATGGCGCGGGAGACGGTGCTGACCCCGACGCCGCACTTTCTGGCAATGTCCCGGATCGTTATCTGCTCCATGTTCTCACCTCTTTTCGGAGCATGTCAGCTTTTTATCTGGATTTTGTCAGGATTTTTTTATCAAGAGCTATTTACCAGGAGCTTCTCGCGTACAGCTTTGACACTCTGCGGATCTCAGCTGCCAGTTCATCGGTAAACGCGCCGGCTTTCATGCGCCATTTCCAGTTGTCGCCGAGGGTGGACGGGAAATTTGTCCGCGCCTCGCTGCCAAGTCCCAGATAATCCTGCATGGGGATGATGCACAGATCGGCCACGCTTCCCATGGCCAGGCGGATGAAATCCCAGGGCAGCTCCTCTTTTGTACTCTTATCGTTATTCATGTATTCTTTGGAAAATTCCCGGTCGGCCTCAGCCATCACATCGTACCAGCCAAGAATCGTGTCGTTGTCGTGGGTTCCGGTGTACACCACGCAGTTGTGATCGTAATTGTGAGGCAGATAGTCGCTGGCCTCCCTGGAATCGAAGGCGAACTGCAGAACCTTCATGCCCGGATAGCCGCTCTCCTTCACCATCTGAATGACGCTCTCGGTCAGATATCCCAGATCCTCGGCGATGACCTTCACGTCGCCCAGAACCTTTTTCACGGTCTGGAACAGCTCGATGCCCGGTCCCTTTTCCCAGTGGCCGTTCTGCGCCGTCTCGTCCCCGTAGGGGATTGAGTAATATTCGTCAAAGCCGCGGAAGTGGTCGATGCGGACCACATCGTACAGGGTCGTCACATACTTCAGACGTCTCAGCCACCACTCGTAGCCGGTGCTCTTGTGGTAGTCCCAGCGGTACAGCGGGTTGCCCCACAGCTGGCCGGTGGCGGAGAAAGCGTCCGGCGGGCAGCCTGCCACTGCGGACGGCTGATTGTCCTCATCGAACTGGAACAGTTCCGGATGGGCCCAGGTGTCAGCACTGTCGAAAGCTACATAAATGGGGATATCCCCGATGATCTCAATGCCCTGGCTGTTGGCGTAGGCTTTCAGTTTTTTCCACTGAACGGAAAACTGATACTGCAGGAAGCAGTAAAAGTCAATTTCTTTTTCCAGCTCCTGCTTCTTCGCCGCGAGAGCCTGCGGGTCACGGTCCTTCAGTTCTTTGGGCCATTCGCTCCAGCTTACGTCCTCCTGCTGTTTTTTTATTGCCATGTACAGACAGTAATCCTCCAGCCAGAAGCTGTTTTCTTCCGTAAACGCTTCGTAATCCTCATCCGGCGTAAAGCGCTCAAAGGCTTTTTCCAGCACCTTGAAACGGCTGTTATAGATTTTTTCGTAGTCTACATATTCCGGATTGTCTCCGAAATCGCAGGCATCGCATTCTTCCTCTTTCAGAAGACCTTCCTCCACCAGTGTCTCCAGGTCGATAAAATACGGGTTTCCCGCATAAGTGGAAAAGGACTGGTACGGGGAGTCTCCGTAACCGGTGGGTCCCAGGGGGAGGATCTGCCAGTATTTCTGGCCTGCCTGTTTCAGGCTGTCTACGAAGGTGTAGGCTTCTTTGGAAAAGCATCCGATTCCGTATCGGGACGGGAGGGATGTGACGGGAAGTAAGATTCCGCTGGCTCTCATGGCGTTTTTCTCCTTTTTTCATCTCTTTTTGGAAACGATACTGGTAACGGTATCGGTAACGTTTCCGGAACTGGTTTCAGGATACCATATTTTGGGGGAAAATGCAAGGGTTTTTTTATGGCGGACGAAAGCCGGCCGGAGCCGGCGGCTTTCTGATTTTTGCGCAAACCCTTGATTCTGACGGAAAGCCTTGCTTTTATATGAATCTTGCTTTTATGTGAACCTTGCTTTATATAAGAACCTTGATATTGGCGGCTAATTGGATAGACAGGCATACGTCTGGCAATCTCATCATCCAGAAAGCGAAGGCAGCCGCCCGCCTGACGCCGTCGGCGGCAAGTGTGGTTCGGGGGGCGTCTGCAAAGGCGCGAGAAACTCTTAACGCGCCAGAGTCCCGCCGGACGGGGCAGGCGAAGGACTTCACGTCCTGAGCCTGAGGAGCGCCTGAGCCGGGAATGCATCAGGCATTCCTGGCGAATCGCTCCGGTACCCGTCCGGCGGGACTCTGGCACGTTTAGAGTTTCCGCGCCTTTACAGCCGTCCCCGAACCACACTTGCCGCCGACGGCGCCAGGCGGGCGGCTGTCTTCACTTTCGTCCGCCCTCACATCACTTCCGCCTGAGAATCCTCACGGCTGCTGCCTTCCAGTTTTCGCAGGTATGCCAGTATAGTTTTCCGTCACGGATCTCCGCCTCCACCAAATCGTCGGAATAACTGTCCGCGATAACGTACGCTCCATTCTTTGGCAATTCCACCCAGAGTTCCTCCGGCAGCTGGCCGCCGAAGGTATGGAAGACCGTGAAGCCTTCTGTGTCATTGGTGCGCAGAATGCCCTGCCATCCTTTCAGATGACGCCAGCTGGTCTGCTCTGTTCCAAAGAAGGCGGTGCTCCCATGTTTGATCACCGGGGCAATCCTGCGGTAGAACGCGATGCCGTCCTCGATGGTCTTCCACTGGCTTTCGGTCAGATTCCACACGTCCCCGGACAGGCACATGCGCCCCAGGAAGGTGGCGGCCACCGAATAGGCGATCCTCTGGCAGGTGTCGCTCTCCCGGATGACGGCCCAGATCTGGCTCTGGCGCGGCAGGATGACCCGGTGGAGGTTCGCCGCGATCACGGGGATTTCCGGACACTCATGGGCGTCGGAGAAGGAGGCCATGCTGCACAGATTCATCATGGACGGCTCCATTTTGCTTCCGCCGGAGGAACAGTTTTCCAGCACAATGCCCGGGATCTCCTCCTTCACCATTTCCACAAAGCTGCGGGACTGCTCCATATTCTGCCGCAGACCCTCGCCCAGAGACTCCGCGCCGTCGCAGCCGGTGCCGATGGTGTCGTTGTAGTCCATCTTCATATAGCCGAATCCGTAACCCTTCAGTGTACCAATGACCCGCTCTTTCAGATAGTCCCACACCCAGGGATCTCTCATATCCCAGAACCGGCGGGCGGATGTCTCCAGCACGGCGCCGTCTCTGTGGAGCAGATGTTCCGTCTCATTCCACGCGTCAGCGGCGCAGCCTACGTTGTCGATCTCAAACCAGATGCCGGGAATCATCCCCGCCTGACGGATGGCCTCCACGGTCTGCTCCAGTCCTCCCGGAAACAGCTCCCTGGAAATATGGTAATCGCCCATGGAGATATCCCAGTGGATCCCTTCACGCTTGAACCATCCGCAGTCGATGACAAAGTATTTCAGGCCTTTTCCCTTCACCTTTTCCAGTGTCCGCACAATGTTTTCATGGGACGGGCATCCCCAGGTGGTACAGTATTCGTTGAACATCACCGGCAGCTCCTGTTCGCATTCCGGCCCCTGCTCACAGGCGCTGTCCATGGCGGCGGTCATGCGCTGGGAAACGCTGTCCACGGTTCCCTTTGCCACGGTCAGGATCGCCGTCGGCGTCTGAAAACTTTCTCCTGGAAGAATTTCCTTTTTCCAGTGGCCGAAATCGTAATCCGCCAGTCCGCCGGACAGAGACGCGCTGTCGTCTTTCCGGTAGGCCTCCATCTGCCAGGACGCGTTGTGTGCCAGCATTGCGCCCCACACCACGTTGTTTTTTCTGTCCTCCGCCATCATCCACGGAAAGAAATGGTTCACCGCCATGGAGCCTGCCTGGCCGAAGCGCTCACAGCGGACCCCGTGGCCCGCCCAGGACGGCTCCAGGTTCAGCTTCTCAAAAGGATCGCTCTCCAGCCGCCCTTCCATGCTCCAGTCGGAGCGCAGCCGGTGCAGCACCAGATGCTCCGGCGCGTCTCCGGCGGCAAACGGTGTCAGACCGCCGATGGAAAAGCTCTCCAGCATCTGCAGACAGCAGCAGCCTTCGCCATGATTCTGGAAAACCACAAAGGATTCCAGGAACGGTTGTCCGCTTTTCCATACCAGGTGATGTTCTGCCTCATAGCCCCTGTCGTCCCGGAAGAAGATGACGATTTCTTTCTGGGACAAATCCTCCTTCGTCTCCTGGCGCTGATACTTCATGCGCTGTACGCTGCCGCTCTGGCGCATGGTTTTTCCTCCGGCGTAGGCTCCCGTGTACACGTCGCCCTCCAGTTTCAGCTGGAGCAGGGAATCGGTCTCCTGGCGCTTCTCGTGCCACGATACCGGCTCCATGTCCTCCGGCAGCAGCATAAGCTCCGCCAGACGCTTTTCCTCATCCAGAAAATATAAGGCTTTCATGTCCCCCAGGACATAGCTGTTCATCAATGTTACTCCCATCTGATACCTCCTGTGATTTAAAAGAATCTCTATCGTTGATATCAAGGCCAAAAGCGGGACTCGGCTTTGACCTTGACCTCTATAGTTCTTTCATATCACAAACAGCGTCAGATGTAAATACAAACTTGCAAACCCAATACATGTGCATTATAATAAACGGATATTCAAAAAAACTGTCCGCGAAAGGTTCCTGAGCTTTGCGCTCCGGAATCATTTCACGGACAGTGAATGTTATCTTGCTCTTATTTTCGAAAGGATGTGAATGCTCATGCCAATCCCTGAAATCCAGCAGCCAGAGATTCTTCCGGTATCGGAGACGCTCCGGCTGCGAAGCTACGACGGCGTCCATGAGTTCGCGCTGGACTGGTACCAGGACAGCGAGACGCTGCGTCTTGTGGACGGAAAGGACGTTCCCTATACGCCCCAGCGGCTGGCGAACATGTACCATTATCTCAACGACCGCGGAGAACTGTATTTTATCGAGCTTTTGAAAGAAGGCGTCTGGACTCCCGTGGGAGACGTGACCTTCTGGCAGCAGGATATGCCTATCGTGATCGGGGACCATTCCCTGCGCGGAAAAGGAATCGGGCGCCAGGTGGTGACGGCCCTGATCCGCCGCGCGCGGCAGCTGGGATACACGGAGATTTTTGTGGACACCATCTACGACTATAATGCCGGCTCACGGAAAATGTTTGAAGCCTGCGGCTTCCAGGCTTATGAGGCCACCGCGGCCGGCCACAGGTACCGGCTGGCGCTGGACGGCGTTATTTGCCCATGCTCTCCAGATATGCCGCGTACGCATTCTCCTGAATAGTGATCAGTTCCTGTACGCCCATTGTATCCAGCTGGGCCAGATAATCGTCCCATTCCTCTTCGATGCCGCCGTCTACGACCCAGTGGGCGTACTGTGCTTCCACATACTGGTAGATATCTGTTCCCAGTGTGGTCAGACGGCTTGTCTCCTCTTCCGTGTACTGAACCATGGGGAAGCCTACGTTCACATCGTCGGTGACATACTTGGCGTTGACCTCATCCTCTTTCATCTTAATTCCGTCGCCCTGATTTTCCGGAAGCTGAACCTTGTCGTAAAATTCCTCATTCATATACTTCGGTCCGAAATCACGGAGAGAATGGGACCATGCGGAGGTATCCAGCGAGCTTCCGTCTTCCGGCTCGTTGACGGTGTAAGTGCCGTCGCCGTTGTCGGTGATGCAGCCGTCGGAGATGGAACCGTACTGGGTCTGCAGGGCCATAACGTCGTCGTAGAACTCGTCCGCCCACGCAAGCAGTTTTTCCACATCCTTGCAGTCTTTGGTGACCACAAGCTCTCTGTCCGAGATGTCCAGATAATTGGCCGCGTTCTCCACATAGCGGGTTCCATCCGGTCCTTCCAGTGCTTCCAGCAGTACAAACTGGTCCGCGTTGGCGCCTGCAACGGCATCCGCCACCCATCCGGTAACCAGACCTACCTGAGAACCGCCGTCCGCCTGGATCTTGGAGGTCACCATAGAAGCGTCCTGGGTGAAGTATTCCGGATCGAGGATTCCCTTCTCCCACAGGCCGTGCATCCACTGCACCGCTTCCTTATAATTTTCCTGTACCGGCATAAACACGGCTTTGCCCTCGCCGTCGATGCCCATGTAATTGTCCGCACGGCTTACCATGGTTCCAAACGGTCTGAGGATATTTCTCAGATCGCCGCTCAGCAGATTGCTGGCGGCAGAGTTGGTATAGCCGATCTCATTGGACGCGTCTCCGTCTCCATCCGCATCCTGGGTGGCGAACGCTTCCAGCACGGTCTCCAGTTCCTGATACGTGGAGGGCACTTCAAGTCCCAGATTGTCCAGCCATTCCTTGTTGATAAAGAAAACGTAGCCGTCTACCTCCGGACGGATGCCCAGCTTCTTGGGCAGGCTGTAAATCTTGCCGTCGCGGTCGGTGCAGATGGCGCGCATCTGTGTGTCTTCCTCCATAATGGCGGACAGGTTCGGCATAGTCTCCTCATTGATGTAGTCACTCAGTTCTACAAAATTTGCTTTATTCTGGTTCATGTCCGATGCGTTCAATGCGTTGGAACCCAAAAAGGCATCCGGCAGGTCCCCCGAGGCCAGAAGCAACGATTTCTGCTCTGCCCAGTCGGAAGCATAATACACCTCCCACTCGATCTCGATGTTGTGCTTTTCCTCCAGCTCCTTCATAATACCGCTCTTCAGAAAATCGGTCGGCCATGCGTCTGTCCACCGCAGCGTGGCGATGGTAAACTTGGTCACTCCATCTTCACTGCCGCCGGACGTGCTGTTTGCCGAGGACCCGTTGTTATCTCCTCCTCCGCCGCAGCCTGCCAGCGCGCCAGCCGCTATGGCTGCCGCCAGAACTACACTGAATCCGCGTTTGAATCGTTTCTTCATACTCTTTCTCCTCCTTTATGTTTTCATTTTTATATGCTCTGCGTTTTCCGCAGGTAACACATTCTCTTTTTATGGAAACTGCATGAGCAGCAGTTTCCATTCATTGCGCAGACCGTATGAAAACGTGGCGCCCGCAGGCATCCGCCCCATCGCGAAACGGTTTTCAAGGGCCGGATACCGTAAAATTCAGCCGGCTGAATCGTTACGTTTCCGGCACGGTTCAGCCGCGCTTTACGAGAATCTCGTTCCATCCCGGCGCTACCCGGATCTCCAGCGTTCCTCCCACATGCTCCTGGAAGCGGTCCGGCTCCTTGTTGACCGTCACCGTCCAGTCCGCTGCCCTGTCCATGGACACCAGCAGCACGCTCTCATGCCCGCTGTCGTTTCTGCACAGGATCTCCGCCCGTTGGCACCCGGCCTTTTCCCGAACGCCTTCCATGGTTACCTTCTCCAGCCACAGATCAAAGCCGCCGGTCACCGTTCCCGGCGCATAATAGGACTGATAGAACACGCACACCGGCGCCGACAGTCCGCCGAACTGATGGAACCATCCGCCCCGGCCTGTGCGGATCTGCAGCATTTCAAACGTGTTGTAGCTGAAATCCGTCTCGCTGCTCCACGCCTCCAGCGCCCTGTTCGCCACGGCGAAGGCAAACTCACTCTCCCCCAGATCCAGCAGGGTCTTCCACATAAAATACTGGTAGGGGAACCAGACGCTTCCGTTCCAGTAACCATTGTCGTAATAATACGGAGCGCTCATATCCACGTTGGTGATCCCCACCGGAGACCACAGCTCACGCTCCGATTTCAGATGCGCCAGCAGCCTTTCGGTCTGCTCTGCCGTACAGATCCCCGCCATCAGCGGAGTCACGCCGTCCACGCCGCGGTTATAGTTGCCGCCTGTTTCGTCCCGGAAAATCCCCGTGGGCGTTCCTTCCTGGTCGTGGACCACATAGCCGAAATATCCGCTCTCCTCATCCCAGGAATACTGCTGGAGCGCCTGGCCGGTACGGCGGATATCCTCCTCATACCCGGCCACATCCTGGGGATGGCCGAACGCCAGCGCCGCCTGCTTCATAAAGCGGGCAATGCGGATCAGGTTCACGCTGCTGCACACAGGCGCCACCGACTGTTCCAGGCGCTGGCGGTGCATGGCCACCTGCGCCGGATAATCGTCCATGCCTCCGGCGTTGTAAAAGTAATCGTAAACGGTCAGCAGGCCGCTGCCCAGGCGGGCAGTGGTGGAGCCTTCCGCTTTTCCCGCAAAAAACCGGTAATACCGCCGGAACATGGGATAACAGGCGGCAAGCGCTTCCCGCTCCTGGCCGCTGCTCTTCTGAATCAGCGCGTGCCACAGGTAAAACTGCGTCGGCACCATGGAACCGTGGAACAGAAAGGCAAAGTCCTCATTGTCCTCCTCCGACAGATAAAAATCCATAATATAAGAAGCCAATGACCTGGAATATTCCGCCAGGCCCAGGCCGATAAAACCGGAATCCCAGGTATAGAGGCTGTCCCACCGCTTACCCGGCGTATAGTGGATCATCGGCTCGCCGTGTCTCCAGATGGGATAGACCACATTGGTGAGCAGCGCCGTTTTCAGCAGCCGCACCGACTGTTCAAAGGCCTTCCCCTCCTCCTTGCCATGGTTTCGCACCTTCTCCCGGCACTTCTGCCTGCGGGTTTTCAACGCCTCCAGGCCAAATGTTTCCGCCGTCTCCGTGCCCACACAGGCATACAGCTCCACGGATCCTCCCGGCGGAACGAACACCGCCTCCGCCGTCATAATATGATAAAAGCCGTCCTGGGTGTGACGTTCCGCAAAGGAACCGGAAAAGCTTCGTGTCAGATTGTCGTAGGTCGGGTCGGAATTGGACAGCCGGTTGGCCAGCGCATCCTCCAGGCAGCCGGAATCCAGCTTCCTTTCCCTGAGGCGGTCGTGGTAAACCGTTAAGGTCACCGCCGGTTCCCCGCAGCTGTACTGATAGGTAACACGGTTTTCATCTCTTTTCATCTCCGGAACCACCGGGTAAGGCGTCCGGCATACCTGCAGCTCCTTCGCCTGCTCCCGCTCCAGGACACAGAGGAAATCCAGCATGACGCCATTGTTCTCACAGCCGCAGGATTCCAGCTCCAGACAAAATTCCCCCGCCGGGACCGCGCCAAGAGACAGATAAGCCATCTCCGGCTCCTGGGTTTTTTCAAAGACAATCACCCCGTAAGGTGTCTGAAAACGAAGGTCATCCGTATTCGCCATGGTACGGTAACGGACGCACAGCACTGCATCTCGGTAAGAATGGTTCAGGCTTTTCCGATAAGCAACCCGGTCGCCGGCATCCGCGCCGAAAAAGTCCAGCTTCAGATGGGACGCCATCTTACAGTACCAGGTTTCGCCAAGACCGCTGCCGCCGGTGAAAGCATCACACGGAACCTCACCCCGCCGCATGCCGTCCGGCATCAGGTGGGTCCACGGGCGCGGCCGGGCAAATTCCATGGTCTCGTATTCTAACGCGTCCCACCGGTCGCAGGACCGGGGTTCCCGCACATCCCAGGCGCCGCTTTGCGGGTACTCGATGGCGGAGAAGAAATTCAGCAGGCAGTTCTGTGCTTTCTCTGTATGGTTCACATAGGTGACGCAGATTCCCCAGGCGTCCTCCTCCAGGCGGAACAGCTCCGCGTCCGCATATAAGGAATCTTTCCAGATCAGTTCAAACCGGTAGTTGAAATACGTTCCGTCCGCATCCGCGTCCCACGGATGAAATCCCGACGGGACCGTAACGTTGGGCGCCGGGTGGGCGCTGTTGGCATATGTGGGATGCAGTACCAGGTCGTAACGGGCGCCAGGCGCCAGGCACCCGGCTTTCCCTCATAACCCGCGACAGTCCCATATACTTTTTGGAATACGGCCCCCAAAGAGGCAGCGATTGTTGATCTTCTTTTCTCATAGACTTCCTTTCTTCGGATGACTTTTTGCAGCCGTTTTGTGACACCATATGTTTCACAGCGCTTTTTAAAAACTTATTTTTGACAGTTACTTTTTCATTTTTTTGTTTTGCGCAGTAATCCGCAGCTTTTTTATAATCGCTGTCTGCGTTTTTGTTTCTTTGGCGCTGATGTCTATCGTCATCTTACCCAATCTGTTTTGTATGTTTTGCACACGTTTTCGAGACATTTATGTATAATATATCTCATCGAATAGTTATATTATATATTTTTATCACATATTTTTCTTTCATTTTTATGCAGTTTGATTGTTACAAATAAGCTGTATATTTCATTTTTTTGTTAGTTTGCAAATGCAAAATGCGATTTTCTGTTACTGGCAGTGCGTTTTTTTGTTATTTGCTGTTCGCTTTTTTGTCATTTCCCGAATCCTTCATTCCCGCGGGCAAAGTATTTGGCCCTGGAGCGTATTTGAAAATTTATTCCTGCAATCCGCGCGCCCCACTTTTCGTGGAATTTGCCCCGGAATCAATCAGCGCAACCAGGAAAATTCAATAAAAAAGCAATTTTCAAACGTATGGATCCCGTTTGAAAATTGCTCTCTGTTTTATTACTTTTAAAAATTCTCGCCGTCCTGCGGAATACGGAGTTCCACAATCGCGCCGTAGTTCTCGTCCATATTCTGGATGGTCATGGTGGCGCGCCCTCCGTAAAGGAGCAGAAGCCGCCGCCGGATATTCTGAAGTCCCACATGCTTTCTTCCGTTATAGATGATCGGAAGATCCTTCTCGATGGCCTCCAGGATTTCTCCGGAAAATCCTTTTCCCGTATCTGACACGCAGATGTACAGATATCTTCCGTCCTCGTAAACCTCCGTGGTGATATAGAGGGAAATCTCCACCATACGGTCCAAAGTCACCGCATGGACGATGGCATTCTCCACCAGCGTCTGTAAAACAAGGGATGGAACGCGGCATTCCCCCACCTGGGCATCCTCGATCACTTCAAAGCGAAAGCCGTCCTCCCCGTAGCGCAGCTTCTGCAGCTCCACATATTTTTTCACATGCTCCAGCTCCTCCTGGATATTCCGTTCTTTTCCGGAATCCTGATAGTTGTACCGCATGTACTCGGAGAGCACTCTGGTAATGTAAGTGATCTTTTTCTCACCCTGAGCGTCTGCGATGCCATGGATCAGGCTCAGACAGTTCAGGAAGAAATGGGGACGGATCTGTTCCTGCATGTACTCCAGCTCTGCCTTCTGCTCGTTCAGCTCTTTCTCGTAAATGGCGATCTTCAAAGACTGGATCTTCCGGATCATCCCTCGGAACCGGTCGCTGACCGCCTCCAGCTCCAGAATGTTGTTTTCTCCGTTTTCGTTCAGCTGCTGCTCCTCCTCCATCTCAGTGATCCCCTGGACAAAGCTCTGCAGCGGCCGCATCAGGCTGCGGTAATAGCGGATCAGCTGTATGGCACAGATGACCATCAGGACCGTGATCAGCAGGATCAGGATCATCTGCATTTGCAGTACGTCCTCAAAAATCCCGCCGTCCTGCAGGATGCAGACCCCAAGTTTCCCCAGTGTTCCCAGCTGATACTCATATTCTTCGCCCTGCTCCTTTGCCGCGGCTGCGTCTGTATTTTCCGGAAAGACCACTTTGCCGTCCTTCTGGCGCATATACGGATTGACCTGATACTTCTCCGTCATCTCCTGCAGCATGGAAAAAACCTCATTCAGCTGGATGACGCATCCCATCATCTTCTGGTCCTTTGCGTACCAGCCGATAATGTAAACACTTTCGTCCGCCTCAAGAAAACTCCACTCTGTGGTAGGATTGCTCCGTTTCACCGCTTCTCTGGAAAACTCCCTGAGTTCGTTCATCAACCCGCTCACCTTGCTCTCCCGGAACACCACGCCGCTGTCTCCCACCAGCAGGTCCGGCTCCTGGGCGTAGACGAAAAAGTTCTGCACCTCCTGATAGCGGATCTTCAGCAGCCGGTTTTCGTCCCGGATCTTCTCCAGCAGCTGATAATATTTCGCGTCCCTGGCCCCAATCTCCCCGGGAAGCCTGGCGATCGCGTCGTTGTTCACAAGAATCTGGATCAATTCCGTGTTCATCTGCAGGATATCCTTGTTGATCTGTTCCACATAAAGCTCCGCCGTATCCTGCACATACTGGCTTGCCAGATTCCGCGTTTCCCGCAGTCCCACAAAAAGACAGACCAGAAGTCCGAACAGCGCGAGAAACACCGGCAGCAGGATTTTCGTCCCGATGGCCTGCAGTGTCTGCGCCTTCTGCTTTTTCCTTATTCCCATTTTCCATACCATACGTTTTCCTCCTGTCTGTCTCCTTGATGTCATACGCCCGGTTCCAATACCAAAGACCTTACCTGCTGAAAACAGCCGCTGCAAAACGTAACCCTACGTTCTTACGTCCTGCAGCGGCTGGCTCATTGCATCCGTCCGACCATACGAAACTGGTACGGACTGTCACATTAAATTTTCCGGTAACCGTTCAGCGTTGCCGGACTATTACATTTTCGTAACTTCTCAGCCAGCTGAATCGATACACATTTTCTGTCTTATTTGCCCAGAGTCTCCTGGTATGCGGTGAACGCGTCTGTCTGCGCTTTCACAAGATCCTGCAGGCCCATGGCGTTCAGCTGCTCGATATAAGCATCCCACTCGTCCTCGATGCCGCCGTCAACTACCCAGTGGGCATACTGTGCTTCCACATACTGGTAAATATCCGTTCCCAGCATGGTCAGCTGGCTCTGCTCCTCGCTGGTGTACTGAACCATCGGGAATCCTACGTTGGTGTCTGTGGTCACATACTGTCCGTTTACCTCGTCCTCTTTCAGCTTGATGCCGTCGCCCTGGTTATCCGGAAGGGATACCTTCTCAGCGAAATCATCGGTCATGTACTTGGGTCCGAAGTCTTTCAGAGAATTGGACCATGCGGAGGTATCCAGAGAACTGCCGTCTTCCGGATTGTTTACCGCGTAGGTTCCGTCGCCGTTGTCTGTCACGCAGCCGTCGGAAATGGAGCCGTAGGTGGTCTGCAACGTAACTACATTATCATAGAAATCGTCTGCCCATGCAAGCAGTTTTTCCGGATTTTCGCAATCTTTGCTGATCACCAGCTCACGGTCGGAGATATCCAGATAGTTGGACGCGTTCTCCACATAGCGGTTGCCGTCCGGTCCTTCCAACGCCTCCAGCAGTACGAACTGGTCCGCGTTTCCGCCGGCCTCCGCATCTGCGGTCCATGCGGTGATCAGACCAACCTGGGATCCGCCCTCTGCCTGTCTCTTGGAGGTAGCCATGGAGCTGTCCTGGGTAAAGTATTCCGGATCAAGGATTCCTTTTTCCCACAGGCCGTGCATCCACTGCACCGCTTCTTTATAGTTTTCCTGTACAGGCATGAATACCGGATCGCCGTTGCTGTCCAGTCCCATATAGTTGTCCGCGCGGCTTACCATGGTTCCGAACGGGAGCAGGATATTTCTCAGGTCGCCGCTGAGAACGGTGGAGCCTGCGGAGTTGGTATAGCCGATCTCATTGGTGGGATCGCCGTCGCCGTCCACGTCCTGGGTAGCAAAAGCTTCTAGAACACTCTCCAGCTCTTCATAGGTGGTCGGTACGGCAAGTCCCAGATTGTCCAGCCACTCTTTGTTGATATACAGAGAGTTTCCGCAGACCTGAGGGCGCAGGCCCAGCTTCTTGGGCAGACTGTAGATCTTTCCGTCACGGTCGGTACAAACCGCTTTCATTTCCGGATCGGACGCGAAGATACTTGTCAGGTTGGGCATGGTCTCCTCGGTGATCATATCCGTCAGGTCAAGGAACAGGGCCTTGTTCTGAGTCATATCGGAAGTATTCAGACAGATGGAGCCAAGGAACGCGTCCGGAAGGTCGCCGCCTGCCAGCAGCAGGGATTTCTGCTCGGACCAGTCGGAGTTGTAATAGATATCCCACTCAATTTTAATGCCGTGCTTCTCCTCCAGCTCCTTCATAATACCGCTTTCCAGGAAATCGGTAGGCCAGGAGTCTGTCCAGCGGACCGTCGCAATCTTATAGGTGGGCACCTCGTCTCCGCCGGAGGATGTGGCGGAAGAACCTTTTCCGTCTCCGCCGCAGCCTGCAAGAAGGCCGGCAGCCATTGCCGCTGTCAATGTCAGGCTCATTCCTTTTTTCAGATTTTTCTTTTTCATAATTTTTCTCCTTTCTTGTGAACCTTACCTTTGTTCACAGTTGAATCTCTTTTTTCTCAACCTTTCAGGGAACCAAGCATAACGCCCTGGTTGAAATATTTCTGCACCATCGGGTACATGCACATGATCGGCGCGGAGGATACCACGATCACCGCGTACTTGATCAGGTCTGCCAGCTGCTGCGCCTCTGTGGCCGCCGCGCCGGTCAGCATGGAGCTCATGGTCTGATTGCTGATCAGGATATTTCTCAGCGCAATCTGCAGTGGCTGCAGATTTTCGTTTCTTATGTAGATCAATGCGTTGAAGTAACCGTTCCACTGGGCAACCGCCGCCCACAGAGCGATCACCGCGATTACCGCCTTGGACAGAGGAAGGACGATCCGGAAGAAAAATCCCAGATATCCGCAGCCGTCCAGTTGCGCCGCTTCCCACAGGTCATCGGGAATACTGTTGGCGAAAAATGTACGTCCGACAATGATGTAATAGGTAACTACCGAGAACGGTACAACCATTACCCAGAAGGTATCCATCAGTCCAAACTGCTGTACCGCCAGGAACGTAGGGATCAGACCTCCGGTGAAGAACATGGGAATCAGGTAAAACGCGGTAAACAATCCTCTTCCATACAGTCTCTTTCTTGACAGCGCATAGGACGCGGGAATGTTGACCACCAGCGTCACGATGGTTCCGACGATCACATAGAAGATCGTATTTCTGTAGCCGATCCAGATGGACGGGTAATTGACCAGCTGCTGGTAGGCCTTAAAGTTCAATCCTTTGGGCAGGAACATGATTTCTCCTGCGGAAACCAGGCCCGCGTCGCTGATGGACGCGATGACGATAAAGTACATCGGATACAGAGTGATCAGGATCAGGATCGCGCAGATGGTATAGATGATCGCGTCGAAGATCCTGTCTTCTTTCGATTTTTTGATTTTTGATTTTGCCGCTACGGCCTTTGTCTGACTCATATCCAACCTCCCGCCTTAAATCAATGATGTGTCGCTGAGTTTCTTGGAAATCGCGTTTACCAGAAGCAGCAGCGCAAGGTTGATCACGTTGTTGAACAGACCGATCGCCGACGACAGGCTGTACTGGTTGCTGATCAGACCCATCTTGTAAACGTATGTGGAGATAATTTCACTGGTGCTGCTGTTCAGCGTGTTCTGCAGCAGGTAAACCTTCTCGAATCCGACGCTCATGACGCTTCCCATACGGAGAATCAGCATGATGGTTACCGTCGGCATCAGCGCCGGCACGTCGATGTGGAGCATCTTTTTCCATTTGCCCGCGCCGTCCATGGTCGCCGCCTCATACAGGCTCGGGTCAACGGAAGACAGCGTCGCTATGTAAAGGATACTGTCCCAGCCTACATGCTGCCAGGCCTCGGACCAAACATAAATGTGCGGGAACGCGGCCGCGCTTCCCATCAGGTTAGGAAGCTGGAATCCCAGCAGTCCCACAAGTTTGGAAATGATTCCGGTGCTGGGAGACAGGAACAGGATCAGCATACCACACATAACTACGGTCGAAATAAAGTGCGGAAGGTATGTGGACACCTGGAAAAACTTCTTGAACTTCTTCGAACGGATCTGATTGCACATCAGCGCAAGCACAACCGGAAGCGGGAAAGTAACCAGGATCGTATAGAGGCTGACTACGATCGTATTCCGGATGGTCAGACCGAACTGATAAGAGTTAAAATACTGGAGGAAATTTTTCATTCCCACCCATTCGCTGCCAAAGATTCCCTCTGCCGGAGTAAAGTTCTTGAACGCGATGATGACTCCGTACATGGGATAGTAGGTGAACATGAGGAAAATAATAATGGACGGCAGCATCAGCAGATACAGCGCCCGGCTTTCCTTCACACCGGCGGCAAAACTCTGTTTGTGTTTTGGAGTTGCACTTTTCTTTTTCACATATCATCCCTTCTTTCTTTTGATTTTCCGTTCCACTCCTCGTTCTTTTATGCACTCTGACTGCACTCCTGAACAATTTGTAGCTATATTATATATAATCCGCCGGATTTTCTCTTTCATTTTCAGGTAATTCGCATAACAAAAAAAAGACATCTTCACGATGTCTTCTTTTTTGTATTCTTCGTTTTTTTGTTATTGACAGAACGGATTTTTTGCAACCGTTCCGCCAGCTGAACCCGAAATCAGGCGGCTTAAGCGGACTACGCAGACTGATTTCAGGGCAAATTTTCCACAAAGTGGGGCGTGCAGATTACAGAATGAATTTTCACTCACGCTCCAGGACGCCGTCGGCAGAATAATTATTCAGCTGGCTGAATCGTTACTCTGCGGAAGCGCCCGGCGGCGTCTTCGGCTTCACCGTCTTGTTGCGGTATTCGTTGGGCGTCATTCCCGTCAGATCGCGGAAGGTTTTGCTGAAATAGGAAAAATTGCTGTACCCAACTTCCAGGGCGATCCTGCTCACCGGCAGATTGGAATGGCTCAGGTAATCCTTCGCCTTCTCAATCCTGCGGGCCGCAATGTAGCCGGGGATACTCATGCCTGTGGTAGCCTTGAACAGCTTGGACACATAATCCTCCGACAGAAACACCATTTTCGCCAGCAGACCTCTGGACAGTTCCTCATGCAGATGGTTTTCTATGTAATCCTTCACCTGGGTCACCACGTCCTCCTGGCTTTTCCGGGAACCGGCGCTGCCCTTCAGCGTCTCAAACACCCACTGCACAAATCCCACGGCGGCGTCCAGCGAGTGGTAGGAATCTCTCTCCCTTCGGTCGAACTCCCGGCTCTCGAACACCTGGGAAAATCCCATCTGCTGCTGTCCAAGATAACCATACACCAGTTGTCCCAGTTCCTTCAGGAAACGCTCGAGACTTTCTATGGTCAGAACCCCCTGATCGAAATTTTCGCCCAGGAACGCGCAGATATCCTGGCAGACCTGGTCCATCTCCTGAGAATTGTTCATGGATTTCTGCCAGACCTCCCACGGCGGCGTCTTGTAGCAGCCGCCTTTTGGAAGTTCCTCGTTCAGATAGGGGATTTCCCTTTCCCGCAGGATCCCGTCCTTGCCCGGCAGGATCTTCTTTTCCATCAGCTCGATCTGCTTCCAGCCTGTCGCCGTCTCCCGTATGGGACGCGCCTCCCCGATGTACATACAGGATCGCTGGGGGAGGATTTTGTTCAGATATTTTTTCAGCTCGCCGGATGCCTCCAGAAACGCTTCCTGATCCCCCGCACTGCAAAAGATCAGCACCCACTCATAATCGCTGACCTGAACCACCGCGTCCATCACCTGCTGCTTTTTTTCAAAAAATTCCGTGGTGATGTTGCGGATTACAAAATTGAACAAGGAAAGATCCTTCTTTTAATTAATATCCTTGTCATCAGCAAAGATTTTGATGGCTTCCAGTCTCAGAACATCCGACTCCCGGTACAGGCCCTGCTCCAGCGCCCGCCCCAGAAGTTCCTCCTGGCCGGACGGCTCTCTCAAAAACTCCTCCCAGAAACCAGTCTTTCCCTTTTTCTGCCCGGCGCCCTGCTCCAGGTTTCTCCGCTCCCACTTTTCCCGCGTCTCCCCGACGATCCTGGTCAGAACCGCCTCCAGATCTTGATTGGAGATTGGTTTCAGAAGATATTCCCGGGTGGACAGGCGCAGAGCTTTCTGAGCATAGGCGAAGTTGGCGTAGCTGCTCAGGAACACACACTCCACCTCCATCTGGCTGTCACGGATCCATTCCAGAAGCTCCAGTCCGCTGCCCTGAGGCATATCGATGTCACACAACAGAAACTGGATGGGAAATTCCTCCAGCAGTTTCTGCGCCTGCCGGATATTGTAGGCGGTAAACACCATGGAGATCCCTATTTTCTCCCACTGCACGGTTTCCTCCAGCTTGTCCACCAAAAGTTTATCGTCGTCCACGATCAGAATACTCAGTTCCATCCCACGCCCTCCTCTGTTCTTTTCACACTTTTTACGCAGGGATTCATCCGGAGGAATCATTATTCTCTTGCCGGCAGACGATCCAGCCGGATGAACCATTATCCTCTTGCCGGCAGACGATCCAGCCGGATGAACCGTTATCCTCTTGCCGGCAGACGATCCAGCCGGATGAACCGCTATCCTCTTACCGGCAGACGATCCAGCCGGAGGAATCGTTACTCCTGCCGGTATACTTTTTCCTCGGTGAATCCCCGTCCCTTGACTTCGTTCACTTTTCCCACGATCATAAACGCCTGCGGATCCGTCTCCATCACCAGGCGGTTCAGCGCGCCAAGCTCACGGTTGGAGATCACCGTCATGACCATGGGCTGCTCCTGCTTCATGAACCCTGTGGTCGAATGGATCAGCGTGGAGCCTCTGTCCAGCTCGCGGATGATCTTCTCGTTGATCTGCTCATATTCCTTGCTGACGATCTTCACCTGGGTCTGGGACGTACCGATCAGCAGCACCTTGTCCAGCACCACTGTGTAGATCATCACCAGCAGGATTCCGTACAGGATCTGCTCCTTGTCCGAAAACAGCATCTGAAATACAAGGATCGTCACGTCGAACACATACAGCATCACCGATACCGGAAGGCCGAATTTCTTTTTCAGGATCAGCGGCGGAATGTCCATACCGCCTGTGGACGCGCCGGCACGGATCACGCTTCCGATGCCAAAACCGATCATCAATCCCCCGAACACCGACGACAGCATGGGGTCCGTCGTCATCTGGGAGATCCCCGGAATGTTCTGAAGGATCCCCAGGATCACAGGATAATAAAAAGAACTGACCATGGTCGTGAGCGCAAATTTCATGCCGAGAACCGCCGCTCCCAGCAGAAACATGCACAGGTTCATAAGGAACACAAAGAGGGACACCGGAATATGCAGAAAATATTCCGCACTCAGGGCAAGGCCCGTAGTTCCTCCGGTGATCAGGCCGGACGGCAGAACAAACATGACGATTCCCAGCGCATAGACAGTATTTCCCAGCAGAATCCACGGCAGCGTCCTCAGAAAACGTTTCGCTTCCACTTTTGCTTTCATACTTCTCCTCCTCATATTGTGTATAAACAAAAATGCGCAACCGTACAGCGCCGCTGGGCTCGCGCCGCCGCGGCAGGCTGAACAGTTACAAAAATGTCTCAAAATCCATTTCGTTTCTGCCTGTTGTCTCTCACATTCTAAAGAAAAGAGCCGGTCAGAACAATAGCCTTTGGGACATTCACTTCTTATTATACACAAAAATGTCCGTTTGAAAAGGAGCAGAATCTTATATTTTCCATAACAGGGTAACGACTCATGTAACTACTCGGCCAGCTGAATCGTTACGGCATCCGGCCATGAACAAATACGGCTCATCTATCTGCCACATCATACTGACCGGGTTGTATCTGGGTCTTCCCGTATAATGTTTCTTTGTGTTAGAATGAAACGTGTTATTAAGTATCATGGTAAGTTAATTTTAACACAAAAGAAGGACCTTGAGCTTATTTTTGACCCATGGCCCTTCTTTGTTTTTAGGTTATGGTTTTTTCACAGTCCCTGTTACACTTCAACCCCGTTTGAAAGCGCCAGGCAAAATTCTGCGGCACCAGTAGCCGAATTTGGGATGGGACGGCCCCTCTGCCGGCGGTTTTGCCGGCCGGAACTGGCTGTAGCCAGACATACCGGCCATAAACTGTTCATTCATGCTGAACATCCCCGGAACTCCAAGATAAAACGCCGACGGATCTGCTGCATCTCTGCCAAGGAGCAGATGGCCGTACCGGTCCAGGCTGTAATTGAGAAACTGTGAATGTTCTATCGGCCATCCGCACCTTTGCAGCTGCCACAGCTGCTGACGCGTCACCTTCCTGCAGTCTGTCAGCAGGTCGTCGTGGAATGGCTGGCAGGGCGCGCACATGGCGCATACCTGCTCCCATCCGGAGGTTCGGATCTGACGCTGCGAATCCTTTTCAAAAGGCTGATTCTTATTTTCTGTCTGCTGCCTTACCTGCAGTTCTGACGTTCGCTGCATTGACGGCTCTTCTGCGCCGACAGCATGCTGACCTGTTCCTTTCCCTATTTGCGGTGCCACCGCTTCTTTCGGTTGACCTATCCTCCGGCCCATCGCTTGCCCCGTCGCTCGCTGTGTCATCTCCTCTTTCCCTTGGCCTGCAGTCCGGACCAGTGCTTGCTCTGTTGTTTGGGGCGCCACCGCTCCCTTCCTTTGACCCACAATCTGGACCGACGCTTGCTCTGCTGTTTGGGGCGCCATCGCTTCCTTCCTTTGACCCACGGTGCGGACCGGCGTTTGCCCTGTTGTTTGCGGCGCCATCGCCTCCTTCGTTTGACCCATAGTGTGACCCGGCGCTTGCTCTGCTGCCGGTCCTATCGCGGTCTGCACCGGTATTTTTGACTGTCCCGGCATAAAAGATGTTTGCCCGGACTCCTCCTTTTTTCTGCTGCCGGCTTTTTTTGTTTCCGCCAACGCAGCCGTTTCCTCCTTCCATTCCTCCAGCCATTCCAGGCGCAGCGGTTCGTCGTCCCACTGAGTGGCAAATCTTCTTCCGTCGCCGCTGCTCAACACCAATCCGCTCATCCGCTCCATCCCGTAGGGACTTTTTCCTACCTGCTGTTCGGAAAAACTCAGCTGCCCGCGGATCCCACCGGAGGCAGCCGGCAATTCGCCGAGAGGAATCCCCGTCAGACGCCCGTTTTCTCTGACAAAACTCAGAATCCGGATCTTACTTTTCTCCGGAAGACCTCCAATCTCCAGTCCGAATCCCAGCCGGCAGATGCCATTTTTCACCTCTACCCGCACGAAACCGCAGTTTTTCTCTTTCTTTCCCGCTGAATATTCATAAATATACGAAACAAAACGCCGATACGCCATATGTCTCCCCTTTCTGTCCAAACATACTCCTCTAATCGAAGCGTGCGGAACAGGAATTCATTTTCAAATATGCTTTAACATATGACTTCTTTCATTCAAATATGCTTTAACATATAACCCGTCTCACTCAAATATGCGGCGTTCGCTGGGTCTGTAACTATTCGGCCAGCTGAATAGCTGCCTGGGTCTCCCCATGCCGTGGAACGGAATTTGTTACCAGCTTGTCCTTTCCCGCTGGCTATGTTAGAATAGAGAACGTCAGAGCGTATTTGAAAATTGCTTTCTGCAAGATGTGCGCCGCAGTTTGTGGGAAATTTGGTAACCGTTCAGCCAAATTTTCAAACACGCTCGAGAAAAAGGAGTTGAATGTTATGACCAAACAGGAACACTATATGCGCGAAGCCATCAAACAGGCAAAAAAAGCGGAAGCCCTCCGCGAGGTCCCCATCGGATGCGTCATCGTACACGAAGACAGGATTATCGCACGCGGCTACAACCGGCGCAACACAGATAAAAACACCCTCTCGCACGCGGAACTGAACGCCATCCGCAAAGCCAGCAGAAAACTGGGAGACTGGAGACTGGAAGAATGTACCCTTTACGTCACATTGGAACCCTGCCAGATGTGCGCCGGCGCAATCGTGCAGGCGAGGATTCCGGAAGTGGTGATCGGATGTATGAACCCCAAGGCCGGATGCGCCGGGTCGATCCTGAATCTTCTGGAGATGGCGCAGTTCAACCACCAGGTAAAGGTAACACGCAATGTCCTACAGGAAGAATGCAGCTCTATGCTCTCAGATTTTTTTCAGCGGCTGCGAATCTGGAAAAAAGAAGAAAAAGAACAACGGAAAGCAAAAAATTCAGTTGACGAATGAGTCATGACGCTTTATAATAAGTAAATGCCGGTAATTCCTCAGGAAACATCCTGCGAAAACTTCCGGTTTGAATTTATGGAGACGTATCGAAGCGGTCATAACGGGGCGCACTCGAAATGCGTTTGCCCTCCGGGGCACGAGGGTTCGAATCCCTCCGTCTCCGTCAAAAAAGTCCTCAAAAGTCAGACTTTTGGGGACTTTTTCTTTGCACCGGACGGGATACCGTTTTTCGATAAGCACTCGACTTAACATGACTGTCAACAGGCTTTTGAGCATCCAACGGAATTACCC
>JAGHIA010000083.1 GCA_017887445.1 Fusicatenibacter sp.
CGGGTACCGATGCGATTCGACAGGAATGCCTGATGCATTCCCGTCTCAGCGCATCTCAGGCTCCGGACTTGCAGTCCTGCGCCTGCCCCGTTCGGCGGCCTCTGGGAGCGTTAAGATTTTCTCGCACCCCCGCAGATGCCCCCAGTTCCCCCATGCCGCCTGCCCCGCGCCGCTTTCTGGGTGTTGGCGGGCCGGAGTGTTGGCGGCTGGGTATTGGCGATCCGGGTGCTATCGAGGTGAATGTTTGTGGAGCGGTTTGGGCAGATTTTATATAAACTGTGGTGCACATTTTGCAGGGCGAAATGTTTGTATGCTCTCTTTTCTGAGCATGGAGCTTTCATCATGGGCGAGTTTTGAGAAAGTCAGTTGCATTGGATTGCGGCTGGGTGTTGGCCTTTATAGGGTGATGATTGGGCCCATTTTTTCTGCTTCTTCCTGGCTGTGGGTTACAAGGACTATGGTTTTGCCCTGGCAGGTGTCTTTGAGATAGGTCATGGTTTTTTCTTTGGTTTCCTGGTCCAGGCCCTGGAAGGGTTCGTCGAGGAAGAGGATGTCCCATTGGGCGTAGAGGGCGCGCAATAGGGCTACCCGCTGTCGCATGCCGCCGGACATTTCGTGTACTGGCTGGTGTTCGTGTCCGCCCAGGCCCAGTGTTTCCATGGCGTGGTGGATTTCTTTCCAGGTTTCTTTGGTTTTCTCCTGTGGCTTTTTCTTTCGTACCATGCGGATATTGGTGAAGGCGCTGAGGTTTTCGCACAGGCGTGGTTCCTGAAATGCTGTGCTGATCTTTTTTCCTTCCAGTCCGGTGATGGTTCCGCTGTCTGGGGGTTCCAGGCCCATCAGGATCCGCAGCAGTGTGGTTTTTCCGGCGCCGGAGGGCGCCATCAGACAGGTGGTTGTTCCTGACGGAATGGTGAGGCTGAGATTTTCAAAAACCACATGGCTGTCATATGTTTTCGTGAGATCTGTGACGTGTATTGCCGGCGTTGTCCGGTCGACGCTCTTTTGTTTCGCGTGTTTGACCTGACTTGCATGTTTTTCCTGCTCTGCGTCTTTTGTCTGTTCTGGCTCTTTTGCCTGCTCTGCGTCTTTTGGCTGTTCTGTGTCTTTTGCCTGTTCTGTGTCTTTTGCCTGTTCTGTGTCTTTTGCCTGTTCTGGCTTTTTTGTGTGTCTTGCCTGTCTCCGCGTACTTTCTTTTTTGATCCTGTCATTTTCCAGGCATCGTACGCCGCGGTCAATGAGTAACAGGAACAGGCGTTCAAACACGACGCTCAGAAGTACGATCACTATGGTCCAGGCGAACAGATCCGGCGTGTTCAGATATACCTTGGCTTGATACAGCTGTTCGCCGATGGAGTTATCGGGGATCCCTATGACCTCCGCGGCCACGCCGGCTTTCCAGCAAAGTCCCAGCGCCACCGAGCATCCGGTGCGGAAGTATGGCAGTATCTGCGGCAGGTACAGGTAGCGTATCCGCGCCGGCCGTGAAAGTTCAAACACCTTTGCCATCTCCAGCAATCCAGCGTCCATCTGACGCTCGCCGTCCAGCACGTTGGTGTATAAGATGGGGAAGACCATCAGAAATGAGATCACCACCGACAGGTTCCGGGACGGCACCCAGATCAGCACCAGGATCACAAAGGAAGCCACCGGCACGGACCGGACGGCGAGTACAAACGGCCGGAGAAATTCTTCCACCCGGCCAAACCTCACCGCCAGTCCCGCTGCCGCGGTGCCTGCCGCGGCGGCCAGCAGAAATCCTCCGGTAATGCGCACCACGGAAAACAGTACGCTGCTCCAGAACTGTCCTGTGGGCAGCAGCTGCAGAAGCCGCCAGAAAACAGCGGCAGGAGATACCAGCAGTATCTCCTGTCCAATCCACATGCTCACCAGCTGCCAGACAATCAGCCAGGCGGCCACGGCCCACAGCTTTATTTTATTTCGTTTCTTCGTTGTAGTAGAAGTCATCTCCCGGCAGCGCTCCTCCTATGGATTCCGGATTCTGCTCATATAATACGGACAGATAACCGGATAGCTTTTCTTTCATCCCGTCTCCTGCAAGATAGACAATGTTGCATTCCGGCAGCGCCGTTTTCGCCACATCCTCGGTGACGATCTCATAAGCCCCAACCAGCTTCGCCGCATCCTCGGTATTGCCGTTGACATACTCCACAGACTCCTGGTAATGCTTCAGGAAGTTTTCCACCGCCTGGGGATGCTCTTTGGCAAATTCTGTGCGGACGATGGTGGCTCCGGTGATCATGGCGCCCGCGCCGCCGGCCTGAACCTTTTCCCATTCCTCCGTCAGATCCAGCGCCACCCGCAGCGACGGGTTCTTGGACTGGGCGGTGGTCACAAATGGCTGAGGAAGCATGGCGATGCCCGCTGTGTCCGCGGCGATGGCTGCCACGCATTCGGAGTGTTCGCTTTTCCACTCGATGGTCACATCCGTCCCCGGCACAAGGCCGTTCTGCTCCAGCACATAGTTCAGCGCGTACTCCGGCGTGGAGCCTTTGCCGCTGGCGTAGATGGTTTTTCCCTTTAAATCTGCGGCAGTCTGCACCGTATCGCCGTTTTCCACAATGTACAGAACGCCGAGGGTATTTACCGTCAGCACCTGAACGGCGCCGTCAGTATTATTGCAGAGGATCGCCGCAAGATTCGCCGGCACCGCCGCGATATCAAGATTTCCCTGAGCGATCTGCGGCGTCACCTCATCCGGCGAGGCCACGATGCGGAAGGAATAGGCTTCGTCGGTGATCAGCTGCTGATCCACGTCATTCATAAATTTTACCATTCCCATGGCCGTCGGGCCTTTCAGAGCGGCAACGCGCACTTCCACAACGTCCGGATCTGTCTGCCCGCTTTCCTGGGAATCGGAGGATGAAGCATCCGGCTCCACTATGATATCATTGTCTGTTTCGGAGACAGACGACGGGCCGCCGGTCTCCTTCGAAGAATCCGCAGTCCCGCCGCCCGAGCAGCCGGTCAGCGCGGACAGCGTCAGCATTGCCGCCAGCAAAGCCGCGGACAGCCTTCTGCCTGTTTTTTGTGTCTTCCATACATTCACGTTTCCATCTACCTCCCGCTTTCCTTTTCCCGGCGCGCCCGATCCAACACGTTCTGTTTTACGGCACACTCTGCTTCCCGGCACACCCCGTTTTTGCGATGTACTCTGCTTTCCGGCACGCCCCACTTTGCGGTATGCTCTGCTTTCCGGCGCGCCCCACTTTGCGGTACGCTCTGCTTTCCGGCGCGCCCCACTTTGCGGTACGCTCTGCTTTCCGGCGCGTCTTTTTTCGCAGTATGCTGTGTTTTCCGGTACGCTTTGTTTGCTGGTATTCTTTTGCTTGCCAACATCAGTCAATCAGTTTATCCAGCTCCTTCACATACTCTGTCTGGCTGGAAATCTTATGCTTCGCCTGTGCCGCGTACTTGTTCACAGCCGTCTGGGATTTCTTGATGGGCTGCATGGTTCCCGCGCCGGCAACGCAGCCGCCGGGACAGGCCATGCCTTCCAGCAGATATCCATTGTATTTTCCCGCCTTCGCCATGGTCAGAAGTTTGCGGCACTCGCGTAAGCCCTCCGCGTTGGCAATCTTGATCTCCCTGCCGGGATATCTCTCATGAATGACACCCTCCACGGATTTGGCAACGCCGCCGGCCACCGCGAAATTCCGTCCGTCCACAGACGCGTCGTTGACACCGTTGGGATCTTCCTCGATATTTTCCAGATCCAGCTGGCGGGCGTCGAAAATTCCTGTCATCTCCTCGAAGGTCAGAACGAAATCCACCTCGCTGCGCACATCCTCTCGCATGGCTTCCAGCTTTTTCGCGGCGCAGGGGCCGATAAACACAACCTTCGCGTTGGGATTGCGGCGCTTGATCAGCCGGGCCGTCAGCGTCATGGGCGTCAAAGCCATGGAGATACAGTTGGCGTAATCCGGGAACAGCTTTTTCGCCATAGACGACCAGGCCGGACAGCAGGACGTGGCCATAAACGGCAGACTCTCCGGAACCTCCTTTATAAAGTCCTCCGCCTCCTGAGCGGCGCACAGGTCCGCGCCGATGGCTACCTCAAAGACATCAGCAAACCCCAGCTCTCGCATGGCCGCGCGGAGCTTTCCAGGCGTAACCTTCGGGCCAAACTGGCCGACAAAAGCAGGAGCCAGCGCCGCATATACACGCTCGCCGGAGCGGATGGCGCGGATGACCTGGAAGATCTGGGACTTGTCGGAGATTGCTCCGAACGGGCAGTTTACCAGACACTGTCCGCAGGAAACGCAGCGGTCATAATCGATATCCGCCTTCCCGTTTTCATCGGAATGGATCGCGTCCATACCGCAGGCAGCGGCGCAGGGACGCTCCTGCACGATGATAGCGTTGTAGCCGCAGACCTCGGCGCATTTTCCGCACTTAATACATTTTTCCGGGTCAATGTAGGAACGGCCGTTGGTCCGGTCCAGGGTCACGGCTTTCTTGGGACAGACCTCCACGCAGGGATGGGCCAGACATCCCTGGCAGCCGTCGGTGACAAACACCCGTTTTTCCGCGCAGGCGTTGCAGGCGAACTTGATCACATTGACCAGCGGCGGGGTATAATAGGTTTCCGGCTGGTCGGCCAGCTCGATGTTGTCGGACAGGGGCGCATGCTCGCCGGCTCCGCGGCACGGAAGTCCCATGGCCAGACGCAGACGCTCTCCTACGATCGCCCGCTCCAGAAATACGTCGTTTCGGAAGTTTCCGATCTCTCCGGGAATAATCTCATAGGGCAGCTCTTCGATCCTTTTCCCTACGTAGCCGTCGGTCTCGTACGCCATGCGCGCGATCTCCGTAAAAATGGAATGACGGATTCCCTGTATTCTTGTCTCTACTCCTCTCACTTGTGATACCTCCTGGTTGGTTTTTTGTTTCCTGCTGCGCGGTCGTTCCTTCCGCTGGAGCGTGTTTGAAAATTGCTTTCCGCAAGATGAATTTTCAAATACACTTTAGCATAACCGAAAGCCACTATGTTTTGTGTTTATTGTCCTCCGCGTGGGCGGCAGCTGCAGATAACTTTGTTTTATTATACACAATCTGGCGGTAAATTAGAAATGGAAAGCGGACGAAAGCGCCGGGGCGCAGGCGGTATGGGGTGCGGGGAC
The DNA here is from genome assembly GCA_017887445.1 of Fusicatenibacter sp. GTDB lineage: Bacteria > Bacillota > Clostridia > Lachnospirales > Lachnospiraceae > Fusicatenibacter. Next base: position 5,145 of record JAGHIA010000083.1, read on the forward strand.
TGCTGCAGAGATGTGGAAACTCTAAACGTCTCAAAGGCCCGCCGAACGGGGACCGGCGCAATTCACCAGGAAATCTTTATGATTTCCCGGTTCAGTGCGCCTCATGCTCCGGACTTGCAGTCCTTCGCCTGCCCCGTCCGGCGGGCCTTTGAGACGTTAAGAGTTTCTCACATCTCTGCAGACGCCCCCGCACCCCATACCGCCTGCGCCGCGGCGCTTTCTGGGTTTCGATGGCCGGATAGTTGATATTCTCTCATTTGTCGAACAAATCACTATGTGTTCCAGTTCGGGCCAGCGTCAAAACCAACACATCATCCTCGATACGATAGATGAGCAACCAATCCGGTTGAATGTGACATTCCCGATGCCCCATCCAATTGCCAGTCAATTCATGGTCTTTGTTCTTCTCTGGTAATTTTTCACCCCGTGATAAGGCCCGGATAATATCATCCAACAATTCGATGTTCATGTGACGTTTGATTGCCAGTTTGTAGTCTTTTTTAAATTTTGTCGTCCAGACGATATCGCGTTTCATCGTTTCAACTCCCGAAGTGCTTCTTCTACATCGGAGTAGCGTTTCACGTCGGGATCACGCGCGATTCGTTCCGCCTCTAACATGGCTGCGATGGTTTCTTTGTTCGGCTGTTCCAGCCTAACTTCAAAGGGAAAACCGCCGACGCGGAGTGACTGGCGCAGGAAAACATTGATGGCGGTGGTGAGATTGATCCCTAATTCACCGTAGATTGTTTCGCACTGCTTTTTTATATCACTGTCCATGCGAACGGTGAAATTTGTAGTAGCTGCCATTATTCGACTCCTTTCAAATTTATTCCGCAAGCAACGAGTCAATCAGAGCGTGCCTGTGTGGATATTTGCCGATGCTGTGTGCCAGTGGCACACAGCATCGACCGGAACATAGACCCCAAAAGACTCCTTGCTCTGCGGCGCTGCAGGTTTGATACTTTATTGTCGCACTTATAGTATACGCTATTTGCAATGCAAAATCAATTTAGCAGATGGAAAATTTATAGTCCCAAGTGTACCGAGGCCCGCCGCGCGAAACTCATTTTTTCTGTAATAGACCCGGCAGAAAATGGCTTGATAATCCGGACGGCATGTGGTAACATGAAACCAAAATAGGTTTATTATACCCTTTTGTGCGTTTTGAACGTAAGGGCTGCGCCTATTGGAAATTGTTGCGGATGTTTAAGCAGCAGCTGGCTGAAAGGAGCGTGTGGGCATGGGTTTATACTTGAATCCTAATAATGAACCATTTGCCAATATTGTCGCTAATGATATTTATGTGGATAAAAGCGGGTTGATTGCCTACATGAATGATCGTATCGGAAAAGCGCGGCCATTGGTCGCATCAAGCAGACCGAGACGATTTGGAAAGACGCTTGCAGCTCAGATGCTTGTAGCATATTACAGCAAAGGCTGTGATTCACGGACTGTTTTTGAAAATTTGGAAATAGCTCAAAGCGAGTCCTTTAAAAAACATCTGAACAAGTATGATGTGATTAGCTTGGATATTCAGGAAATGAGATCCACTTACCTGCAGATTAAAGACAAGAAAGGCAAAAGCGTCTTAGATTTTATTCAGTCAGAAGTTCTCAATGAACTGCGTGAAGCATTCCCAACATGTGTAAAGGATTCATGCGAGGTGCTTGCACAGGCTTTGGCTAAAATAAATAACGTTATGGGAAATCAGTTCATAATCATCATAGATGAATGGGACTGCTTTTTCAGAGAGGATAAAGATAATAACGCATTGATAGATGCTTATATTATTTTCTTGCGCAGCCTATTCAAGGGAAAGCAAAGCGACGGATTTGTAAAGCTGGCATATATAACAGGCATCCTTCCCATCAAGAAGTACGGTACTCAATCAGCTCTTAATAATTTCAGAGAGAAAACGATGGTTGCTCCAGATGGGATAGATCCGTATATTGGATTTACAGAAGATGAAGTGAAGACTTTATGTGAGCAGAACATGGCATCCTTTGCGAAGATGCAAAGATGGTATGATGGATATGTTTTTGACCAGACAGATGATCTTGCCGAGGATAATTCCTTTGCCGAGGATGATGAGTTCGCATGCGATGATGCGATTGAACTAGTGAACGTCCAGGAAACGGAATTCGATCAGAAGGCTTCGAATGTTATCATGCACGTGTATAGCCCGAATTCTGTGATGGAAGCATTAAGCAATCGTAAGTTCCAGAACTACTGGTCACAGACTGAGACATACGAGTCCTTGAAAATATATATCACGATGGACTATGATGGTCTGAAACAGAAAATTGTGGATATGCTTGGAGGCTCAAAATGTAAGATAGATGTCGAGTCTTTCCAAAATGATATGACAACCTTCGATTCGTCGGATGATGTCCTCACACTTCTGATTCACCTTGGATACCTGGCTTATGAGAGTGAAAGTCATGAGGCATTCATTCCCAATGAAGAGGTACGAAGTACCTTTGTCAGAGCTGTGAAGAGCGATGGCTGGGGCGATGTTTACAAAGCAATACAGGACTCGGAGAAACTTCTTGCTGCCACACTTGCGATGGACGAAGCCGCCGTTGCGAAGATGATCCAGAACGTCCACATGGAGAACAGTTCCAGTCTGGTCTACAACAACGAAATTTCGCTGTCAAGTGTTATTCAGGTAGCTTATTACACAGCCACCAGAGACTATACGCTTATCCGTGAACTTCCTGCCGGAGAGGGTTTTGCCGATATGGTCTTCCTGCCGAAGAGGCGGTCAAAGAAACCTGCCTTGGTTGTAGAGTTGAAGTGGGATAAGAGTGCGGAAGGTGCTGTGGATCAGATTAAAAACAAAAAGTATGGTGCTGCCCTGAAAGAATACAAGGGAAATATGCTTCTGGTTGGCATCAACTATGACAAGAAAACGAAAGAACATCAGTGCAAGATTGAAAAGCATGAGATGTAGATAATTTTTTCTTGACATTTATTTTTCACAGTGGTATTCTTAACGCAATTCAGGAGGTGCTGTTTATGTGTCAGTCATTGTTCTTACAGAATTTAAACGGGGACGACGATAGATAGCGCTTGTATCTTTGAGCAGCAGTTTTGCCAGGTACAAGCGCTTCTGTGGTTGTGCCTGTGTGAGTGACAAGTTGGCTGTATCCCTATGTGTGCCGGACCTTTGACGGTTCGGGCGGATTTTGTGCAGTGAAAGGGAAGCAGGATCGCACAGGATAAAATTTGTTCTGTGCGGTGCTGCTTTTTTTGCTGCCGGGATTTCCTGCCTTGGAGTATGTTTGAACATTGTTTTCTGTAGGATAGGCGTCACAAACGACATTCTTTATGGCGCATACTGCGGAAATGAAAATTCAAATGTGCTCTGGCTGCTCCTGAAAGGAATCTCTTTTGCTTCCGTGCCGTGCAGACGTATGGAAGGGTTGTGATACTATGGATGCTTCGGACGATCTGGAAAAAGTGTTTTAGCAATTTTGAAATTTTAACCAAAAGGAGATTCCTATGGAAACGATCAGTGAAAAAAATATGGAACATACTATCCAGCGTAATAGCAATAACAAGAGTAATAGTAATATCAATAACAATAACAATAGCAAGAGCAAGAGCAAGAGTAATAGCAATAACAATAGCATTAACAATAGCATTAACAATAGCAAGAGTAATAGTAACAGCAAGCGTAACAGCGGAAATATTCCTGCATCCAGAATTGCGTACAGTTCCGAGAGAAATGCCGGGTGCAATGTCCAAGGTAACCCCGGTGGAATTGCCCAAAAGCAGATATGGGAGCTGAAAGAGTGTATCAGTCAGACGGTGACGGTCCATGGCGCGGTGTGCAAGATCCGGAAGATGCGTGATTTCGCTTTTGTGCTGCTTCGGACCTGCGGCCGTGTGGTGCAGTGTGTGTATTCCCAGGAGGAGGCTGCGTTTGCTCTGGAAGAACTGAGCGAGGAGTGTTGTATCAGGGCTGTGGTCTTCGTCAGGGAGGAGCCGCGTTCCAGAAGCGGCTTCGACCTTGTACTGCGGCAGGTCAAAATCCTTTCCGCGCCTGCGGAACACAGTCCGGTGGTGATCAGCAACCGGGGGATGGACGTTTCTCTGGAGACGCTGCTGAACTGGCGTCCTGTCACTCTGCGCAACCAGAAAGAGGCCGCAATCTTTAAGATCCAGGAGGCGCTCGTGGATGGGATGCGCGGATTTCTGAAGCGTAACCATTTTACAGAGATCCATACGCCGAAGCTGGGGGCGGAAGGGGCCGAAGGAGGCGCCAATATTTTCCGTCTGGACTATTTCGGCCGGGAGGCCTGTCTGGCTCAGAGTCCGCAGTTCTACAAGCAGATGATGGTCGGCGTCTATGAGCGTGTCTTTGAAATCGGCCCCGTGTTCCGCGCGGAGAGGCACGATACTTCCCGCCATCTGAATGAATATACCGGCGTGGATTTTGAGATGGGTTTTATCGAAAGCTTTGAGGAACTGATGGCTATGGAGACCGGAATGCTGCAAGCGGCCATGAACGCGGTGCAGGAACAGTGTCCCGTGGAAATCGCTCTGCTGGGCGCAAAAATTCCAAAGATCACGGAAATTCCATGTATCAAGTTCCGGGAAGCGAAGGAACTGCTGGGAAATTCCCTGGAGGAACCGGACTTTGATCCGGAAGAGGAAAAGCGGCTCTGCCATCTGGTCTATCAGGAAACTGGCAGCGAGTTTGTTTTTGTGACCCATTATCCTTCCGCCAAACGGCCCTTCTACGCCATGGACGACCCGGCGAATCCGCAGGAGACGCAAAGCTTCGACCTGCTGTTCCGCGGCATGGAGGTGACGACCGGGGGCCAGCGCATCCACAGCTACCGGGAGCAGACGGAAAAAATGCTCCGCCGCGGGATGCAGCCAGAGCATTTTCAAAGCTATCTTATGATCCATCGCTATGGAATGCCGCCTCACGGCGGACTGGGCCTTGGACTGGAACGGCTGACCAGCCGCCTGCTGGAGCAGGACAATGTGCGGCGCTCCTCTCTCTTTCCGAGAGATATCCACAGACTGACACCTTAACGTGTGTTTAAATAACTGTTCCGTCTGCCGCTGTCCCACGAGGTGTTTTCGCACAGAACGTGCGAAAACACCAAGAAGTGCCGTTACGTTTCACCTGCGTCTTCGAACCAAAAGGATTCCAAGGCCGGCAAGCGCAACGAGCGCAACGGCGGAGATTCCAAGAAATAACGGAAGCTTTCCTGAAAAAACGCCGGATGACCCGCTTTCCTTTTCCTCGTCCAGCTCTGTATCTGCAAGAGGCGTCCTCTCGTCGTCGATGTCTGTCAGCTCTTCCGGTTCCTGAACAGCAGTCTCGCCGTCATCTCCGGTTCCTGTGCCCGGCTCATTTTCCGCTCCGGTTCCCTGGCCGGTTTGGGCTCCGTCTCCAGTTCCCGGAGCATTTCCCGCTCCGGTTCCCTGACCGGTTTGGGCTCCGTCTCCAGTTCCCGGGGCATTCTCCGCTCCGGTTCCGGTGCCAGTTCCGGTTCCAGCAGCTGTCCCTGTGCCGGTTCCTGCTCCCTGCGCGTTATTCTCCGTCTCGTTGTTCTGTCCGTCGTTATCCTGGGCGCCGTCGCCGGTCCCCGGCGTATCCTGGCCCGGTTCCGTCGGCTCCGGCCGCGGTGTGTAGACAAACGTAAAACGGTTTTCCGCCTCATTTGCCGAAAGCGTTCCTGTCAGATTGTATGCCTGCGGCTGATAGCCGTCCACATAGCGGAACGCCACCACCGGCCGGTCTCCCACGACGCCGTAAAAACTTTCCTCCGGAAGAAGGGCGTTTCCGTCGGCGTCCTCGTAGGCCACCCGGTATTCCACCATATTTCCCCGGATGCCATAGGCGATCACATATTCCTGGTCTCCTTCCACAACAAAGGAGGGAGTTCCCACCGTGTTGTTGTCCCTGCCGCTCTGACGGATGCCGCGGACATAACAACGGGAATTATCGTTCAGCTGCACCATTCCCGACTGGGCGCGCACAGTGATCCGGTCGCCATATTCCAGACCGGTGATCCGGATGATCGTCCCGTCACCGGCCGGCTGTATTTTTCCGGAACCGTTGATCTCAATGCCGTCGGTTCCTGTAAATACTCCCTGATTTCCAGCAAAAAGCGTCACGGTGTAGCTGTACGCCGAATCGTTTCCTCCCACAGCTGCCGAAACTTTTGCTGCTCCAAAGAACACGGATGCCAGAAAAAATACCGCTGCCAGAAGCGAGAATCTCATAAATACCGCCGTATAGGACCGGACATTAAGCGGTTCTGCCGCCAAAACAGTAGTGCGCGAGGCTGCAATACGCGAGATTCTAGTGCACGAGGCTGCAATACGCGAGATTCTAGCGCGTAAGGCTGCAATCCATGTGCCTGCAATGCGTGTGCCCAAGCTGCAGGAATGTCTCTCCCTTGTTCCTCCTCTCATGTCCTCTCCCCTCCTTTTCCGGCAGTCTCCTGTTTTCCGGCCTTCCGCTCACTGTAAAGCCGCACGGCCAGCAGGACAAGGCAGGCCAGACCCGCGCCGGTGGTGAGCAGCGAGAACCAGAGGACCTGGCTGGTATCGCCTGTTTTTACCACCCGCCCGGTGGTTTTTCCTCCGCCGGAACCGCCGGGCGTGTCGTCTCCCGGCGTTTCAGAACTTCCGCCAAGCTCCACGGCAAAATTCATCTGCAGCCGCGCCAGCGTATCCTGATACTCGTTGCCCTGGGTCTCCCCTTCCAGAAGCACTTCCAGCCTGATCCCGGCCTTCTCCCCTTCCTCCAGAGTGTCCAGATAAAAATATTCCTCCAGGGAATCTGTGGCCTGGTGAAGGCCCTCGCCGCTTTGGTTGACGGTCTCTCCGCCGACTTCCCGGCTGCTGTAAAGCAGTGTTTCCTCCCCTTCCGGGTCCACATAGGTCAGCACATAGGAATAAGCGCCGCCCTCCGCCACCTGCTGGGAATCCTCCAGACTCTGCAGCACCTCGTTGGTCATATACCAGCTGCAGGCCTCCTTGTATTCCTGGCGCAGCGCAAGAAAAATCTTCGCCGTGTCTCCCGGCTGAAGGCTGTAGAGCGCGTCGCTGATATCGGCGCTGGTAAAGGTGCTGGTCATCTGCTCGCCGTCAAAGGCCACGCTCCAGTTGTCCCCTCCGGTAAACACCTCCCCGTAAACAGGTGCCGGAGCCATGGCCATCGCAGCCGCCGTCCCGATCGCTATCAGTTTTTTCCTCATGTCAGTTTCCTCCCTGTGCCAGAGCAAGCGAACCGTCCGCCCCGATGACAACGTCCACGCCCCAGGCGCTCTTGATGGCGTCCGCGGCATTATGAGTCTGCACCGCGTCCACCTCCGCCTTCAGCACAAACCGCGTGCCGTCATAGATAAACGTGGTGGTGGTCGTGGTGACGCCGTTTTCCACCGTCTCTGTGACCGTCACCTTGTCGGCGATGGACGGGTCGATCTTCAGCGTGTCGCAAAGAGGCGCCGTCGTCTCCCCCACCGGGAGGATCTGCGGCCAGTAGAGCACCGTCCGCTCCTCTGTGGACGCGTTTTCATCGATGATCCATCCGTTATCCGTCATTCCAAGAACGATCAGGGACGGAGCCAGGGTAGTCTCCCGCTCTCCGCTTTTTCCTGTCCATCCCTTTGAAACTTTCACACGCACATACTGGTCGATGGTTCCGCTGTTTCTCACGGAAAGCTCCTCTTTATAATTTCTTCCAAGCTGCAGCTTCCCACCGGTTTCCTCCAGCATATCCTCCAGAAGCGCGCCCTGGGTTTCCTCCCAGATATCGCCGCTGCCGGTATAATCCCTGCTGCTGATATCCTTTGTGCCGGAGCCGGAGGTTTCCACCAACGTGACTCCGATATCATACATCTCCACCTGAGCCGTATAATTTTCACTGTAATAGGTCAGCGCCGCCCGAGTGCTCCCCACCGTGCCGGACAGCAGAAGAAGGGCCGCCGCTGCCGCCAGCATCAGAGTTTTCCGGTCTCCTGGCCGCGGCTTTTTCCGCGCAGACACGTTCCTGCCTCGTTCTGTCTGTCGTCTCATAGTGTCTCCTCCTCTCCGGCTGCCACACCGATATCTGTCGTTGTATCTACGTCCGCCTCCCAGTCCGCGTACGGCTGGCCACTCTCGTCATACCGCACCATTGTGTGTTCCTGGACGACGATCACATGAAATTCTTCCCCTGCCTCCTCCGGCACGGTGACCGCCGCGATCAGCTGCGTCGTCTCTTCCCCCGGCGACAGAAACTCCCGGTAATACCAGTAGCCGTCCTCCGCCAGCTCCCATCCTTCGCTGGGCAGATATTCCGTCTGAAAAAGGCTTCCGAAATATACACGCACCCGCACATAGCAGTCTGTCTCTCCGGTGTTGACCACCTGGATATATTTGCTGGTGTCCTTCACATGCTCCTTAATCTCCGTCTCGCTGCCAAGGGTGACCGGATAACCTCCCTGGGCCTCCACATAAGTGGTAAAATAGGCCATCGTCTCCTTCACCGCGGCCAGGCCAACCAGCGTCACAGCCGCGGCTGTGAGCAGATACCTTCCTTTTTTCTTCCATGCTTTCATACAATCCTCTGCCTTCCTTATTCCTCACGCTCTGGGTCAGCGTCCAGGCGGTTCCAGATCCAGTCACCGCCTTCGCCTCCGGTAAAATGATTGACCGCGCCGCTTCCCGGCACCAGACGTTCGTTGTAAGTATTGGAAAACTCCGTCTGCGCCACAGTTTCGGCGGTGACCGTCACCGTCTGCTGCGGCTGGGAAGTCAGCTCGTAGCTGGCGCCGCTGTACACCTCGGTCACTGTCACCGTCGTTCCCGCCGGAATGTTTTCGATCAGCACTTCCTCCGTTCCCGCCGCGCTGTGGGTGGTGGAGACAACATCGCTGTAGACGATATTCCCAAGAGAATCCTTTCCGTCCACAGAGAACACGAACGTGACGGTGCCAAGAGAAGCATTATAACGTTCCAGAGTCTTCAAGATCCGCAGGCTGCCGTAGGCAGATTCCCGCTCCGGTTTGAGACTGACGGTCACATGGTACTGCCATTCCCCGCTCTCCGCATCCCATCCGGGAAGCGCCGCCGCCAGCGGCAGAAACCGGTAAGTGTCACTGCCGGAAACCGCCGGGTCGGCCAGGACCAGATAGAGGCCCGGAGAAAGTTCCCGGACGACGCCCTGCCCATTCTCAACCTGCACCTGCCCATCCGGCGCTATCCCGCTGCCGGACGGCTCCTGCCCGTCAGAAGATTCGTTTCCCTCCGCCACGGCCTCCGCGTGGGAAATCACATCCCGCCACTGGCCGCTTTCGGCGGCTTCCAGAAGCTCTGTCTCCAACTCCGCGAAAGCTTCCGTGACCGTGTACTCTCCCTGGGCGTCAATGTCCGCCATGCGGTACAGCCGCGCGCCGAAGCTGACCTTTCTCAGCTCCTGGGCGTACTCCCCGGTCCCGTCTATCTCCAGTGTCAGGGAACATGCGCTGTCCCCTATCCTTTCGCCGGTTTCGGCAGCCACAGAAACCGGCGTCGGCACGTTGGCCGCACGGGCAGGCTGCGCGCCCGTCCCGGCAGCCAGAGACACCGCCGCCAGAAGAACGGCCAGATATTGCTTTTTATTTTTTGTTTTTCTCATTTTCATCCTCCCAGGCGTTTGCAACAGTTCAGCCAGCGGACCTGTTACGGCATCCAGCCATTAAAAATCGCTTCGCGATGGGCCGGATGCCTGCAGGCACTACGTTTTCAGACGGTCTGCGCAGTAAATGCGCAGGCCTGGCTGAATAGTTACAAGCGTTTCAATATTGAAGTTATACTGCAGTTTGACTGTGTCGCGAAAACACCTCGCGGGATAGTGGCAGGCGGAACGGTTACGATTGCTGAACCGTTACAGATGTTTCCTGTTTTTTCCGCCTCTCTTTCCGACGCCGCCGAACAGCAGACGCAAAAGCAAAAACAGCAGGATCGGAGCCGCCACCGCCGGAGCCACCAGAACCGGTTCAATCTGGACAGCGTCCGCCGTCACACGGACATCGGCCGCGCTTTCCTGATTCTCTACCCGATGCCCTCTCACCAGAAGCCTGTGGGAATTAATCCCATATGGGGTACAGGTCACCAGCGTACACAGATCCTTTCCCTCCTCGATCTCCAGCAGTTCCACCTCCTGGGGTTCCACAATGTGGATCTGGTCCACCTGATAGGTCAGCACCTCATCCAGCACCCGGAGCAGAAACACATCTCCCTCTGTCAGCTTATCCAGGTCTGTGAACAGTCTGGCCGACGGCAGGCCGCGGTGGCCGGACACCACACAGTGGGTACTCACCCCGCCTACAGGAAGTGAGCTGCCCTCGATATGTCCCACAGCGATCTGCAGGACCGTGTCCGCCGTTCCGTGGTAGATCGGCAGAGAGACATCGATGGAGGGAATCTCAATATATGCCATAATGCCATTTCCGCTGACATTCAGCAGGCTTTCATACTGAGAAGTCTCCGTGTCAGTGGGCTGATAGCGGTGATGGTTGTTTAAAAGCGTCTCGTTGTACGCGTGCGCTTCTGACAGGTATTGTTCATAATCGTCATCGTCCAGCTCCGCCACCGTCTCCGCGTAGGAAGCTATGGCCCGGGACTGATGGAAGGAGTTCCAGTAATCGCTGGCCGTAGGATACAGCAGCAAGGACAACCCTATAAGAATGACAAGAAGCAGCAAGATCGTGGTTTTATTCCGTTTCATAGAGGACTCTCCTTGCCGCTGCGGCCTGGAGCGTGTCTGAAGATCCGTTTCCGGAATCTTCAGGCACGCTCTGGAGACTTTTCGTCCCCGGCGCGTCGTTTTGCAAAGAAAACATTCTTCGCGAAACGACACGTCCGGCACACAGCAGTTGATGTTTTTGGTTTATTTGTCGGAATCTGTAAGGTTCATGCGCCGTCTGGTAATCAGCATCACGCCTGCGGCAACTACCAGGATGCCGCCGACTACATAGAAGATCGTAGTGCCCATGCCACCGGTTTCTGGGAGGGTCGGGCCCTTGTTGTTGGCGATGTTAATAGCGGCAGTACCATCGTCTACATTTCCAGTGCCCTGCTCTTTATCCACTACGACTTCCAGCTTTGTCAGAGCATTCTCAGCTTTACCGTCAGTCCAGTTCTGTCCATTCGTAGTAGTAGCGGTAATTTTTACATCCACATCCTTCGTCAAAAGATTATATCCATCCGGAGCTTTAATCTCGCGCAGTTTGTAGTCGCCATCGTCCAGGCCGATTACTTTGAACAGGCCATTATCATCAGACTTGAGGATCACATTAGTAGTCTCGTTCTTTTCTGTCCAGTCTGAATAAACGATTTCGCTATTTGTACCTGTTCCACTTGGCAAATCCACCCATCCTTTAAATTTTCCAGTGGTTGAATCTACATTGGCAACTTTGTTGCCGTCTTTGTTCAACAGAACGAACTCTGCATCTTTCAATGTAATATTCGTGTTCGTACCATCTACCTTTGTGGTATCCAGCTCGTAGGTAAAAACAATGACCTTATCTTCGGGTGTCTTGCCAGTATTATCTGTATCACCTTCACCGCTCTCAGCAGGATTATTGGAAAACTCAAGGTATACTTCATTGGGGTTACCCGGCAGGCCGATTTCAGCGTTTTCATTCAGAATCGCCGTATAGGACACAATGATGTAACTTCCTTTAGTTGCTCCTTCAACTTTTTTCAAATCAGCAAAGGATACCTCAAACGAACACTTGTCAGATAAAGCTGAAGTCGTCAGAGTATAATCTTCATTTACTGTTAATGCTTTAGCAGAATCCAAACTAGTGTTTTTAGCATTGACTACATAAACCTGAATACTATCTTCATTCAGTGTCAGACCTTTGGACATAGTATCATGAAAAATATATTTATAGGTGTCGTAACCATCCATCTCAGGTATGGTACCAATCAGTTTAAACGGTACATTGTCACCGATATTCCAATCAGCAACGTCATTGTAACCGTTGCCATAGTCTCCATCCTGTTTATACTTGTCGTCCTCCTGCACTTTCTTTTCTACGGTGGGGACATCGGACTTTAGAGTGACAGTGATACTGTTTACAAGTTTCAGCATGAACTTCGTGTAAGCATCATTACCAGTAATATTTGAATTATCACTGTCTTTTACAAAGTAGTAACCTGCAGCTAGATCTGAAATAGAATAGGAACCGGTACCCTCAGTACTGAATGTCTTGGTGTCACTCAGATTATTGCCTACTACAGCTGCAAATGCGTCTAGTTGAACAGAATCGTTCCCGAAATCATCCAGTACTGCAGCTACATCTGCAGCAGTCCCACAATCCGCGAATCGCGTGCCGATAGTCTTATCCGATTTCAGCGCTGTCAACAGCGTATCTTCGTTTACACCATCTCCCCATGTAATATTGGACAGTATTTTACCGTTGCTAGACAAATCACCTGCAAACACCTGATATGCCTCATAAGTGTGTCCACTGGTAGAGTTATTGATGGTAATGGTATATGTATTCCCAGCCGCAAATGCAGGAATCACCATCACCAGTGCCATGAGCATTGTCAGCAGCATGGCAAAGAGTTTTTTTGTTGCTTTCATAGATTTTATACATCCTTTCTTTTTCTATTTGGGGCGCTTTTTTCGTTTTGCCCATCAGGGCGCCCCATGTTCCTTCCTGCGCATTATTATATACATCAGGCTCGCCAGCACGATCAGTGCAAGGCCGCCTGCTGTAAACAGAGAGATTCCGCCTCCGCCGGTTTCCGGGAGGACGTAGCCGGAAGAACGGTTGATAATCACCAGCTCGCCGGATTGGATTCCGCTGTTGTTGTTGCTGGAGTAGATAGTTTCGAAGCCGGGGAGGGAGGTTAGCTCTTTTACATAATAGTAAAGTGTTTGGCCATTTTCATTTTGTTTAGGCAAATCAAACCATGTATAGGACCAGTTATTATCCGCATTAAGGTCTACTCTTTGATATTGCGTAGCATCTCCGACTGGGACATTATATGGCGTTGTATAATTTGAAAATGTTACATCCGTATTTGTGATATCATATGGTAAACAAAGGGTAATCTCTATATCTGTGTCAATCTGTTCCAGCTTAATCATGCAAACACCTTGCTCATGAGCAACCTTTTGTCTTTCTCCACTACCGACAATATATGATATATCGCTCCAAATATTTACACCTAAACTCAAATCGCTTCCTTTCGCTATATCAATGGACTGAAACTCGCCCTGATTATACGCCGTTTGCCACTTTACCTTCACTGTCACAGCATTACTCTTCACCGCCTGCTGATACAACGCCACCTCCACGCTGTTCGCACCCGGAGAAGTTGCCGTGCCATTCTCATTCTGCCAGCTCTTTCTCACCGACAATTCCATAGGTTCATTCGGAACATAGATTGCTCCTGACGTAGTGAGAAAACGTACCTCTTCGGATTCAACTTTACCCAGAGCACCATTGTCACTCATTGCCTGTTTTACCACGTCCGCTGTCTTCCCGTTCTCAACCCATACAAAATAATATGGCTCGAAATCTTTGTCATACCCACTAGGCGCTGTCTTTTCCGTAAGTCGATATAAAACATTGTCCTGGAAAGTAAAATCAGGGAACGTCTCATCATCTGCACGGGACAAAGTAAACAAACCATTATCGTTCGTAGTAAAATCTGCTAATTTTTTCCATTTCCAAACATTCTCATCATTTTTTTGATAAACCGCCAACTCAAACACTGCCCCTGGCAGCAGCTTTCCATAATTTGTCGCATCGACCTTATAAATGGTCAACACTTTCTTGGTAGCCGTAGCGGAAGAAGATGTATCCACTAAAGTAGTTTCATCCTTACCGCCCGAACTGGCTCCGCCAGTAAGATTCGCCTCGTTATAGATTGTCAAGTCACCCGCCGCATTTCCGCGGTCGATCGCGTACTCATAAACCAGCACACAGGCCGTCTCGTCCGGCAAAGTAAAAGTCAGCTTATATTCCTTCTCATCATAGATGTAAGTGTACAGACTAGAATCCATCTCCGCTCCGCAGGAATTCTCCTTATCCGGATCATACTGGTACAGCTTCACACTGCCAGGCCGAAACTCTGCGCCTGCCGCCTTACCTATATTTAGTTGATCCCGCAATTCGATGAAGTCCATCCCGGGAACCAGATCCTTTCCGCCTGCATTGATGACAATACAATAACGGATGATGTCAGATAATACGGGCTTGCCGCTATCATCAGTTATTGGCTCCCCATCGGCATTATATTGCGGAAGCTGCTCTCCAACCTTTTCAATTTCCGGAACTTCCCGCTCTACAGTAACTTCCATTTCGGAGTTTTCAGTTCCCCAGGTCACTTTGTTGCGATACAACTGTTCCTCCAGACTAGGATCCTCTTCCCAGGCCGGGTCATCTTTGATGGTAACATCATAGTATACTGCAAGAGTGTGTTGATTTCCGTCTCCGTTATAGCCATCTTGGATGGTGAAAATTACCTGAGTAGTACCATCTTCATTTGGATTGTCAATTTTATAACTAATATTATCTGCAGCTATATATTTCTTCTGCTCATTATCAGACTGCCACTCGATATATGAAAATTCCCACCACTCATTCCCATAGAAACTCATTGTAACAGAATCCTTTACCAACGCAGCGCCTGCTGGCAGCAAATCTGTCAGAGTGATATCTCCGCCTGTGTCCTTATCAGTACGGATTAACACCCGGTAATGGATGGTTCCTCCGGAAGAAGTATAATCAATGCTGATAGGATTTCCGGTAAAGCTGTTATCTGTATGTACTCCCGTAATACTAGCCTGCTTTTCCAGCTTCTTCGGCTTTTCCCAGGTAACACTTGCCGCACTCTCATGTTCTGGAATGTTGCCCTTATTGACAATCTTATATGTTCCGTCACCGGTCAGTTTGGTGTAGTCTACCTTGGTCTGATACCGCAGTTCAATCGTTTTGCCAATAATTTTACTCTTTGCAGTATCCAGAAAACTCACCTGAAAGCCATTAAGATGATTCTCTCCTGTAAAATCTTCGATCATCTTTCCTTCTGTATCACAAATCTGATAATCGGTTCCACGAACCAGTGTTGTGCCACCGACTGTAATAGTCAACTGTCCCAGTAGTTTAGGGGTGATGTAATGACTGCCTTCAACTGGTGAACCACCGTCCAAAGACGCGCCGATCAATGTATCTGTATAAGTTATCTTTTCAAGGTCTACGTCTTTCTTAGGTACTGTAATGCGGGACACCCATTTGTATGTTCCTTCCGTGTCCGTAGAACTGTTCTGTTCCAGACCCTCCGAGGCTTTTGCCAGATCGTAATCCTGAATCTGTCCCGTGATATCACCGCTGCTGCCCTCATAATGCTCGCCATCTCCATCCAGCTCCACTTTATTGGACACACTCCACAACTCACCCGGCTCACCTTCCGAAGGTGCATCGGTTTCATAGGTGATTGTATAAGTATCACTGGAACCCGGTGGGAAAGTATATGGCAGAGTGATCGTCTGGCTGGTTTCACCAGAGCCGGTCATGGTAATCACCGTATCCACAGGAATTGTGTGTTCCTGACCGTTAATCATCATAGTATCATTAAGAATATACCCACCGATATCCTTCTTGTCCGGATTCAGAGTGATCGTCCACTTAATCTTTCCGGTCCCACTGTCATGATAACCCCATTTCTTGATCATCTCCTTAGAAATGGTCACATCACACCATCCCGAGCTGCTGTCACCGCCGCTGGTACCAGTAGCGGAGTTAGATACATTAGATGCGCCGTTGTCCTGGCTGGACTTTTTCGGTGTAGCAGTATAGGTAACAATGTATTTTTCTCCAGCCTCAAGCTTGGGCAAGCCACTGATTGAAAATTTCTCCCAGTTATTGTTCCAATCAACCGTACCAAAATCTATCGTATAATCAGTTTTCGGTATTTCCACTCTCCCGTTATTTTTATCAATTTTGACAAGTGTGAAACTATCCTTATCATACGCAGCAAGAGTATTACCACCTGCAAAAGCGTCGCTGATAGTCACAGTATCTCCAGTTCCCTTTTCCGTAGAAACCGTAACGGTATAGTGAAGCATCCCCTCATCCTTGTTATAAGAACCTTCTTTTTCTATATGAATATCCGTCGGGGAGGTATTCGGCTTTATCGTGATTATTCCGCCATCTCCACCAAACTCGATCTGTTCTTCGTTTTCACTCTCGTCTTTGGAAAGTGTCCCTTCAAAACGGATCATTCCTGTAAAAGCGTTATTATCAGCAAAATTCTCTTCAAAAGTAATTATAATTTTGCCATCAGTGCCAATCTCATATTTACCCACCGGGGTCTGACCATCATATACAGTACCCGATTCCTCTTTTGAAAGGCGGATTCCTTCCGGAAGCTGGTAATAAATTGTTTTATTACTTTCACCAACCGTATTCGCCGGAATTGTATAATTGATCTCCACCCTCACAGAATCCCCATCCGTAAATTCCGTTCCAGGAACCCACGTTCCATTTACCAGTCTGGAAACCGTCACGCTGGTAATATTCTCTGCGAAGTTATGGCCATCTCCATTTTCCGCTGTACTCACCGCTCCATTATCCGCCAACCCTGCCGCTTCCATACCAGCCGAAAACATGCGGATTTTTGTAGAATCTATGGGTGATACCGTAAATCTGATTCTCTCCGAATCTTCCTCACCGGAGTTACTATCTGCGGAACCATTCTCCGTGGAATTCGATCCATCCAAATTCATTTCATTGGAATCTGTCTCGTTTGAATTTGTCTCACTTGAATCTGTCCCGTTTTTCTTCGTTTCGTCCGAACCTGCATTCCCGGAATCATCTCCTGACAGATTGGAACTATTATCTCCATCCTCCCCGGAAGCGCCATTTTCCGGCTCCTGCGTCGGTGTCGGCGACACTTCCTCTGTTTTCTCCACCCAGGAAAGTTCGAGGGTTTCCTCCGCCCGGCTCTGGGCATCCTCCAGCGAAGCGCCGCTGCCAAAGGAAAGTTTCAGAGTTCCTTTCTTTGAGGCATCCCCCGCCTGTTCCAGAACGATTTCCGTATGGTAAACTGTCTCATATTCGACGATCTGCTGCGGCTTCTGGGAAGTTCCCTCCGCCGAACCTGCTGACGCCTTCTGGGAATTATCTCCCTCTGCACCTTCCGAAGTTTTCTGGGGCTCACCTTCTTTTGTGCCCTCCGAAGATTCTTGCGAATTTCCTCCTTCCATGCCTTCCGCAGGCTCTTGGAGATTTTCTCCCTCAATACCTCCCTCAGTTCCCTGAGAATCGCCTCCTTCGGATCCGCCCGCAGGTTGCTGGGAATCTCCTCCCTCCGCACTCGCCGCAGGTTTCTGTGGATTTTCCCCCTCGGTAGTTTGAACAGGCTCCTGCGCCGCTTCCTCCGGCTGAATTTCCTTTACCACCGGTACCTGCTCCTCCGTTACCTCGGCGCGGTAACGGTTCGCGCCGTTGATCCACGGAAGCGAAAACCTTGCCGACTGGCCCTTCGCCAGACAGAACCAGTAGCTTACCGTTCCGTCTTTGCCGTATTCCCGGTGCAGTTCTACGTTTCGCCCCTCCTGAGCGGCGATCACGGCGGTTCCCTCCTTGTTAAAAGCAATGCCGCTTTCCTCCAGTCCCGCGTTGCTGCCAGCTGCTTTCAGAACAAACACGGTTTCGTCCCGTCCGTCTTCCGCCCTCGCGAAAATCTCCGCCTGGAGCGCCTCCCCAAAAACTGCCGTCCTGGGATCTGCCGTAACCTGCAAAGGAGCGTTTTCCATGGTAATCGCCGGCAAAATCAGCAGATAAACTGTCACAAAGACCACCACTGACGCCATGCCGGCCACAACCCGCAGCCACCAGCGGCGGCGCCGTTGTTCCTGTATAAAACCCAGTGCCTGGGTCAGAAGATTTCTCTGATCCATCGGTTTATCCTCCTTCCATTGTTATTCCAGCGGGCCAAAACCGTCAAACGGCCAGACCCGAAATACCAGCTTCCCCACAATCTGTTCCTCCGCTATGCAGCCTACGGTGCTGCTGCGGCTGTCCACAGAGGTTGACCGGTGGTCGCCCATAACAAAATAGCGGCCGTCCGGTACCTGATAAGGCAGTGTAAGATCACATTCTCCCAACGCTTTTTCCGTCAGATAGGACTCCTCCAGCTGCTCCCCGTCCACAAACACCGTCCCGTCCTCGTCGATATCCACCCACTCCCCTGGCATGGCGATCACACGCTTTACCAGAATCTTATTGTTGAACCAGAAGGAGATAATGTCGCCTCTTTGGAAGCTTCCTCCTTTTAAGGACACGACAATGTCTCCCTCGCTTGTAGTAGGCGTCATGGATGTGCCGTAGATCCGGAGAACCGGAAGAAACAGCGTCGCCACAAGGATCGCCGCCGCGGCCACCGTGACCAGAGAGTAGACGGTGCTGCGCAGGACCGTGTGATATCTCCTGCGGTAATTCTCTCTTTTTAATTCCGCCTCCAGCTGCTCCACTGTCGGGCAGGGCGGCGGACCTGTTTTTCTGCGTCTCATTCCACGCCCCCGGATTCCTGAAATCTTTTCAGCGCCTCATACCTTTGGCGGAATAACTGCAGCTGCTTCAGAAGCTCCGGCCAATCTGTCGCTGCCGTCTCCGGCTGTTGGTTTTCCTCCGCCTGACATTTCCTGTTTAAGATCTCTTCCATTTTTCCGGCGGTTTCCACAGCCTCGCCAAGCAGGCTCATTTTTTCCTTCATTTCTTCCTCCTGTCGGATGCAGGCTTCCTCCCGGCGCGCGAAGACTTCCTCTGTCTGTTCGCTGCGCTGACGGATATTCTCCAGATACTGCTGCGCCGCGGCCTGGGCCGCCTCGAACACACCGTTCAGCCGCAGCGCGGCTTCCGCCACGGAACCGGCCTCCTGGATCTGAAGCTGCCGTTCCTGCAGAGCGGCTTTGGCTTTCTCCAGCTCCGCTCTCAGTTCTTCCTGCTCCCGTCCCTGGGAAACCAAAAGCTCCAGCAGATCTTTCCTGGTCAGCTTCCTTAATTCCCTGTCAGTCATCCGCGCTCTGCTCCTTCTTATCCGCAAATTCCCGCGGCTCCTCCTTGGCGCCTTCCTCCGCCAGCGCCCCGTCGATCAGATGAACCAGCTCCAATGCTGAGCGAAAGGGAACCGTCTTCTGCTTTTCCGCCCAGGTAACGACGCCCTGCCAGCTGTAATTCTGACAATATTTGATCCGAACCACAAACGTTCCGTTATCTCCATGTTTCTTCAAAATGCTGTCTTTCTCCATATGCTCCCGTCCATTCCGCCGCTGCCATCCACGGCCGGTGGCCCGGCGGCAGTGCTGCTTTTGCTGTCTTCCAGATATTGCTATGGAAGTATTTTCCTCTCACTTCCCTGCTATCATACCAGTCCGCAAAACAAAGAAAGCGTCAAAACCATCGGTAAAAATGTGTCTTGACGCTTTTTTTGAGGAATTACCCATCTAATCGTACAGGCTGTTTATGGAAAACCGAAGTCCCGTCCGCTGCCGCCCCTGCACAAAGTGTTCGTTGATCCGCTTCTGGATCCTCGCGCAGTTCTCTTTTGATACGTTGGGAAAGAGGATTAGATACTGGCCGCGGCTGTAGCGGCTGACCACATCGCTTTGGCGCACCGACTGGCGGATCACATTGGCCAGCCGCTCCGACAGGCTGTCCAGCTGTTCGCCCTCCCGCATGGGATTTCCCTTGCTGTCCACAACGGTGCAGAGCATCAGGGACATGGGCTGGCGGTATCTCTCCATCATCCGTTTCATCATATGGTAAATGCCCCGGAAGACCGGATAACTGCACATATAAGCGCCTTCCTGGTCCTCGTCCTCCTCCAGATTCTCCCGGATGCCGTCAAGCGAGCTGGCCGGGTGAGTCACCTGTTCGCCCAGCCGCTCCAGCATGTCCATCAGCTTCTGGGAAGGCCGGAGTCCCCGTTCCTCCAGATACCGCTGCACAGTGACGGTGTACAGCTCCACCGCCTCCTCGTAGCTTCCCAGACCGATCAGGGCCTCCATGGTCACCGTCTCCCAGTCGCAGAAGGGAGCGATCCTCGACGCATAGATCCCCAGTTGTTTCATCTCCAGAAAATCCTGCTTCTTCCGCAGCAGGGCAGCCGCTTCCTCCACACACTCATAAAACATCGCCCGGTACCGCCGCGCCTCGGAAGCCACCCACAGAAAGTCCGAGTACAGCTCCAGAAACTCCCCGGTGTAGCAATGGCAGGCGTCCAGAAGCAGCTGCAGCTTTCGCTCCTCCTCACTTTCCCGCCGGGCCTCCAGATAAAGCTGCTCAAAGGCGGCGGCATCCTCCCACACAGGAATCTCCTCCGTCCAGAAAAGCATCCCGTCCCTGCGGACAATATAGTCGGCCTCGGGCAGTCCCAGTTCTTCCAACCGTTTTTTCGCATTATAAATAACGCTGCGCAGGGCGCGGTGTGTGTTTTCCACATCCCGGTCACCGAACAGCGTTTCCTCCAGGATTTCCCTTCCCACTCCCTGGCCGCGCTTGTGCAGAAGCAGCTGCATCAGGTACGCGAACTGCGTATTGGACGATTTTGTTCCCAGCAGCGATTGTCCCTGGAAGGATAGAGAAAAATTTCCCAGCATTTTTACACACAAAACGTTCTTTTCTTCTGTCATCGTTGCATCCTCCTTCGCCTGAAAAAAAGATTTTTCATGCAAAATCCGGGGGATTTACCACGGAATCAATATTCTGTGGTATTCTGCCGTCCGGCTGGAGCGCACTATGCGCGGTTCTGAAAAAAACGAAAAGAAATACGCGCCACTCCGGCAAAGGACACAAAAAAACAGGCAGAACTGCCCGGAGGTGACAGAAAAAGGCACACAGGATTGCCAAAAAGCACAGGGAAAGGCACGCAGCTCCACTGGAAACTGCAGAAAAAGGCGCGTCTTTCTGGATGACAGTCATCCTATGCCTGTATGGCCGCACTGCAAGTATCAGTAACACACAACAGAAAAATTTTTAACACAGAAAATGCAAAGACCTGATTGAATCGTTACAAAATTTCTAGAGTGTGTTTGAAAAGGAAATTCCACGCAAAGTGAGGCGTGCAGATTGCAGGAATGAATTTTCAAACGCGCTCTAATATGCTTCTTTCTTCTTTTTTTCTTCTTTTTTGCCGGATTGAAATCCCGGCAGGTTGCAAAAGGCTCAAAATATGTATATAATATCAGTAATATAGGGGTCGAAAGTACCACAGAATATTGATTCCGTGGTATCTGCCCTCGGACCGTCCAGCCGCCGCGGTCAGAGGATCAGCTCCATCTGGTCCAGAAAACGTTTCTGTTCCTGAAAGCTGGTGGCCGTATAGATGCGCGTCGTCTCGATGGACGAATGTCCCAGCAAGTCCGCCAGGTGGGACAGATCCTTGGTGATCTCATAAAACTTCCGGGCGAACAGATGTCTTAGATTGTGCGGGAACACCTTGCATCTGCTGACCCCGGCTTTTTCACAGAGTTTTTTCATCTCGTGGCAGATATTGGAGCGGTCCACCGGTTTTCCGCTTCTTGTGCAGAACACCGCGCCGGAGTGAATCTCCTGCTTTTCCATATATTCCGTCAGCTTCCGGCGAAGCTTTTCCGGCAGCAGAATGACACGGTTTTTTCCTTTCATTGAAATCTCCGCCCTGCCGCGGCGCACCGCCTCCACAGTAATGTACTGCAGCTCGCTGACCCGTATTCCTGTTCCGCACAGGGTCAGAAGAATATGGTACATTCTTTCCTTTCCATCCGCCTGCGCCGCCTCCAGCAAAGAACGGTACTCCTGTTCGGTCAGCTCACGGTTCTCATTGAGAAACGGCTGACGCTGTACCTTCAGAAACCGGATCCTCCACTCGCTATGCCCCAGCCAGTTCAGAAACATGTGTATCGCCGACAGTCTTCCGTTTACCGTCTGCGGCCTGCAGGTTTCGGCCAGCCTCCTGCGGTATTCCAGCAGCTTTCCTTTGTCCACGTCCTCCCCTTCCAGAAATTCTCCAAACTCCCGGACCGCTCTCACATATTTGCTGATGGTCGCCTCACTTTTCTCCTCCATTCTCAGATATTCGCCAAATTCCCACACGACCTGTTCTGTGATCTTTCTGTCCATGTTTTGTTCCTCCTGTCAACCTTCCATTTCTTCGGATGTACGCAGACACTATGTTTTTATACGGTCTGCCCTTATCCCGCGCAAAGCGCAGGAAAACATCGTACACCACAATTCCATTTTACCCAAATTTCCGGCGAAAATGAAAATAGTTACACGGAACATGCAAAAACCCCGGAAAGCATCATATTCCGTGCTTTCCGGGGTCATATATTCTATAGATTTCTTAGAGAGACCTTCGTTGGGTTCCCTCGTTATCCGCAGCCGCAGTGTCCCAGTCCAAAGTTTCCAGATACGCTTCTTTATAATCTGTAATGCCCTTTCCTTCGTTGGGATGTTTTCCCGAATATACCTGATCTACGGCAAACACCGCCAGCAGAGCCGCGCAGAGGATCACCGCATACCGGTATTTCAGCCTGCGGAGTGCGTTGTCCAGAAGCGGCGCCGCGAAATACACGATCGCCATGCCGCCCACGCCGAACACCAGCAGGCCCTCGGCGCAGATCCTTCCGTGCAGGTTCAGAAAATATCCGCTGTAATCCCACCACTTCTTTCCGCCGTGGGTCATCTCCAGATAAAATGCGGTAAAATATTCCACACAGCCGCACAGCACCACCGCCGCGAAAAACTCTGCCGCCGGATGCCTGCGCAGCTTGTTCAGCAGGATCAGGATCAACAGTCCGCCCGTCCCATAGATCGGCAGCCACGGGCCGTGGAGTACTCCACGGTTCACAAACTCTCCGTCCGTGATCAGATGAAGGCTGACCTCCCAGAGCCATCCGATCCCCGCGAAAATAAAATACATAAGGATCAGCGAGGGAATCGAATAATAGCGAAGATAATTGATCTGCCCTGCCCGGACATTTTTCTTCTCCTCCGGAATCGTAAAAAGGCGGGTGGGATAAGACGTTCCTTCCATCTGCTCCCGCTCCGAGGCCAGTCTCTGGCGGAGCATCTGCGCCTCCTCGTACGCCTCTTCCTCTTTTCTGCTGACTACCGTAATGCCAAACACCTCCGCCAGCATTTTCCGAAATCCGTGATAGACAGGCGGCTGTATCTTGGCGGCCTGCAGCTCTGCCAGGTCAGTGTACGCCTCGCGCAGCGTTTGCTCCCCGGCTTTCTGGAACAGCCACACATCATTCATAAGCTGTGCGCCTTCCATGCCGTCTTCCCTGGCCTTCTCCCGAAGCGCCGCGTAATACTCCGAAAAGAACGCGGTTTTGTAGGCATTTGCAAAAAACAGGTTGGAAGCGCCCAGGGTAAAAATTCCCAGAATATCCCACAGAAGAAACGACAACTCGTACACAAAACACTCCCACTTATGTCCCTTCATCATCCGCCGCGACAGGGTAATCGTCTCTCTCCACCCCGCATCCGGATTCTCCGCCGCGAGATACGGCACCATATAATAGGAATATCTCTTGATAACGCCGCCGATCACCGTCGCCGACCACAGCAGCTGGAACAGCCAGGTCATAAACATAGTCACCGAACAGCGCAGCCATTTTTTTACCCGCAGCAAAAACAGGAATCTCTGGAACGGCACTTTCTCGTAGGTCCGGCTTTCCAGAAAAATGCGCCTGGATATCACTTTGTAAATATTGGTAAACAGAAACCATACGCCGGTAAACAGCACCATCGCCGCCGCGATAAAAAGCGCCAGGATCATATCTCTGGAAACGCCCATGTTCCGCGCAGCGGTTATTCCGTGGATCAGCAGCGAACCTGAGTCAATGCCGTTTAAAATACTGGCAAGCACACCGCGGCTTCGCCCGAATGCCACCAGCATTTCGCCCTCATCGCTCTTCTCCTCCAGCTGCTGGGAAATATCCTGGGAGATCTGCTGGCCTTCCTCCAGATTTCCCATCAGCGCGCTGCCAACCGCAGTCCACACAGATTCCCTGTGCCCTCCGGCCACGGTCGTCACCGTCTGCTCCGTCTGCTCTGTGCCTGTCCGGTACTGCTTCAGAAAATCCAGAGAATTCACAAACTCTGTCCCCAGAAACGCCGCCACAAGACACACTGCCAACAGCAGTCCGTAATGACTCCGGACCACCGCTTTGGCTTTTTTCTTCATGTCTTTGCGTGTAACCATCGTTTTCCTCCCTCATTGTATAATATCTTCTTCTCCTATTCACGGTTTAGCCATATTATAACACCTGTTTTAATCATAATCCAGAAAAACTATTGATATCACATGTTATGCGGACTAAAAATGACAATATCATTTCCTGCATGGGGATTTCTACAAGAGTTTCCCTCTGCCCTCGTCACGCTCCGCCTGTGTACTGAACAGGTCATCGGCTCTGGATCAGAAAAAAGTCGGAGCATTTTGACCGGCAGCGGTACGAGATTTTCCCGTGCCGCTTTTAACATTCCAAGCAACATTAAGCAAAGCCAAAAAGTTGTATAAAAAACAAAGTTTTTACTGTTTTACAGAAAAAACTATTGATTGATTTGGAGTTTTTGGCTATACTATTAGTGTGTAACAAGGAGGCGATAGGATGATTATAAGACCACAGTATATGGAATTGCTGAAAACTTATCGTGATGTACCGCTTGTGAAAATACTGGCGGGAATCCGCCGCTGCGGAAAATCCACTATTTTAGAAATGCTGCGAGACGACCTGTTGAAAAACGGCGTTTCTGCCGATCACATTATCAGTATGCGTTATACCTCGGAGGATTTTGACGACGGTATGACCGATAAAGATATGTATAGAAGTATCAAGGAACAGATGACCGGCGACGGGCGGTATTATCTTCTCCTTGATGAAGTGCAGGAAATCGACGGTTGGGAAAAAGCTGTGAACAGTCTGCTTGAAAATACGGACACCGATATTTATGTGACCGGCTCCAATTCTAAGCTGATGTCCGGCGAAATTTCAACCTATCTGACGGGGCGGTATATTTCTATCCCGGTTTATACCCTGTCTTTTGCCGAGTATTTGGAGTTCAAAAAACAAAGCGGTCTTTCAACAAGAGAACTTTTGAATGAATATATCCGTATGGGCGGTTTTCCCATTGTCGCATTCGGCAATTTTGACGAGCGTTCTGCTTATCAGATTGTGGAGGGCATTTATCACTCCGTCATAACAAGCGATATTACAAAACGGCATAACATAGCGAATTTCGATTTGTTTAACCGTGTTGTCCGCTATATCGTTGAAAATGTAGGCAAAACCTTTTCCGCAAACGCAATCGTGAAGTTTCTGAAAAGCGAGGGACGCTCCCTGTCTGTCGAAGCGGTTTACAACTATTTGAATTGGTTGGAAAAGGCTTTTGTAATCTACCGTTGCCAACGGTACGACTTGCAGGGTAAATCCGTGCTGAAAACGCAGGAGAAATTCTACCTTGCCGATTCTTCTCTCAAATACTGCATAATGGGATTTAACCCGAAGTCTATTGCGGCTATGCTCGAAAACATCGTTTACTTTGAACTGCGCCGGAAAGGCTATGATGTCTATATCGGCAAAAACGCAACAAAAGAAATAGACTTTGTAGCGGTTCGCCGTGACGAGCGAATTTATGTTCAGGTGTGCCGCAGACTGCCGGAGGAATCCGACCGGGAGGTCGCCAATCTCCTTGAAATCAAAGACCACTACCCCAAATATGTGGTAACGCTGGACGAACTGGCTGCCGGAAATATCAACGGGGTAAGGATCGTGCATTTGGCGGATTTTTTGATGGATAATAAATATTAAATAATCCGTAAATATTCAAAGAAAAAAGGGTGACCGCAGCCACCCTTTTCCTGATTTTTAGCAGTTTACTCTGTAATGGGAATGTCTCTCTAATAATTTCTTTAAAATACAACGCTCTGTCCCGAAGAACAGAGCGTTGCTTACCTTATAACAGGAATTACTTTCCTTACTTACTGTTGATAGCAGCCTGTGCAGCAGCCAGACGTGCGATCGGCACGCGGAACGGTGAGCAGGATACATAGTTCAGGCCTACCTTGTGGCAGAACTCTACGGAAGACGGATCTCCGCCGTGCTCTCCACAGATACCCATTTTCAGGTTCGGGTTGGTAGCGCGTCCTTTTTCAGCCGCCATCTTAACCAGCTGGCCAACGCCCTCCTGATCCAGTTTCGCGAACGGATCGGACTCGTAGATCTTGTTCTCGTAGTAGGAGCCAAGGAATTTACCAGCGTCGTCACGGGAGAAGCCGAAGGTCATCTGTGTCAGGTCGTTGGTTCCGAAGGAGAAGAACTCTGCTTCCTCTGCGATCTGATCTGCGGTCAGAGCAGCGCGCGGGATCTCGATCATAGTACCAACGTGATAGTTGATGTACTCGCCTTTTTCCTTCATAACTTCCTCTGCGGTAGCTACAACAACGTCTTTGACAAATTTGAGCTCTTTCTTCTCGCCAACCAGCGGGATCATGATCTCAGGAACGATATCGTATCCCATCTCTTCTTTCACTTCGATGGCAGCCTCGATGATCGCTCTTGTCTGCATCTTAGCGATTTCCGGATAGGTAACAGCCAGACGGCATCCACGATGACCCATCATCGGGTTGAACTCGTGCAGTTCGTCACATCTTGCCTTTACTTCCTCTGCGGTCAGTCCCATATCCTCAGCCAGAGCCTTGATGTCTTCCGGATCGGTCGGAACGAACTCATGCAGCGGCGGATCCAGATAACGTACGGTCATCGGACGGCCTTTCAGAGCTTTGTACATTGCCTTGAAGTCGTCTTTCTGGAACGGAATCAGCTCGTTGAGTGCTGCCTCTCTCTCCTCTACCGTATCGGACAGGATCATCTTGCGGATCTTCGGAATACGGTCCGGATCGAAGAACATATGCTCGGTACGGCAAAGGCCGATACCCTCTGCGCCCAGTTTTACAGCGTTCTCGGTGTCTGCCGGTGTATCCGCATTGGTACGAACCTGCAGTTTACGGAACTGGTCTGCCCAGCGCATGATACGTCCGAAGTTTCCGCCTACGGAAGCTTCTACGGTCTTGATGTCGCCTTTGTAGATCTTACCGGTGGTTCCATCCAGAGAAATGTAATCTCCCTCATGGAAGGTATATCCGCCAAGTACGAAGTATTTTGCTTCCTCATCGATCTTGATCTCGCCGCATCCGGAAACACAGCAGGTTCCCATACCACGGGCAACTACGGCTGCGTGGGAGGTCATACCGCCGCGAACGGTCAGGATACCTTCGGATGCATGCATTCCTTCGATATCTTCCGGAGAGGTCTCAAGACGAACCAGGATTACTCTCTCGCCTTTTTCATGTGCAGCTTTTGCGTCTTCCGCGCTGAAGTATACTTTACCAGCGCCTGCTCCCGGAGATGCCGGCAGAGCGGAACCGATTACTTCGCCTGCCTTCAGATCATCCGCGTCGAAGGTCGGGTGCAGCAGCTGATCCAGGGATTTCGCCTCGATACGGCATACAGCCTCTTCCGGTGTGATCATTCCCTCGTCAACCAGGTCACACGCGATCTGGATAGCAGCCGGAGCGGTTCTCTTTCCGTTACGGGTCTGCAGGAAGAACAGCTTGCCTTCCTGGATGGTGAACTCCATATCCTGCATATCGCGGTAGTGGTTCTCCAGCTTCATAGCCAGGCTCATGAACTGGTTGTAGCACTGCGGCATGTCCTCAGCCAGCTTGCTGATCGGCTGCGGAGTACGAACGCCGGCAACAACGTCCTCGCCCTGCGCGTTGATCAGGTACTCGCCGAAGATACCTTTTGCTCCGGTAGACGGGTTACGGGTGAACGCAACACCTGTTCCGGAAGTATCGCCCATGTTACCGAATACCATGGTCTGTACGTTTACAGCGGTTCCCCAGTCGCCCGGAATATCGTTCATACGACGATATACGATGGCACGCGGGTTGTCCCAGGAACGGAATACGGCTTTTACAGCCTCCATCAGCTGTTCCTTCGGATCCTGCGGGAACTCAGCGCCGTTCATGTTTTCGGAATAAACGGCTTTAAATCTCTGAACAAGTTCTTTCAGATCGTCTGTGGTCAGCTCGGTGTCGAAATGAACGCCTTTTGCCTCTTTCACTTCGTCGATGATCTTCTCGAAGAAGGACTTCGGAACTTCCATAACAACGTCTGAGAACATCTGAATAAATCTTCTGTAAGAGTCATAAGCGAATCTCGCGTTTCCGGTCTTCTTTGCGAAGCCTTCTACGGATACGTCGTTCAGACCCAGATTCAGGATAGTATCCATCATACCAGGCATAGATGCTCTTGCTCCGGAACGAACGGATACCAGAAGCGGATTCTCGGTATCTCCGAATTTCTTTCCGTTCTCCTGCTCCAGCCATGCCATTGCCTCGAAGATCTGATTCTGGATTTCTTCTGTGATCTTCTTTCCGCTCTCATAATAATTGGTGCAGGCTTCTGTGGTAACAGTAAAACCCTGCGGAATCGGCATGCCAAGATTTGTCATCTCAGCCAGGTTGGCACCTTTACCACCAAGAAGGTTTCTCATGTTTGCGTTACCTTCATTGAATAAGTAAACCCATTTTGCCATAGTTACTTTTCCTCCTAATAAGATTTGATTATAGTAGAGTAGTGCAACAGTCCGGCTATGCGGAACTGTTACAGAGTATTCCCTTTTTTCCCCTGCGCATACCGTGCGAGAGCACACGGCAGCGGCAGCGTTTCAAAAGGGCGCTGCTCTGCCGGACGGACGGAAAACCGCCGCCCTTATGTATCGCCTTGTCCTGCCTGTGATCAGAGACAGGTCTGCCTGCCTATCTCTTTATGCCTGAACTACAAGGAAGCTTACAGACACGTTCCGACGACATTCGGACATATATCAGGGCCGGCGCAGGCGCCGGCCCTGATAGCGCACACATTTATTGTACCATAAGAACGACTTTAGTCAACAAAAAATGTACCAATTTTTAAATTATTTCTTGTGCTATTTTATAAAATTATCCGCACTGCGCTGTCCTGGATCAAAGAAACAAAGGAATCATTGTCAACAATTTCTGTTACCAAAACAACAGAATGATCCTCCTGTTCTCTGCTGTAAGTCATTCTGCGCATATCTTTCCTGCAACGCACCGCCTCTTGAAGAGTGATTTTCCCCTCCCTAAAAAGCTGGCAGAGAATCGCGTCATTACTCTTATATGAAACAGGAACTGGTATCCTGGAGATAAAGATTTCTCGTAGACTTACTTCTGCCCGGCGCTGCAACTCAAACGTATCACTGTCCTGAGAATATATCGTCAACACCTCTGTTTCCGGATAATACCAGGAAACTACCTCTGCCAGTATTGTAATGGAAACCTCCCCAGCGTTTTTCTTTTTCGTTCTGCCAGATGCAAGCACAGGCCCCGGGATTGGCCACTCGTCGTACAGCTTATTTATCCAATCTTTGTATGCCTCCATATCCAGAACATCCGATTTTTCAACAAATCGACGTAAATAGCTTTTCAGTCTTCCAATCTGATACGTTGAGGCAAGTACAATCTGATACAGATTGCCCTCCTGATGATCAGCGAGCTCCGAATATGTTTCTTCCGCAATGCTGTATATCGGATATCCTGCATCAATCAGCGTCCGTACATAATCCGTTCTTCCTTCAGAATCTCTTATCTCCGTGAGGACCCAATTCGGAATCAACACAAGATCATAATCCGCAAGAACAGTATCCGGTATGATTCCCGATTCCTTTAAACTCTGCATAAAAGAAATCGATGAAGTATCCAGCAGTGCGATATGTCTTTTATTTTCAATCTTGTAAATGGGAGTTATTTCCATCATCTGTCCCTCCCCGTGATCATTTTGATTTCTCTTATAATGTTTTCCAGAAATTCTTCATTATCTCTGTGGTAACCCAATTCAGGATTGGCTTCCTGGCTCTTTCGTATCTTGCTCTGGAGAAAAGATGTATTGATCACATATGAAGGTTTTACCAGACTGTCATCCAACCCCAGCGTCCGAAAACGCTTTGGCAAATCGTCAAACTGAAGATTGAAAACCTCTTTGATCTTTCTCCTTAATTTTTCATTATCACTTTGAACAGCGTATTCATATAGAGACACCAACACTGCCTTATAAGTAGTCTGAAAAGCAGACATACAGCAAAACACTTTTGAAAGAAACTCCATTCCCGCCAGTTCCGTATAATATCTGTCCACACCGTTCAAAAGCATACTTGCAGCAAAGCATTCCGCTTTTCTTTCTTCTATCGTATTATCGCTTTCTATAAAATGATCAAAGGACACGTTGTCAAAAATAACATGGTATATTTCATGCCATGCGGTAAAATACTGATTCGCGCGCGGCAGCGCTGTGTTGAGTACAGGAATCAATTTCCCATCCTTCACATAAATGGCGCCGCTCCAAAATTTATCCTCGACGGGAAGCTGAATCAGACCAAATCTCTGCAGAATCAGTAAGGGAAGCTGCGGTGTTGGCGCCGCCTGCATAAGAACCTGATTTGTCTGCATTTTTACAGCCTGTGCAGTTATCTCGTCTTTTATCTCCCGATTTTTTCTGATTACAAGATCCAAATTTTCTGCCGTTATAAATTCACTCATGGAAACATTTCCTCAATAATAAATAGTACACAGATCAATGACATCCAGAAGCAGCTGATATTGCTTCTTTGCCGCATCACTCATTTCGTGATCTGCAGGCGCATTTTGTGAATACACCGTTGTCACTGTCTTGACCGCTGCAGAGCGATAAAACATCAGTTCATCCACGGACATATTCAGTACTTTTAAGATTTTGTTTAAATGACGGTCGAAGGTACTCTTACTATCTATACTTCCATTCAGCAGTTTGTCTAGTGTCGGACGGGATATCTCGGCTTTCCTGGCAAAGGATACTTTTGTGTATCCCATATCCCTGATACAATCTTTTAACCTTGAAGCCACCAGTCTTCTTTGCTCAAACAATTCATCAAACCTCATTTCGATGACCTCCTTTCACATCTGTCTCTCATTATAGACAAAAATCATAAAGGTATCAATAGGATGTAAAATATTTTTTTACATTTTTACATTTGAGTAACTATTTCGCCGGCGGAATAGCTGCGGCATCCGGTCCTTGACAATCGCTTCGCGATGGGCCGCATACCTGCAGGCATTACGTTTTTATGCGGTCTGCGCAGTAAATGCGCGGACCTGGCTGAATCATTACCAAGCAGATTTATGTCAAAAAAGCCACAGATTTCAAATAGCTTCAAAATCTGTGGCTCCTGTCTGTAACGGTTCAGCTGTGCTGAACTGCTGCTCCTGTTCTTATAATATTCCTATTTCTTGTGCTTAGTGTCCAGCACCAGATGTCTCGGAAGGCCGTTTACCATGATCGGCTGGTAGTCGCCCTGAATCAGGGGCTTCACGTAATCGATGAAATCCTTGGTCACATAGTCGCCTTCCCGGTTCATCCACTCTCTCGGCACCAGCTTCTCCTCATTGGCGATCCGGTGAACGTCGTAGATCCCTGCGGAACTCATGTACGGGTCGTCGGCGATCCGGTCGATCACCACCATCTTTCCGGTGTCTCCCTCATCCGCCGCCTTAACGGCAGCGCCGCCTACCATAAACGCCTCGTCGATATCCACGCGGGACGCGATATGAGACGCGCTTCTCTGCAGCGTGGAGAATTCCACGCTTCTGGTCTTGCAGCCGATCTCCGCCGCCAGGAAGCTTGCCAGATAGGACGCGGTTCCCTGCAGCTGCTTATGTCCGAACGCGTCCACATAATCTCCGCCGCCGGACAGTTCGCAGACATACCGGCCATCGTCCAGCTGAATGCCTTCGGACACGGCGATCACCACGGAATGTTTCTTTTTCAGCAGCTCTTTTACTTTCTTCAGGAATTTCTGAATATCGAAGGGAACCTCCGGAAGATAGATCAGATCCGGTCCCTCGCACTCCTCAGTCTTTGCCAGCGCTGTGGCTCCGGTCAGCCAGCCGGCGTTGCGGCCCATCACCTCGATAATGGTGATCATCGGTTTATTGTAGGTCAGGCCCAGGGCGTCGCGGATAATCTCCTTGGTGGATGCGCCGATATATTTCGCCGCGCTTCCGAATCCAGGCGTGTGATCAGTCAGCGCCAGATCGTTGTCGATGGTCTTGGGCACACCGAGGAATTTCTGCGGCTGTCCTGTGAGGATGCCATAATCGCTCAGCTTCTTGATCGTATCCATAGAATCATTTCCGCCGATGTAGATAAACGCCTCAATCTCCAGACGGTTTAAAATCTCAAAGATTTTCTCAAAGATTTCCTTGTTTTCGTGGATCTCCGGAAGTTTATAGCGGCAGGAACCGAGAAACGCCGACGGCGTCCGCTTCAGCAGCTCGATATCCAGCTCGGAATGAATCTGGGTGGACAGATCCACATATTTCTCATCCAACAGTCCCTGGATCCCGTGGAGCATACCATACACCTTATGGAAACCACGCTCCTTGGCATTCTTATAAACGCCTGCCAGTGAGGAATTGATGACGGAAGTGGGACCTCCCGACTGTCCTACGATGATATTTCTCTTTTTTTTCATAACAACATTCGCCTCCTGTTACATCTGCTTTGTATATAAAAGGTATTATAGCAGAACTTATACATTTTTTACAATATATTTTTGCAACTTCCTGTACTTTTTCAACTATTTTATCATTTCATGCAATAGAAATTTTGACATAATGACAGAATTCAAAGAGAATTATTCCAATTAGCAAAAAAAATCCCTGCAATTTTAAAGCTGCGGGGATTTTTCCGGGTTTTGGATAAAGCAAAGCTTCAGGGTTCTTGTAAATATATGAATTTTCAGAAGCGCGGCTCTTTTCGGGTTTCGATAAAGCGAAAGTGGCAGGAAGACCGATAGAAAAGAATCCTATCTGTCTTCCTGCCGCTTTCATTTATGCCAGCAGAGTCTTCACGCCAAAGTACACAAGAACAATCGCTCCCAGCACAATGCGGTACCAGCCGAACACCTTGAAATCGTGCTTTTTGATATATTTCATCAGGAATTTGATGGCAAGGATGGAAACCACAAACGCCACCGCCATTCCCACCAGCAAAATGGCAACCTCCACGCCGGTAAAGGTAAAACCATGACTCACAACCTTCAGAAGGCTGGCACCGAACATGACGGGGATTGCCAGGAAGAAGGTATATTCCGCCGCCAGCTCACGGGTGGTTCCAAGAAGGATCCCGCCGATGATGGTGGCGCCGGAGCGGGAGGTTCCCGGTATGATGGACAGCAGCTGGAACACTCCGATCAGGAACGCCGTTTTCCAGCTGATATCGCGGATCCTGCGCATTTTCGGCTTTCTTGTCTTGTTGTAATTCTCAATGACAATAAACAGAACGCCGTAGATAATCAGCATCAGCGCGACAATGACGTAATTCATCAGGTGCGCTTCGATCCAGTCGTTGAAGGCCAGGCCGATCACCGCCGCCGGCAGACAGGACAGCGCAATCTTGAACCACATGATGATCTTATCCATGTAAAAATAATTGTCCACAAAGTTCTGGCAAAACGCCAGAGCCGGAACGTCGCTGGGATTGGCAAAGTAGCTTTTTTCCCTTCTTTTTGCCTTTCTGTGGAAGGGCCACAGATCCCAGAAATAAATCACCACAACCGCCAGGATCGCTCCCAGCTGGATGACCACCTCAAAGACGTTCATAAAATCTTTGTCCACATTCAGGGGGAAGATTTCATCCACCAGTATCATATGGCCGGTGCTGCTGATCGGGAGCCATTCGGTAATTCCCTCCACGATACCGAGCAGAATGACCTTCAGCCATTCGATCACATCCATCGTACTTTTCCTCCGTTCTCACGCCGCAGACAGCAGGTGTCTGCGGCTGTGAATATAATTATCTGCAGTTATCATCACGATTCTTCCGCTGCTCTCAGTTGTTATAAATCATCGTTTATCAATTGTGGCAATATCAATCAGGGTCAGCTTTTTCACATCCGTATTTTCCAGGCTGGTCACCAGCGCGGTGGCGGTATCCAGGGAGGTCAGCACATTGACGCCGGTCTCAATGGCATTCCGGCGGATGATAAATCCGTCCTTCGCGTGCTCGATGCCCTGAGACGGGGTGTCGATGACCAGATCGATGCGGTGACCCAGGATCAGATCCATCAGGTTCGGGGACGGCTGTTCCAGCTTGTTGGTGCGGACCGCGTTGACGCCGTTCTCCTTCAGCACTTTGGCGGTGCTTCTGGTGGCGTAAATGCGGTAGCCAAGATCCTGGAATCTGCGGGCAATGGGGATGATATCCTGCTTGTCCTCGTCCTTGACGGTGATGATCATGTTCTTATGCTTCGGCAGATTGATGCCTGCGCCAAGGAATGCTTTGTACAGCGCCTCGTTGAAGGTCTTTGCGATGCCCAGACACTCGCCGGTGGACTTCATCTCCGGTCCCAGGGTGATGTCCGCGCCGCGGATCTTCTCGAAGGAGAATACCGGCATCTTGATGGCGATATAATCCGCTTCTTTCTGCAGGCCCGGCTCGTAGCCCAGTTCGCGGATCTTCTTCCCGAGGATCACCTGGGTAGCCAGCGGAACGATGGGAATACCCGTTACCTTGCTGATATACGGCACAGTTCTGGAGGAACGGGGATTTACCTCGATGACATAAACCTCCTCGCCGCACACGATAAACTGAATGTTGATCATACCGATGACGTGCAGGGATCTTGCCAGCCGTTTCGTGTACTCCACGATGGTCTCCTTGGCCGTCTGGCTGATGGACTGGGCCGGGTATACGGAAATACTGTCTCCCGAGTGAACCCCCGCCCGCTCGATATGCTCCATGACCCCAGGAATCAGGATGTCAGTGCCGTCGCAGACCGCGTCCACCTCGATCTCCTTGCCCTGCAGGTACTTGTCTACCAGAATCGGATGTTCCTGAGCGATACGGTTGATGATGCCGATAAATTCGTCGATATCCTCGTCGCTGATGGCGATCTGCATTCCCTGGCCGCCCAGCACATAGGACGGGCGCACCAGAACCGGATATCCCAGCTCATTGGCCGCCTTCTTGGCCTCCTCGGCGGTAAACACCGTATGGCCCGCCGGACGCGGGATCTCACACTGCTCCAGAATCTCGTCGAACAGCTCCCGGTCCTCCGCCGCGTCCACGTTCTCCGCGGAGGTACCAAGGATCGGAACGCCCATTTTGATCAGCGCCTGGGTCAGCTTGATGGCCGTCTGGCCGCCGAACTGCACCACTGCTCCGTCCGGCTTCTCGATATTTACAATATTCTCCACATCCTCCGGCGTCAGCGGCTCAAAATACAGCTTGTCGGCGATATCAAAGTCTGTGCTGACAGTCTCCGGATTGTTGTTGATGATGATGGTCTCGTAGCCTTCCTTCTTGAAGGCCCAGGTACAGTGTACCGAGCAGAAGTCGAACTCGATGCCCTGGCCGATGCGGATGGGGCCGGAACCAAGGACCAGGACCTTCTTCTTGCCTGTGGTCTCCTTGGCCTCGTTCTCTCCGCCATACACGGAATAATAGTACGGTGTGGTGGCCTCAAACTCAGCCGCGCAGGTATCTACCATCTTATAAGCCGCGGTGATGCCGTACTGGCGGCGCAGCTCCTTGATTTCTTCTTCGGTTTTGCCAGTAAGATCCGCGATCACATAGTCCGGGAACTCCAGACGCTTCGCTTCCCGCAGCAGGTCTTCCGTCAGCATCTTTGTCTTCAGCGCCTGCTCCATCTCCACCAGAATCGCGAATTTGTCGATGAACCAGTGGTCGATCTTGGTGATCTCATGGATCTGGTCGTAGGAGATCCCACGGCGGATAGCCTCCGCAATCCTCCAGATCCTCATATCGTCCACGGTAGCCAGAGCCTTGATCAGCTCCTCCTCGGTCAGTCCGGTAAAGTCGTAGGACATAAGAGAATCCACATGCTGCTCCAGAGAACGGATGGCCTTCATCAGCGCGCCCTCGAAGTTGTTGCAGATACTCATAACCTCTCCGGTGGCTTTCATCTGAGTGGTCAGGGTACGTTTCGCGCTGATAAACTTGTCAAAAGGCAGACGCGGCAGTTTTACCACGCAGTAGTCCAGCATGGGTTCGAAGCTGGCGTAGGTTTTTCCGGTGATGGCGTTGGGAATCTCGTCCAGGGTATAGCCAAGAGCAATCTTCGCGGCCACCTTGGCGATGGGATATCCTGTCGCCTTGGACGCCAGCGCCGACGAACGGCTGACACGGGGATTTACCTCAATGACGCAGTATTCAAAACTGTCCGGATTCAGGGCGTACTGCACGTTGCAGCCGCCGGTGATGCCAAGCTCGGTGATGATGTTCAGCGCGGAGGTACGCAGCATCTGATACTCCTTGTCGCCCAGAGTCTGGGATGGAGCCACAACGATACTGTCTCCGGTGTGAACGCCTACCGGGTCGATGTTTTCCATATTACATACGGTGATGCAGTTTCCCGCGCTGTCGCGCATCACCTCGTACTCGATTTCCTTCCAGCCGGCGATGCAGCGCTCCACGAGCACCTCTCCCACTCGGGAAAGACGCAGGCCGTTGGAGAGGATCTCCACCAGCTGCTCCTCGTCGTAGGCAATTCCGCCGCCGCTTCCGCCAAGGGTATAGGCCGGACGCAGAACCACCGGATAACCGATCT
Source organism: Fusicatenibacter sp. (assembly GCA_017887445.1). Lineage (GTDB taxonomy): Bacteria > Bacillota > Clostridia > Lachnospirales > Lachnospiraceae > Fusicatenibacter. The sequence continues at coordinate 41,849 of JAGHIA010000083.1, forward strand.
TATTGGTAAACGCGATACCGGTCTCCACATCATGGACAACCAAAGACGCCGCCACCGGCTCGCCGATCTTTTCCATGGTATCTTTAAATTCCTGACGGTCCTCCGCTTTTTTGATGGTCTGAGAGGTGGTGCCGATCAGGCGCACATTGTGCTCCCGCAGGAAGCCGCACTCCTCCAGCTCCATGGCCAGATTCAGTCCGGCCTGTCCGCCAAGGGTCGGCAGAACGCTGTCCGGCTGCTCCTTCAGGATCAGCTGCTCCACAACCTCCACGGTCAGCGGCTCAATGTATACACGGTCCGCGATATCTTTGTCCGTCATGATGGTCGCCGGGTTGGAGTTCAGAAGCACAACCTCGATGCCTTCCTCTTTCAGGGAACGGCAGGCCTGTGTTCCCGCGTAGTCAAACTCCGCCGCCTGTCCGATAACAATCGGGCCGGAGCCGATGACCAGAACTTTTTTGATTTCAGGATTCTTTGGCATTACTGATTACCTCCCATCATCTGTATGAAACGGTCGAACAGGTATCCGGAATCCTGCGGTCCAGGACATGCCTCCGGATGGAACTGAACGGTAAAAATATTCTTTCCTGTATACTTCAGTCCTTCGTTGGTACCGTCGTTGACATTGACAAACGCAGGCACGGCAACCTTCGGATCCAGATTGTCCGTATCCACCACATAACCGTGATTCTGCGACGAAATGTACACCCGCCCGGTCTCCAGATCTTTCACCGGGTGGTTGCCGCCGCGATGGCCGTATTTCATCTTGTGCGTGTCCGCGCCGTTGGCCAGCGCCATCAGCTGATGGCCCAGACAGATGGCAAAGATCGGCACGTCGGACTGGTACAGCTTCTTGATCTCCTCAATGACAGAAGTACACTCTTTCGGGTCTCCCGGTCCGTTGGAGAGCATGATCCCGTCCGGCTGATCCGCCAGGATCTCCTCCGCGCTGGTCAGCGCCGGATAGATCGTTACCTGGCAGCCTCTCTCATGCAGGGAGCGGGCGATGTTGTTCTTCGCGCCAAGGTCCAGAAGCGCCACTTTATAACCGCTGCCTTTGAGCACAGTTTTCTCACTGCAGGTTACTTTTTCAACGACTTTTCCTGTATTATATGCTTTTAACTTTGGAATGATTTCATCGAGACAGTAATGTTCATTGGTGGTGATCATTCCGTTCATGGTACCCTTCTCACGAAGAATCTTCGTCAGCGCTCTGGTATCAATTCCGGCGATCCCTGGAATATCGAATCTTTTCAGGAAATTCTGAATCGTATCCTGAGAACGGAAGTTGCTTGGCATTCTTGACAGTTCCCTTACAATATATCCGTCCGGCCACGGGCGAAGGGACTCCTGATCTTCATAACAGATTCCGTAGTTGCCGATGAGCGGATAAGTCATGCAGACCGCCTGCCCCGCGTAGGAGGGGTCGGTGAGCACTTCCAGATACCCGGTCATGGACGTGTTAAATACGATTTCGCTGATAATCTCTTTTTGTGAACCGATGCTGGTCCCTGTAAAGACGTGTCCATCTTCCAATATTAGAAAAGCTTTCATCATTCCACCGTTTTCCTTTCTTTTTTCTTTGTTTATACTCTAATCTTCAAAATTTTATCACAGACCTTTTTTCATTTCAACCTTTTTCTTTCTTTTTTCACAAGGGCCTTTTTATCTCTTTGTAACAGTTTTGCCGGCTGAATTGCCACACTACTTTTGCAAATTACAAATTACAAATTTTTTTAAAAATCTGAAAAAAGGTGTTGACTTTTGAGGGAATTGCTGGTATTATACATTTTGTTGAGCGGCACGGCCCGCAAGAAACGAAAAACTGAATATGCAGGAGTGGCGGAATTGGCAGACGCGCAGGCTTCAGGTGCCTGTGGTCGCAAGATCGTGTGGGTTCAAGTCCCATCTCCTGCATTTTATTTTGCAGATTTTTAGTTTTGGACGGCATATAGGATTTGCCGTCTGTTTTTTTGCAGAAAACTTTCGCAGGCCGTCAGTTTTTCCGCAAAAAACCGCGGCCCGCGAAAGCTTTTGAAAAGTACGTTCCTTTTCCGTGCTTTCACGGGCCGCGGTTTTCTATCTGCTTTTCTGTAATCGTTCATCGCAGCCGAACGATTGCACACTCTGTGGCGTACAGAAGCCGTCTCTCATGCAGCTTCGCACACCCAGTCCAAACCGCTATCTGCGTTTTTTTCCCGGAATCAGGGAACTCGCTGCCATCAAGATCGTTCCCATAAAGATGAATACGTCGGAAAGGTTGAACACCAGATTCCGGATCTCATCTTTTTTGCAGTTAATGCTGAAATAATCGGTCACATACCCCTGATGCAGACGGTCGAACCAGTTGCAGCAGCCGCCGGCAAGCAGCAGCGCCGCTCCTGTCTTTTCCGCTTTTCTTCCTTTCCTTCGCAGAAACATCACAACATAACCGAAAACGCTGGCCAGCATTCCCAACGTGCTTTTCAATATCACATCCGGCTGGTCTGACAGGACGCCTCCCGCCGCTCCCCGGTTATGTAGCTTGCGTATCCAGATCCTGTCGCCCAGGATCGATACTCTTTTTCCCATGGGAAGTTTGGCTTCCGCATACTTTTTGAGCAGCAGATCGCCAAGAAACGCTCCCAGAAAAATATTCAGATATCCCATGATGGTATCCCCCTGATCACTGTGCACAGCAGCCGCAAACGACGGTTACAACGCTGTTAGTAACTATTCAGCCAGCTGAATAGTTACAGTATCCGTCCATTGAAAATCGCTTCGCGACGGGCCGGATGCCTGCAGGCACTGCGTTTTCCTACGGTCTGCGCAGTAAATGCGCAGATCCGGTTAAATCATTACCACTGTTATTCAGCTTCCACCGCATCCTCTGGCTTTTCCTCTGCATCAGCTACCTCTTCCGGCTTTTCATCCCCTTGAGAAGGCTCCTCTGTATGGACTTCCTCTTTGGATTTCACCGGCTCGTCCTCCGGCTCAAAAGCGTCTTCCGGAACCTCCGTAAAATCCGCGTCCTCTGTCTTCTCTTCTTTTCTCTCCGGAAGCGGGGAACCGCAGTACATACAGAAAGAGGCTTCCTTGGGAACTCCCGCGCCGCAGGAGGGACAGATGGTCTGGCCTTTTTTCTCGGCTACCTGCTCCTTGCAAACGGCAATCTCCTTCTCCATGCGCATGATCTCCTGGCAGATACCCGCCAGCTGCTCATCAAAAGCCTCTCCGTTTCTGAAACGGCAGTAGATCTTGCGCCCAATCTCCTGATAATTGTTCTCGATCCGGCTTTCCAGCTGTCCCTGTCTGCTGCGGATCTTCTGGATTTCCACAAACTCGTCGGTCTTTTTCCCAACGTTCCCCATGGTCTCACGGAAGGTTTTGCTGATGTTCTTTAAAAAATCGTCGGACATATTCATGATTCTTTCCTCCTGCTTTTCATATATTAGAATTTTCGTAACGATTCTGCTTCACTGCCTGCTGATTTCCATAACGTTCCAGATGCGCGAAACGTTTATCAGTTTCGCGGAACTGTAATTAGTTTCCGGACTCCAGCAGCGGGATCTCCTGTCCGCGCAGGAGAATCTTCGGTCCTCCGGTATGTTCCACATATTCTTTGGTGATCAGTACCTCGCCGATGCTGTCGTCCTTAGGGATCTCATACATGATATCCAGCATGAATTCTTCAATGATGGCCCGCAGCGCTCTGGCTCCGGTGTCCTTCTCCAGCGCTCTCCTGGCGATCACGCGGAGGGCGTCGTCCTCAAACTCCAGCTTCACCTCATCCATTTCCAGCAGCTTCTTGTACTGTTTCAGAATGGCGTTTTTCGGCTCTTTTAAAATCTCAACCAGCATATCCTCGGTGAGCGGCTGCAGGGTGAACACAATGGGGAGCCGACCCAGAAACTCCGGCACCATGCCGAACACTCTCAGATCCTCCAGGGTCACCTTGGACAGGATATCCTTGTCCTCATCGTATTTGTCCTTCAGATCTGCCTGAAATCCGATGGATGCCTGTTTGTTCAGACGTTCCTTGATGATGTCCGGCAGATCCGGAAAGGCTCCGCCGCAGATAAACAAAATATTCCTGGTATTTACAGTGGTCAGCGGCACCATGGCGTTTTTGCTGTTGGCGCCTACGGGGACCTCGATGTCGCTGCCCTCCAGCAGCTTCAGCATTCCCTGCTGGACCGCCTCGCCGCTGACATCTCTTTGGTTTGTGTTTTTCTTTTTGGCGATCTTGTCGATCTCGTCGATAAATATAATTCCGTGCTCCGCCCGCTCCACGTCGTTATCGGCCGCCGCCAGAAGCTTGGATACCACGCTCTCGATATCGTCTCCGATATATCCGGCTTCTGTCAGGGATGTGGCGTCTGTGATAGCCAGCGGCACGTCCAGCAGCCGCGCCAGAGTCTGCACCAGATATGTTTTTCCGGAACCGGTGGGTCCGATCATCAGCATATTGGATTTCTGGATCTCCACGTCGTCCGCGGCCGGGGCAAACACCCGCTTGTAATGATTGTATACGGCCACCGCCATCACTTTCTTGGCGTGCTCCTGGCCGATCACATATTCGTCCAGACGGGATTTTATCACATGCGGCGGGGGAACATCCTTGATGGAAAATTCTTTCTCCGGCTCCTTCTTCTCTTCCTTCTTTTTTACACGCTGCTTCTTCGGCACCTGATTCTGCAGGCCGGACAGATCTACCATGCTGATGTTTGGCATATTACTCAGCATGTCGCCATAGTTCATGCTGCCGTTGTTCATGGTGTCGAAGCTTTTCTGCATACATTCTGTGCAGATATGGAAACCTCCTGGGAGGGTGATCATTTTTCCTGCTTTGCTCTCGGGACGGCGGCACATGAAACAGACTTTTTCGTAGCCGTCGTCTTTCTCGGAGGTGCTTGGGGTTTCGGTTGGGGTTTTCGGTTGTTCTGTATCTCCGTTTTTTTCTCTGTCTTCTGACATTTGTTTTGGTTCCTTTCTGTTGTATGCCATTATTATAGCTTAATACGGGGGTGGGGACAAGTGAAGTTTTTATAAATATGGGGTGGACGGAGAAACCAGCCAGGGGAAACGGCGGGGCCATGGGGCGGGCGGCGCGGGAGGGGACGCAAGGGGCGGCGGCGGGCGGTTTCGGAATCGCGAAGTTCTAAGGCTGCGGGTGGTTTGTTAAAAGCGCTGGAAAAAAGCACAAACTCGCGCCGGGCGCTCAGACAGTGTGCTTTTTTCCAACAACGCAAACCGCCCGCGGCCTAAGAACTTCTGCGATTCCTGCAAATGCCCGCCGCCCGCCCCTTGCGTCCCCTCCTGCGCCGCCCGCCCCATGGCCCCGCCGCTTCCCCTGGCTGGTTTCTCCTGGTTGTGGTGGGCGGTGGGGAGAAGGCGATAGTTTTTATATAAAACGCCCCCGGCAGCGTATTTTGAAGGCGGATGCGCTGCCGGGGCTCTTTAAGTTGGTTTATACGATTTTATGTGGTTTTTTGAGTCTGCTTGACTATATTGCTGTCATCTGAAGATCTTCTGAGTTTCTTCCGGCAGATATTTGGATAATTCTTCTACCAGCTCATATACTTTTGTTCCTGGCGCAAGTTCTGTTGGGGTTTTGCCTTGTCCATCTTTTATGATGCGTTTTGCATAGCGGACTGCCAGCTTTGGATTTCCTTTTTCCATGAGAATATTAAAAATATCGTTCATATTTTTTTGGTATTTTCCTATCCCCAGTGCTCTGAATTTGCCATTCAAAAATGAAATGTACTCTGTTCGGTGATTGTTGGCTGTATAATATGCAAAATGCAGCAGAAACCAAAACTCTATACATTCATTGCTCCATGCAGTATAATATTGAAGTTCTGAATTTTCTTTATTCAGTTGTTCCGCCCGGCGTACAACTCCGTTAAAATCACTGGCTGGAAAGCTGTCTTTATCATAAACACACCAAATTTGTCCCTTCTGTATTTGATGTTTCTTCACATACTTTTCGGCCATTCCGATAACCCTCATAGTTTCAGCCTGACAAGGTTCAATTTCTATTAATACCATATCTCTGTAGATGGGATTGTCCTCAATGAGTTTTTTAAACCCGGAAAAATACTGTGGTTCTGTTTGCTGACCTTCGCAGAAAATATAGTATCGATATTGTCTCAGTTCCAAATATTCTTGACGGCGTTTCTTTTTCCAAGCCTCCATTCCGGCTTTTTTAGGCATTAACTTTCCCCCAATCTATAATTTTTTTGAGATATGGATCGGCTCCGTATTTTCCTTCCAAGTACTGTTTATCAAATTTGGCATCTTTGCGAACAGTCTCACCCTTCTCGTTTTTAAACTCCACCAGAGAATACAATTTGGAATTCTGACCCCTTCCTTTGGCAACGAACCAGATTTCATCTCTCCGAAATACATCACTGTTCATGGTAGACAGATCATGAGAAGTGAAAATCAGCTGCGCATGATGGCGGTTCACATCCAAATCATTAAACATCATTATGATATGACGCAGCAAGACAGGGTGGATCTTCGCATCTAACTCGTCGATAACCAGAACAGTTCCCTTTGTCAGACTCTCTGCAATGAAAGGCAGCAAACCGAATAACTTTTTTGTTCCGCTAGATTCTTCTTCAAGGTTCAATTCCTGCTCATAACCATCCACAGAGTGCTTGGTGAAAATCTCGACCCAGTTTTCAGCTTCTTCTACCCGAAAATCTAAAATATCTAAATCCATTTCTTTTATCATATCCAACATTAACTTTTTCACATTTCCGGAACTTGACACAGCCATTGCCATCTCTTGCCTTGGATTTCCATAATTTAAAAACTCAATCCCATTTACAAACCAATTCAGAACATCATTTACAATCTCATTCTTTTTATACGTTATACCCAGATAAGAAAGCAAAGGCAGTGTCTCAGAGAGGTCTTCACTCACCTTCCATTTAGCGAAGACACCTTTCATCTCAACACTTTTTTTACTGCGTTCATACAGCCCTGAACGTCGTTTCGTATCTAATTTTACACGCTCCAGACTTTCGTATAACACCATTTCTTTTTTTACATGTAATACATAACGATATTCGGCCAATTCTGTCCGAAAAAAAACTTCAAATTCTGTTGGGGCATTCTGAGTTTTTTCAGAAAAAGCAAAAGGATCGATTGTCAACTTTTTTCTTGAAAAAGCGAATTCATCATTATCATTTGTAGCGTACAATGGCCGCAATACTTTTAAAACCATGGTATGAAGAGCCTTCAGTACATTCGATTTTCCGCCGCCGTTTGGTCCATATATGGCAGATACCGGCAAATACAATTCTCCGTCTCTATCTTTTATTATCCTGTCTTCATGCTCAGATATCGCAGCTGCCTGCATGTCAAAGGTCATTTCATCCTTTATACTTTTAAAATTTTTAACTGTAAACTGACATAACATGATAACTCCCTCCAATCTCTATCTTTATTATACTTCTTCATTTTGTTTTGTAAACAATATTTGAGATTTTTTCTCATATATCTCGCTCAAATTTCCAAAACAGGAAAAGCATTGTCAGTACAGTCTATCTTTGTGAATGCAAAAAAAGATTCCCGGCAAAATCAAGACTCTGATACTTCCTTGGATTTTGCGGAGAACTCCATTCTTTTTAAACATCACCCCCGGCAGCGTATTCTGAAGGCGGATCAGAATGCGCTGCCGGGGGTGCATTTGATGTTGATTCAGTTTAAGTTATTTTATCGTACAGTTCAGCCTGCCACTATCCCGCGAGGTGTTTTCGCACAAAATGTGCGAAAATCCCGGGGCCTGCAACGCGAAACTGCATGAAATGCAGTTTCTTCGCGTTGCGAAGCGTGTAGTCGTTCAGCAACGCTGAACTGTTACATTTTATCTTCCGAAGTAATTTCTGATATCGTTCTGGGTGTTCTGTTCTTCTGTTGTAGGCATATCGGAGGCGGAGCCGAGGGTCAGGGTGAGGGTCTTTTCTTTGTACTCTCCGTCGTCGGCACGCTGTACGGTGATGTCTACGGTTTCGCCTGCGGCGTAGTAGGACAGGATGTCTTTCAGGCCGGAGGCGTTGCTTACGGTTCTGCCGTCAAATCCGGTGAGGATATCGCCCACTTTGATCCCGGCTTTCTCTGCCGGACTGCCTTCCACGACGCTCTCGATCCGTACGCCGGCCGGGATTCCATAGGCCTGGCTTACGCTGCTCTCCACATCCTGCATGGAGATTCCAATATAGGACGCGTTGGCGTCGTCTACTTTGTAACGTGTGGTCAGGCTCATAAGATTCTCGAGGATCGGTTCTGCCTTGGCGATGGGGATCGCGAATCCCATTCCTTCCACCTCTGTGGAGGAGTATTTCGCTTCGTTGATCCCGATCAGTTCACCGTTCATGTTCAGCAGCGCTCCGCCGCTGTTTCCGGGATTGATGGCCGCGTCGGTCTGGATCAGGCCCTCGGAGGTGGTCTCCTGTCCGGTGGTTTCGTCAGTGCTGGTGACATCACGTCCCAGCGCGCTGACCCATCCGGAGGTCAGAGACTGGCCGGAACCCAGCGCGTTTCCGATGGCTACGACCTGGTCGCCTACTTCCAGCGCGTCGGAATCGCCCATGGTGGCTATTTTAATCTGGGACTGTGTATCTTCCGGAATGTCGCTTAATTTTACGGCCACTACCGCAAGGTCGTTGGCCTCGTCGGTTCCCTTGATCTGACCTTCAATGGTGGTATCGTCGATAAAGCTTACGGACAGCTGCGTAGCTCCGGAAACCACATGGTTGTTGGTGGCGATCAGAAGCTCCTCGTCGTTCTGTCCCACAATCACGCCGGTTCCGCTGGCCGGTACTTCCTGGCTGGCGGTTCCGAAAAAGGTCTGTACTTCCTCCACAGTGGTCGTGGAGATTGCTACCAGCGACGGCATTGCGCTTGCCGCCACATCCTTTACGCTCATTCCAGAGCTGCTGGCGCTGTCGGAGCCGCTGCTCTGGACGCCGGCCGTATTCGTCGTTGTGGTGGGAATCGTCACGGGAGTCTCCGCGCTTGCACCGGTCAGACGCATACCCAGCGCGCTGGTCCCGGTAAACACGCCGCCGGCCACCAGCCCGAACACTGCGCCCATGGCGATGACCATTCCCCATTTCTTGCCAAGAGACATAGGTTTTTTCGCCTTCCTGTCTTTTTTCTTTCCTTTGGCGTTTACCTGCTGCGGCATTTCCGCGTAATTGGACTGATAACTGTAATGCTGTGTCCCGCCGTTCTGGGCGCTGCCGGAAGCTGCCTGACTGCTCTGCTGACCCTGGCGGTAATCCTGCGAATTCTGGCCGTAGCCTTTCGCCGTCTCGCTGCCTGCGGCACTCTGCCGATAACCGGAACCTGCCACAGGTCCCTGACCTGCCTGCCCATAGCTGCCCTGGCCGAATGCCTGGCCCTGGCTGTTCTGGCTGTAGCTCTGACCTGCCTGACCGTAAGTGTTCCGCTCCGGCTGGCCGGTGTAAGAAGCACTGTTGTCTTCCCTGCGCTCCTCTCCGGTGAGTTTCGGATTTACCCAGCTGTAAGTCGTCCCGGAGGACGGCTGCTTTGGCGTATTCTCATCCTTTCCCACGGATCCGGCTGCGGCGCCGCTCTCCTGTGCTTTGACGGTCCGGTTCGTCTGTTCTGTATATTCGTTCGTTTCGCCGGCGTTCTGTGCCGGTTCGGAAACGTCAGTCTGCGCTTCAGATGAAAATCCTTCTGTCTCTTTTCTGAATTCTTCGCTCATGGCTTTTTCCCTCTTTTCATCGTTTTTGTTGATGTCAGCTTTTGACCTTGACATATTTTTTGTAACATGTATCTTGTTTCATCTTACAGTGTCTATTCTAACGATGAAATGTGTTCATTCTGTGATAAAACTTTAAAAAATATATGTGCGGCAAACACGCAGACTTACTCAACGGTCACGGATTTGGCAAGGTTTCTCGGTTTATCCACATCCAGTCCCTTGCCGATGGACACATAGTAGCCGAACAGCTGCAGCGGGATAATCGCCAGGGAATTGGTAAAGTAGGGGTTGGTCTCCGGCAGATAGACCACATAATCCGCCGCTTTCTCCACCTCCGTGTTGCCTGCATTGGTGACAGCCATCACAAACGCCCCTCTGGTCTTTACCTCCTGAACATTGCTCAGGGTCTTTTTGTACAGGGAAGGCTGGGTCAGCACAGCCACCACCAGCCGCCCGTCTTCGATCAGGGAGATGGTCCCGTGCTTCAGTTCACCGGCCGCGTAAGCTTCCGAGTGGATATAAGAAATTTCCTTCAGCTTCAGGGAGCCTTCCATGGAAATCGCGTAGTCGATACCTCTGCCGATAAAGAACACATGCTCTGCCGCCAGGTAACGGTTGGCAAACCGCTGCACGTTCTCCTTGTGGCTGAGCAGCAGGGAAATCTGCTCGGGAATCTGCCGCAGATCCTCCAGCATACTCTGGAATTCCGCCTCGTGGATCACCTGGCGGACCTTCGCGAACTTCATGGCCAGCAGGTAATGGGCGATAAGCTGCGTACTGTAAGCCTTGGTGGTGGCCACGGCGATCTCCGGACCTGCCCAGGTGTACATCACATTGTCGGCCTCCCGGGCGATGGAGCTTCCCACCACGTTGACGATCCCAAGGGTGCGTACGCCTTTGGCCTTGGCCTCCCGCAGCGCCGCCAGCGTATCGGCTGTCTCTCCCGACTGGCTGACAATAATCGCCAGGGTATTTTCCTCAAAGATCGGATTGCGGTAACGGAACTCACTGGCCAGATCCACCTCCACCGGGATCCTCGCCAGGCCTTCATAGACGTATTTGGCCGTTACGCCGGTATGGTAGGCGGAACCGCAGGCCACAATATAAATCTTGCGGATGGCACGGATCTCCTCGTCGGTCATGCCCAGTTCCTCGATGACAATATCGTTGTTTTTCAGCCGCGGATTCAAGGTATCGCTGACGGCTTTTGGCTGCTCGTGCATTTCTTTCAGCATGAAATGCTCATAACCGCCTTTTTCCGCCGCGTTGATATCCCAGTCGACGTGTACGGACTGCTTCTCCACTTCCTCCTCGTCGATGTTGTAGAAGCGGATGGAATCCCTGGTCAGGATCACGATCTCTTCGTTCTCCATAAAATATACGTCGCGGGTATACTTCAGAACCGCCGGCACGTCGGAGGCGATAAAATTCCCTTCTTTTCCGGCGCCTACGATCAGCGGACTGTCCTTGCGCACCGCGTAAACCTCGCCTGGATGGTCTTTAAACAGAATGCCAAGGGCGTAGGAGCCTTCCACCCGGTGCATGATCTTTACAATGGTATCCAGGGGATTTCCATTGTAATAGTAGTCCAGCATATGGGCGATAACCTCCGTATCCGTCTCAGATACAAACTGATAGCCCCGGCCCTCCATTTTCTTTTTCAGCTTTACATAGTTCTCGATAATCCCGTTGTGAACCACAACGATCGACTGGTCTTTATTGAAATGGGGATGGGCGTTGGCGTCAGAAGGACAGCCGTGAGTCGCCCAGCGGGTATGGCCGATGCCTGCGCCGCCGGGAAGAACTGCTCCATTCTGGGTCAGCTCCTCCAGAACCTTCAGGCGGCCTGTGGCTTTGACCATGTTGATCTTTTCTCCGTCGTACACAGCGATCCCCGCCGAATCATATCCCCGGTACTCCAGCTTTGACAGTCCGTCCAGCAGGACCGGAGCCGCCTGCTGCTCTCCAATATAACCTACGATTCCACACATAATTATTTACCTCCTCTTTCTTTTACCCTTCTTTTTTTGGAACCTCCACCAGCTTTTATTCATTGTACAGCGAAGGACCATGCCCCGGGGCAGCAGCCTGTAATGCTTGCCCAGCAGATATCCAAGATACTTGAACCCACTCTGGAAAAACAGCGGCGCCAGCAGCCATGGCTGGCCGACACGGCACACATGGCCGGCCGCTTGTTTCACCATGCGGATTCCCTCCCCCTCCGACGGATAGTTATCAAAGATCTCCGGATGCTGCGCCTGAGACACGCCAAGATCGAAGTTCCGCTTCAGCTGCTCCACACAGCCGTAATTATGTGAATGATAAACCATGGCGTCCGCCGCATAGGCAATGGAGTACCCTGCCTCCACAAGGCCGGCCGCGAAGATCATATCCTCGTTAAAAATCGTGCGGCTGACGAATCCCCCCAGTTCCTCGTACGTCTCCCGGTCATACATGGCGCACACATTGGAACAGAAAAAAGTCTTCAGTCCCAGCTTTGGAAGGTCTCCATAGTCTTTGATATCGCTCTCTCTGGGATAATTGAACCCACGGGTGTACGCTTCCAGCACCGAGCAGCCTTTCTTCGGCAGCTGCCTGGCATACGCCGCCTTCACCTGCGGCAGAGAAAACTGCATCACCAGCTTCTCCACCAGCTCCCCGTTGGCCGGCACCGCGTCCTGGGTCATAAACAGCAGAAGGTCCGCGTCGCTGGACGCGGCCATAGCCCTTCTGGTTCCCCCGTGGTCAAAATTTCTCTGTTCGATATGCTCCACATACAGGTTGGGCGCCATCGCCTCAAATTTCGGATCCCAAAGCGAAGCATCCGTATTGACCACAAGTATGTTCCGCACCGGATACGTCTGACGCAAAAGACCAAGCAGAAGTTCTTCGAACTCCTGCCCTGGCCTGTATGTCGGTATGAAAATGTCTACGATCGGTTCCCTCATTATCGTTCTCCGTCCAATTTATTCTGCGGTTCCGGCCACCTGGGTCGTGGACGAGGAACCTGGTCCCTGATGCAGCACGGAGTCGATCTTGGACTCTCCGTATCCGCTCTCCTGCACAATATAATAATTGTAATCCTCGATCACCCAGGACGGAGTATAGGCAACGCCCGGGAACAGATACTCGTGCAGTTCCTTCACATTGCTGTACATGGTCACCGGAATGACCACATCCACGCCCAGCGCATCCTTCACATTCTCGCCGTAGCAGAGCTCAAACGGATACGCGTAAGAGGTTCCCATGGAATAAGTCACAGCGTTGTACGCCAGCTGGATGATCTCTGTGGTGGTGAGACTTGTGGAAATACTGTCTGCCGCCGTGTCGATGATCTGCGGAATCTTATCCGGACTGCTCTTTACCTTCTCCATCATCAGGTTAATGACCAGACGCTGACGCGCCGTTCTCAGGGCATCGTCTCCGCCGCCGTAACGGATCCGCGCGTAGGAAACCGCCTGGGCGCCGGTCAGATGGTGAACCTCCCGGTACTCGTTGTCCTCATCCTCATTATATTCAATCGGCACATACTCTACACCCTGCGCCGCGGAAACATCCTTGTTGTAATCGTTGGCCCATACCACCTCGGCGTTGCGCATCTCAATATCCACGCCGCCCAGCACGTCGATGACATCCGCCAGCACCTTCCAGTCCACAGAAACATAGTCCTCGATGGCCAGATCCAGGTTTGTGTTCAGCATGGAGAGCATCGCCTCCGGGCCGCCACGGTTGTAGGCGGAGTTTGCTTTGTCAAAATCGTAGCCGTCTCCCGGATCACACATGTTCATCCAGGTATCGCGCATGATGGAGACCATGCGGATGTCTTTGTTGTCGTGATCGATACATACCAGAATGATGGTATCGCTGTTCTGGCTGTCCCGCAGGCCGTCGTCGTCTTTTTTTCCGTCCATGGCCGCGCCTCTGGCGTCCAGTCCCGCGACGGCAATGATCTGGCTGCCCGACATCTCTTCGATCTGCTCCTTCACCTCGCTGTTGATCTGGATCTTTGTGGTGTCCAGACCCTGCGTCTGCATCCGTCCCATAACGCTGTTCAGCCACATGTAACCGAACAGTCCGGCTGCCAGAAGCACCAGCACAAAAATCTCAACCCCGAAAATAATACGTCTTCTGCGGCGTCTTCTGTATTTGCGGCTTCTCTTATTTACATACTTTTTTGACATGGATGTATTCCCCTTATATTCTTTAGTAGTAACAGTTCAGCCTTGCTGAACGATTACACGCTTCGCGATGCACAGAAACTGCATTTCATGCAGTTTCGCGCTGCAGGCCTCGGGATTTTCGCGCATTCCGCGCGAAAACACCTCGCGGGATAGTGACAGGCTAAACTGTTGCCTTTAATAGGCATTCTTATTGATGAAACCTTTGAAAAAGGTCAGGAATAATATTTTAAAGTCCAGACCCAGCGTCCAGTTTTCAATATAATACAGATCGCAGTCAATACGCTTGCGAATGGAAGTGTCCCCCCGGTATCCGTTCACCTGCGCCCATCCGGTCAGACCCGGACGCACCTGATGCTTGACCATGTACCGTGGAATCTCCTCACGGAACTTTTCCACAAAAAACGGCCTCTCCGGCCTCGGCCCTACCAGACTCATATCTCCCTTCAGGATATTAAACAGCTGCGGGAGTTCGTCGATGCTTGTATGGCGCATGAATTTCCCGTACCCGGTCACCCGGGGATCGTTCTTTACGGTCCACGCCTTCTTTTCTTTCTCCTCCGGCTGGACCTCCATGGAGCGGAACTTGTACATTTCAAACGGTTTGTTGTGGAGTCCCACCCGGGTCTGCCGGTAGATCAGCGGCCCCGGCGAGGTCAGCTTGATGGCCAGACAAGAAAACAGCATCACCGGCGAGAACAAAACGATCGCCACCAGCGAACCGAAAATATCCACGATCCGCTTGATCGCCGCCAGGAACGTGTTGTTCAGCGGCACATACCGGATGTTGATCACCGGCAGTCCCTGCAGGTCCTCTGTGTAAGGCTTCGTCGGAATAATGTTGTGATAATCCGGGACAAACTGTGTGTGAACGCCGGATTTCTCACACATAGCCACGATCTCCTCCAGACGGTAATACTCATTCAGTCCGAGGGTGATGGCAATCTCGTCCAGCTTGTTCTCCGGAAGGATCACCATCAGATTTCCGATCCGCCCCAGCACCTTGATGCCCCGGTAAGTGGTCCCCGCCGTCACATGGTCGTCAAGGATCCCGCGGACCACATAGCCCCATTCCGGATTGGCAATGATCCGGTCGATATATTCCTCTGTGGCGCGGCTGTAACCCACCATCAGGATCTGCTTCTGGTTTTTTCCGCTTTTCCACGCGTTGCTCATGCAGTAGTAGATGATGTTTCTGACAATGATCTCCGCCGCCAGATTGGTCACGAAAAACACCCAGAACACGCCTCTGGAAAAGTGCATGATCTTCAGCATATAGATCAGCATACTTAAGATCAGCATTCCGATGGTATTCGCCTTTATGATGTTGGCAATCTCCAGCCTTCGTCCCACCAGACGCTTGGAAGTATATAAATTACATGCATAATACAGGATCAGATAACAGGGAACAATGAAAAGAAGCGCCATCATGTAGGTCTGGGGCGGAAGTACGCCCCGCTCCAGCAGCGCCATGTCCTTGGGTTTCTCAATATACAGATACCAGGAAAGCACATAGGATATGACGATCACCGCTCCATCGATCAGCACCTGCATCCGATTAAAGTATTTCTGATTGTCATTGATCAAATTCTTTCACCTGTCCGCTCTTTCTTTAGAGTGTGTTTGAAAATTCATTCCTGCAATCTGCACGCCCCACTTTGCGGGGAATTTGCCCCAAAATCAGTCAGCGTAGCCCGCTACGCCTCCCGATTTTGGAACAAATTCCCCGCAAACTGTGACGCACATCTTGCAGAAAGCAATTTTCAAACACACTCTAGGAATCTCCTCGGTTTTTGCAACAGTTCAGCCAGCTGAACTATTACCGGTTTTTCTCTTTTCCCATTACTATACAATATCTTCCCAAAAAGAGCAACCTAATATTTCTTTACGATGTTTGAATTTTGTAATATTTTATAATATTTTGTAACATTTATCGGGCAAACCGTCGGAAAACATTCAGAAAAAGTTCCCACTGGATCACAAGATAATTCCACAGACGCCCCGGCCGGAACCTGATTTTTTTTCCGCGGTTTTCCTTTTTCCTGCTGATAGAAAAGCCGTTTTTGATCCCTGCCGCATACTCCCTGCCGTAGCCTTTGGACGCGAAAAACACAAGCTTTGCCAGAAATCCCAGGGCCAGGAACGGCAGATTGAAAAGGATCTGCAGAAACGGCATATTCTTGTAGATCAGATAAATATTGTTCCTGGAGGAATAACGGATCTTAAACAGATTGTATCTGGAGCCGCTGGTGCCGCTGCCCACATGGAACACCCGCGCCTTGGGCAGAAACCAGTTTTCATAGCCGAGGATCCGCGCCCGGTAGCCGATATCCAGGTCTTCCAGATAGGCGAAATGCTCCTCGTCGAACAGGCCCGTCTTTTCCAGCACACTGCGCCGGTAAATGGCCGCTCCGGCACAGGCGGCGAACACCTTCTGCTCCCGGCCGTATCCGGCCTCCGGCTTTCCTTTGCCTCTGGCGAAGGCCCAGCCGAGCATATTATAGTAATTCCCTGCGTCGTCGATTTTATCACGCTCCTGCCAGGAAAGCATCTTTGCCCCGCAGGAAAATGCCTTCGGATGGCGGCGGATCCCCTGCAGCAGCTCCTCCACGAAGGTTTCCTCCGCCTGGGTATCGTTGTTCAGCAAGATCACATAAGGTTCCCCGGAGCGCCGGATCCCCTCGTTGACCGCCCGGCTGAAGCCGTAATTCTGGTCCAGCTGGATCCACCGGACCTTTGGAAAACGCTCTGCCACAAAGCTTCTGCTCTGGTCCGTGGAGCCGTTATCCACCAGATATACGGTAAACTCCCGGAAACTCTGCCTTTCCAGAGACGAAAGACATGTCTCCAGATACTGCATCCCATTGTAATTGGGGATGACCACTGCTACTTCTTTCATTCCAATACTCCCTTGTCCGCAGCGATCCAGCCAGCTGAACAGCTGAATGGCCGCCCTTATTTTCCTCTTAGAGAATAATTCCATTTGGAGAGCGTCAGGTTGGGATTGTAGTTGGGATCCCCCTCCTTCAGCAGACGGATCCAGCGGGTCCGCATAAACTCAATCTCCTGCTGGAAACGGCGCACTTTCTCCTGGTTGTCCTCGGCGCCTCTGGACTTGGACTCGTAGTGGTACATTTCCACATGGGGGTCGTACACCACCAGCCACCCCTGCTCCACCGTGCGCAGACACAGGTCCACATCGTTGAACGCCACCGCAAGCGCTTCCTCAAAGCCGCCGGTTTTCTCAAAGGCTTTGGCCTTCATCATCATACAGGCCGCCGTCACCGCACTGTAGTCCATCTGAAGGGACGCCTTGTGCAGGTAGCCGCTCTTTGCCCGGGCAAGTCCCAGGAACGCATGGCCGGCGATGCCGCCAATGCCGATGACGATCCCCGCGTGCTGCACCGTGTCGTCAGGATAATACAGTTTCGCGCCGACGATTCCCACCTCCGGCCGCTGACAGTTGCCAAGCAGCTGCTCGATCCAGTCCGGCGTAATCACCGAAATGTCATTGTTCAGAAACAGCAGGTACTCGCCTTTGGCCTCACGGGCGCCAAAATTGTTGATGGCGGAATAATTGAAAGTCTTTCCGGGATAGTTCAGCACCCGGATCCTGGAATCCTTCTCCAGTTCCCGGTAGCACGCGAAGGTCTCTGGCTGTTCACTGTTGTTCTCTATGATCAGGATCTCAAAATTTTTCCAGGTGCTATGCTCCAGCACCGAGCGGATACACTGCAAAAGCGTCTCTTTCTGATCCTTGTTGGGAATCAGGATGGACACCAGCGGCTCTCCCTGCACCGGATAACGCACGTCATAAAATCCGTGGTCGGCCCGCAGAGAAACCTCTCCCTTCGTCCCGGTCCGGGCCAGATGCTCCTCAATGGCCCGCTTTCCCGCCTCATAGGCATACATTTTGCTGGCCGGATTGTCCGCGGTGGACGCGCTGTGTACCCGCCAGTGATACAGGATTCTCGGAATATGAGCAATCTTTTCCGCCTGCTCCGTGCAGCGGAAAATAAAATCGTAATCCTGCGCACCGTTAAATTCCGGACGGAATCCTCCCACCGCCAGGGCGATGGTACGGCGCGCCACGAAAAAATGACAGATATAATTGTTGGAACGGAGCAGATCCAGATTAAAGTCCGGCTTCAGATGCGGCTGGAAATGCTCCGACAGATCTGTGGTTACCTTGTCCTCGTCGGTGTAGAACACATCGATCGCAGGGTCCTGCTCCAG